>NZ_AQPF01000015.1:0-82317 GCF_009846745.1 Alcanivorax xiamenensis | reverse complement strand
CGTGGCCCTCTAAACCGCGATGAACCTTTTTTATGACCACAATGCCCGCAGCCCCGGGTTTTGACTTTAGCGTCTGGCGTCCAGCATCCGGCGTCCGGCGCCCCCCAGGGGGCGGCAATTCGATCCGGATTCACGTACAATCGCCGCCCAATCGAACCCGTCTTGAGAAACCATGAAAGACCGTCTGATCGCGCTGATCGACAGCGCCCTGGATACCCTGACCGCCAACGGCGTACTGCCCGCGGAAGCACGCCAACCAGTGCGGATCGAGCGCACCAAGGATAAAAGCCACGGCGACTTCGCCACCAACATCGCACTGATGCTGGCCAAGCCCGCCGGCCTGAAGCCCCGCGATCTGGCCCAGGCCCTGCTGGACGCCCTGCCGGCGGACCCGGCTCTGGCGAAAGCCGAGATCGCCGGACCCGGTTTTATCAACTTTTTTCAATCCGACAACTGGCTCGCCTCGCAACTGGAAGCAGCCCTGGCCGACGACCATCTGGCGGTCCCCCGCCCTCAACGGCCGCTGACCGTGGTGGTGGACTATTCCGGGCCCAATCTGGCCAAGGAAATGCACGTCGGCCACCTGCGTTCCACCATCATCGGCGATGCCGTGGTGCGCTCACTGGAGTTTCTCGGCCACCAGGTGATCCGGCAAAACCATGTCGGCGACTGGGGCACCCAGTTCGGCATGCTGCTGGCGTATCTGGAGGAGCAAAAGGCCGAGGAAGGCGAAACCGAGCTGAGCCGCGAGTTGGCCAATCTGGAGACCTTCTACCGTGCCGCCAAACTGCGTTTCGACGAGTCTCCGGCGTTCGCCGACCGCGCCCGCGCACTGGTGGTGAAACTGCAGTCCGGTGACGAGTACTGTCTGAAACTGTGGAACGAGTTCAATCAGGTTTCTCTGAGCCATTGCTACGCGGTCTATGAGCGCCTGGGCGTCAGCCTCACCGCCGCCGATGTGCGTGGCGAAAGCACCTATAACGATGACCTGCCGAAAGTGGTGGCGGATCTGGACGCCGCCGGTCTGCTCACCGAGGACCAGGGCGCGCTCTGCGTGTTCCTGGACGCGTTCCGTAACAAGGACGGTGACACCCTGCCGGTGATCGTACGCAAGGCGGACGGCGGCTATCTCTACGCCACCACCGATCTGGCGGCTCTGCGTTACCGTGCCGGCCAGCTGCACGCCGATCGCATTCTGTATTTCGTCGATCAACGTCAGGCCCTGCACTTCCAGCAAATGTTCGCGGTAGCCCGCGAGGCCGGTTTTGTCGGCGCCGGAGTGGATCTGGCGCACATGGGCTTCGGCACCATGAACGGCCCCGACGGCAAACCGTTCAAGACCCGTGACGGCGGCACCGTCAAACTGATCGATCTGCTCGACGAAGCGGAGCAACGGGCCTATCAGCTGGTCAGCGAGAAAAACCCGGAGTTGGGTCAGGATGAGCTGCGAGCCATTGCCCACGCCGTCGGTATCGGCGCGGTGAAATACTCGGATCTGAGCAAGAATCGCAGCAGCGACTACATTTTCAATTTTGACCTGATGCTCAGCTTCGACGGCAACACCGCGCCCTACTTGTTGTACGCCTACACCCGGGTGGTCAGTGTGTTCCGCAAGGCCGGCCTGTCGCTGGATCAGGCGCAGGGTGAGTTCCTGTTGCGCGAGGAAGCGGAACAGGCGCTGGCGGCCCGCCTGGTGCAGTTCGGCGAGGCGGTTCAGTCAGTGGCGGACAAAGGCCAGCCACACCTGCTGTGCGCGTACCTTTATGACGTGGCCGGGTTGTTCTCCAGTTTCTATGAACATTGCCCGATCCTGTCCGGCGATGATGACGCCCTGCGCGCCAGCCGCCTGAAGCTGGCCGCCCTGACCGCCCGCACCCTGTCCGAGGGACTGCGACTGCTTGGACTGACGCCGCTGGAGCGCATGTAATGGCAAAGAACACCCGTGGCGCCAGCCGCCGCCCCCGCAAGAACAGCAAAAAGCGTCAGGTCCCCGGCTGGGTCTGGTTGTTCACTGGCGTGGCGGCCGGTCTGTTCCTGGCGTTTCTGGTCCACCTCGCCCAGGTACAAAAAGAAGCGGGCACCGCCACTCTGGTGAAGGCTCCAGAGCAGTCCGGCCAGGACAACGCCAAGGGCACGGACAAGCCCAAGGCCGGCGGCGATGAGCCGACCTTCGACTTCTACGCGGTCTTGCCGAAGATGGAAGTGATCGTGCCCAAATCCAAGGACGAGAAAACGGCCCCGGCGAAAAAGCCGGCCACCACCAGCCGCGACGACAAACCGGCCACCGCGTCCAAGCCCGACACCAGTAAAAGCAACAACACCACCGCCGATACCGGTGACGGCAAGATCTATATGCTTCAGGCCGGCAGCTTCCGCAATGCCGGCGACGCCGACCGCCGCCGCGCCGAGCTGATCCTCAAGGGCTATGAAGTACGCCTGCAACCGGTAAAACTGGAAAACGGCGACACTTGGCACCGGGTCATGATCGGCCCCTACAACAGCGTCAACACCTTGCATAAGGCGCAGGACCAACTGGCCTCCAACGGCGTGGAAACCCTGCCGATCCAGGTAAAAAAGTAATCGCTTACACGCAACACGCCGGCCCGCAAACACGCTAAGCGGACCGGCCTCTGCTGGCTCAGCCCTGATTTCCGGGCAATCCGGCCTTTCCGCTTGGCCGCGGGGCTGGCAAGCATGGCGTGTTTGCGTGCCAGCGTGTTGCCCGCCAGCGATTCCACCATTGAAATCCCGCCCTCCACCCGCATATCCCCCGGAACACGAATAAGGAGATAGACGCGTGACCACTATCGTATCCGTTCGACGCGGCACCAACGTGGTGATCGGCGGCGACGGCCAGGTGAGCCTGGGCAACACCGTTATGAAAGGCAACGCCCGCAAAGTACGCCGCCTTTACCATGGCAAGGTGATCGCCGGTTTCGCCGGCGGCACCGCGGACGCCTTCACCCTGTTTGAGCGTTTCGAAGCGCAGTTGGAAAAACACCAGGGCCATCTGGTCCGGGCCGCCGTGGAACTGGCCAAGGACTGGCGTACCGACCGCGCCCTGCGCCGCCTGGAAGCACTGCTGGCGGTGGCCGACAAGGACAACTCCCTGATCATCACCGGCAACGGCGACGTGGTGGAGCCGGAACAGGGACTGATCGCCATCGGTTCCGGCGGCCCCTTCGCCCAGTCCGCCGCCACCGCCTTGCTGGAAAACACCGATCTGAGCGCCCGTGAGATCGTCGAGAAAAGCCTCAAGATCGCCGGCGACATCTGTATTTATACCAACCAGAATCATGCCTTCGAGGAGCTGAACTAGTGGCTTCCCTGACACCGAGAGAAATCGTATCCGAGCTGAACCGGCACATCGTGGGCCAGGATGAGGCCAAGAAAGCCGTGGCCCTGGCCCTGCGCAACCGCTGGCGCCGCATGCAACTGCCGGCGGAAATGCGCGCCGAGGTAGCCCCCAAGAACATCCTCATGATCGGACCCACCGGGGTCGGTAAAACCGAGATCGCCCGGCGCCTGGCCAAACTGGCCGACGCCCCTTTCCTGAAAGTGGAAGCGACCAAGTTCACCGAGGTGGGCTATGTGGGCCGGGACGTGGAATCCATCATCCGTGACCTGGTGGAAATGGCGATCAAGATGCTGCGCGAAAAGGCCATCCAGCGGGTCGGCTCCAAAGCCGATGACGCCGCCGAGGAACGCATTCTCGACGCCCTGCTGCCCGCCGCCCGTGGCGAGGAAGCCGACAATACCGACTCTGGCACGCGCCAGATTTTCCGCAAGAAACTGCGCGAGGGTGAACTGGACGACCGTGAGATCGACATCGAAGTCAGTGCCAACCCGGCCGGCGTGGAAATCATGGCACCGCCCGGCATGGAGGAAATGACCAGTCAGCTGCAGCAGATGTTTTCGCGCATGGGCGGCCAGAAAAAACGGCACCGCAAACTCAAAGTGCGCGACGCCCTGCGTCTGCTCCGCGACGAGGAAGCGACCCGCTTCATCAACGAGGACGAGCTGAAAGTGGAGGCCATCGACGCGGTGGAGAACCATGGCATCGTCTTCCTCGATGAAATCGACAAGGTGGCCAAGCGCTCCGAAACCGGCGGCACCGACGTGTCCCGCGAAGGGGTGCAGCGGGACCTGCTGCCATTGATCGAAGGCTCCACGGTAAGCACCAAGTACGGCATGGTGCATACCGACCACATCCTGTTCATTGCTTCCGGCGCCTTCCATCTGGCCAAGCCAAGCGACCTGATCCCGGAGCTCCAGGGCCGTCTGCCGATCCGCGTGGAACTGAGCGCGCTCACTCCGGAAGACTTCGAGCGTATCCTCACCGAGCCGCGTTGTTCACTCACCGAGCAATACAAAGCGCTGCTGGCCACCGAAGGCCTCAAGGTGGAATTCACCGGGGACTGCATCCGCCGCATCGCCGAAGTCGCCTGGCAGGTGAACGAGAAGACCGAGAACATCGGTGCCCGCCGGCTGCATACGGTGCTGGAGAAGCTGCTGGAGGAAATCAGCTACGACGCCGATGACCTCGCCACCCAGTATCACGACAAACCGCTGAGTCTGGACGCTGAGGCGGTCAATCGCTACCTGGGTGAACTGGCGGACAACGAGGACCTGAGCCGCTACATCCTCTAACAAGAAGTCCAAGGCAACTTCCCACGGAGAATGCTACGAAGCCGCTGTGGGAAGCTTGCTCGCAAGCGAATGGGGTTTGCTCGGGCGTTTGCAATATTCGCTTGCAAGCAAGCTTCCCACGGCGGCCTTGTAGATACGGCCGTGCCAACGTGTTGCCTATAAGCGTGCCAGCGAATTGTACGCTACAATGGCTCCCCTTTTTCCGCACCGGTCGCAGCAACAACGAGGTTCCCATGCCCGAATACCGCTCCCGTACCACCACCCATGGCCGTAACATGGCCGGGGCCCGCGCTCTGTGGCGCGCCACCGGCATGAAGGACGGCGATTTCGGCAAACCGATCATCGCCATCGCCAATTCCTTCACCCAGTTCGTGCCCGGCCACGTGCATCTGAAGGATCTTGGCCAGCTGGTCGCCGGGGAAGTGGAAAAAGCGGGCGGTATCGCCAAGGAATTCAACACCATCGCGGTGGACGACGGCATCGCCATGGGCCACGACGGCATGCTGTATTCGCTGCCCAGCCGCGACATCATCGCCGACTCGGTGGAGTACATGGTCAACGCCCACTGCGCCGATGCGTTGGTGTGCATTTCCAACTGCGACAAGATCACCCCCGGCATGCTGATGGCCGCCATGCGGCTGAACATCCCGGTTATTTTTGTCTCCGGCGGCCCGATGGAAGCGGGCAAGACCAAACTGGCCGAGCACAAACTGGATTTGGTGGACGCCATGGTAATGGCCGCCGATGACAGCGTCGACGACGAAACCGTGCACGAAGTGGAACGTTCCGCTTGCCCCACCTGCGGCTCCTGCTCCGGCATGTTCACCGCCAATTCCATGAACTGCCTGACCGAGGCTCTGGGCCTGTCGCTGCCGGGCAACGGCTCGCTGCTGGCCACCCACGCTGATCGCCGCGAACTGTTCCTGGAAGCCGGCCGCCGCATCGTCGATCTGGCCCGGCTCTACTACGAGCAGGACATGGACAGCGTACTGCCGCGCAATATCGCCTCCCATCAGGCGTTCGAGAACGCCATGAGTCTGGACATCGCCATGGGCGGTTCCACCAACACCGTGCTGCACTTGCTGGCCGCCGCCCAGGAAGGTGAGGTGAACTTCACCATGGAGGACATCGACCGCCTCAGCCGCAAGGTGCCGTGCCTGTCCAAGGTGGCACCCGCCACGCAGAAGTACCACATGGAAGACGTGCACCGCGCTGGCGGCGTCATGGCCATTCTGGGCGAACTGGACCGCGCCGGCCTGCTGCACCGGGATCTGCCCATGGTGCACTCCGCCACCGTGGCGGAAGCGCTGGAAAAATACGACGTGACGCTCACCAGCGACGACGCGGTGAAGAAGATGTACAGCGCCGGCCCCGCTGGCATCCCCACCCAGACCGCCTTCAGCCAGGATACCCGCTGGGAGAGCCTCGATATCGATCGCGCCAACGGCTGTATCCGTGACTATGAGCACGCCTACAGCAAGGACGGCGGCCTCGCGGTGCTCTACGGCAACATCGCCGAGCGCGGTTGCATCGTCAAAACCGCCGGCGTGGACGAGTCCATCCTTACCTTCACCGGCCGCGCCCGGGTGTTCGAATCCCAGGATTCCGCGGTACGCGCCATCCTCGGCAATCAGGTCGTGGCCGGAGATGTGGTGGTGATCCGCTACGAAGGTCCGAAAGGCGGGCCTGGCATGCAGGAAATGCTCTATCCCACCAGCTACCTGAAATCCAAGGGCCTGGGCAAAAGCTGCGCGCTGCTCACCGATGGCCGCTTCTCAGGCGGCACCTCCGGCCTGTCGATCGGTCACGCCTCGCCGGAAGCGGCGGAAGGCGGCGCCATCGGCCTGGTGGAAGAAGGCGACACCATCGAGATCGATATCCCCAATCGCCGTATCCACATGGCCATCGATGACCGCGAGCTGGCGCAGCGGCGTGAGCGCATGGAAAAACGCGGCAAGCTGGCCTGGAAACCCAAGGAGATCCGTCAGCGCAGCGTTTCCACCGCGCTCAAGGCCTACGCCGCCCTGACCACCAGCGCCGACCGTGGCGCGGTGCGCGATCTCAGCCAGATCGGGGAGTAGGCAGTCCAATTGCAGACGCTGGGAAGTGGGAGCTTGCCCGCAAGCCAATACCCCACACCAGAGGCTGTATTCGCGAGCAGGCTGGTCTCCCACGGATCATGCTACGAAGCCGCTGTGGGAAGCTTGCTTGCAAGCGAATCGCCAACGGCCCGGAGGGCATTCGCGGCCAAGGCCGCTTCCCCACAGCAATGGGCTACGAAGACGCTGTAGGAAGCGGCCGTGAGGCGCTCCTCTTTAGTAGCGACGGTCATGGGAGCCGGCGCCGCAGCGCGTTATGATGCGTGAAACCGATCAAGGAGACGGCACTCATGACCCTTGCCTACTGGTGCGTACTGGCGGCGATTCTACTGCCCTACGCCTTCACCGGCTTCGCCAAGTTCCAGGGCGGTTTCGGCCCCCGGCAGAACCATAATCCCCGCGAGTTCCTGGATACCCTGGAAGGAGCGCGCAAGCGGGCTCACTGGGCCCAGCAAAACAGTTTCGAGATCACTCCGGCGTTCGCCGCCGCGGTGATCATCGCCCATCTGGCGCAGACGTCGCCGCAACCCACCATCGACGGCATTGCCATCGCCTTTGTCCTGAGCCGTTTCATGTATGGCGTCTGCTACATCGCCGATTGGGCCAGCGCCCGCTCCCTGGTGTGGTTTTTCGGCATCGGCTGTATCATTGCACTCTTTATTGGCACCAGTGCCTGAGGATTCTCATGTCGGTTAACGAATTTCTGGAAAAAGCCTGGTCCGACAAGGGCCCGAAGCTGGTCAGCGGCTTCTCACGCCCGCTGTACCATAATCTGGTGGGCCTGCTGAAAGGCCGCAAATACGATAAACGCGCCTACGGCGGCATGATCCGCCACACCGAGGCCGGCATGCTCACCGAGTGGGCCAGCCAGGTCCCCGCCGGCGGCGTGATCGTGGAAATCGGCTGTTATGGCGGCCTGTCCACCAGTTATCTGCTCAACGGTCTGAAGAAGAAGGGCGGCAAAATCCACGCCATCGACCCGTTCAATTCGGATCTGGACAAGCAGGAAGAGCTCACCGACGACTGCGTGCCGCTGGAGAACAAACCGACCAAATCCCTGGTGGAACAACGCCTCAAGCGCAACGGCTTCGACGGCATGTTCGAGCTGATCGAGGGCTTCTCCCAGGAAGCCGCCCACAACTGGAATCCGGAAGTGAAGATCGATTTCCTGTGGATCGACGGCAACCACGAGCAGGCCTACCAGGATTTCAAGGACTTCGAGCCGTTCCTCAATCCCGGTGCCCGGGTGGCGGTGCACGACGCCCATCCCCGCTACGGCTATGCCGCGGTGGTGGAAGACGTGAAGAAGATCTTCGCCGAAGGCGCCTGGGCCGACCTGGAGCACGTAAAAAGCATCATTACCGGCCGCAAGGTGGGCTGACCCCCGGGCCGATGGGGCGCCCGGCGCCCCGCATCATGCCATGCCGTACCGCATACGCATCAATCAGCGGCACACCCTGGATTGTCCGGAATCGAAGACCATTCTGGAGGCCGCCCGGGAAGCCGGATTTGGTTTTCCCCATGCCTGCCGCAACGGCGTCTGCCGGCGCTGCGAAGGACAGCTTCAGCGCGGCAGCGTTCATCTGAGCCGCCCTCCCGGCCCGCTGAGCGCGGGAGAAAGCGGTGCCGATGCGGTGCTATACTGCGTGGCCTTTCCGATCAGCGACTGCGAGATCGATGTGCCAGATATAACCGCCCCCGGAGAGATTCCGGAGCAGACGTTGCGCTGCCAGATTCGCCAGCGGGAGCCCCTCAACCACGACATCAGTCGGATCTGGTTGCGGCTGCCCGCCGGTCGGCAAGCCCATTGGTATGCCGGCCAATACCTGATTCTCGACCTACCCCACGGCCAGTACCCGTTTTCCATCGCCAATGCCCCTGGTGGCCGCGAGCTGGAACTGCATATCCGCCACGGCCGTGACAATCCCGGTGCCCGTCGCATCATGGCGGACCTCGCCGACGCCAGCACGGTATCGGTGATTCTGCCTCAGGGCCTGCGTTACCTGGACACGCCGCCGCCCCGGCCGCTGTGGTTCATTTGCGGCTCCACCGGCTTCGCCCCGGTGAAGGCGATGATCGAACGTCTGATCCAGGTGGGTTTTGAACACCCGGTGCGCTTGTTCTGGGGGGCCCGCACCGAGCAGGATCTGTACCTGCCCGGCCTCCCCGCCCAATGGCGGGACGCGCTACCGGACTTCCACGCGGTCACCGCGTTGTCCGACATCAGCAAACCCGGGCACGCCCAAGGGCTGGTGCATGAGGCCGCTCTGGAAGCGCTGGAACAACCCGAGCAACCGCTGTTCTACATTGGCGGCTCACCGGCCATGGTGTGGGCGGTACACGATGCCCTGGTGGAAGAAGGGGTACCGGCCTGCAATATGCACTCCGACGTGTTCGATTACGCGCCCCGCGATCAAGTCTTCACCCCGCCTTCTTGAAGAACACTCACGGCTACTGATCGCCACGGATCCGGCGACGGTAGCGGTCCGGACTGATCCCATGCCAGCGCTTGAACGCCTTGCCGAAATTGCTGGGGTCGGTAAACCCCAGCCGCGCCGCCACTTCACTCAGAGGCTCATGACTGTCCGCCACCAGTTCCGCCGCCCATTCCGAGCGCTGCTGTTCCAATAACTGCCGGTAGCCACTACCCAGCTCCGCCAGACGGCGGCGCAAGGTTCGTTCGCTCAGCGTCACCGCCCCGGCCAACTCCGCCAGCGTCGGTGAGTGCGGGGCCGCCGCCCGCAACAGCCCTCTCAGGGTCTGAATCAGGGGCGGTTCCCGATCCAGGTCCTCCAGAGCCTGCTCCGCCAGGTGGTAATGCAGACGGCACAGCTCCGGGTCCCCCAGGGGCAACGGCTGATGCAACCGGCCGCGTTCATGCCAGATACAGGCCTCGTCGCCATCAAAACGAACCGGGCAACCCAGGGCATCCCGCCACTGCCGCGGGTCCCCGCCAGAAGCCCGTCGCGGCAAACTGACGCCATGAATCCAGTCCTGCGCGCCACGCCGGCGCAAATGGTGCACATGGGCAGCGACGAAAGCGTCCAACGCGCAAGGGTGCACCGGCACCCCCGCCAGGGGCCGGATATGCAATCCGATGGCCTCCGGCCTGTGCACCCGCGCCACCACCACACTGGTGGAGATCAGGCGCTGAAAATGTTCGGTGTATTCCAGCAAAGTGGCCAGATCCGGCACCATCTGCAGTAGCAACCCCACTACCCGCAGATGCATCGGCTGCGCTTTCTGACCGACGGCCAACCCCAAAGCGGGATCACCGCTGAGGCGCACCGAGGCTTCCCAGAGCCGTGCCATGGCCTCCGTGGGCACCCGCCCGCCGGCGTTGCCGACCAACCGCGCCCGGTCCAGCCCCGCTTCGGCCAGCGCCCGGTCAGCGTCGAAGCCGCGTTGCGCCAGCACATCGCATACCGCCAGCGGCCAGGCCGCCACCGTGGTGGCCCCATCAACCACGCCAACGGCCATCACGCACCAGCCGTTGGCCGGTCGGCACCTTGGCCGTTCCGGCAGCGACATCTAGCCTGTGCCGGTTATCTTCATAAGGACGGTTCATTATGCGATTCCTGTCGTTTTCCCTGCTGTTTCCGCTGTTTCTTGTGCTCACCGCCTGTGGCGGCGAGAACGCGTCCGGCCCGGCGCCGGCACTGGCACCGGAGGCGTTGCGCGAACACAGCACGCTGTTCCGCAAAGGGGTCGAGGAGGTCACCGACGGCGTCTATGTGGCGATCGGCTACGGCCTTGCCAACAGCATTATGCTGGAAGGCGACGACGGTATCGTCATCGTCGACACCATGAGCACCCAGGAGGAAGGCCAGGAGGTACTGGCGGCGTTCCGGGAAATCACCGACAAGCCGGTGAAAGCCCTGATCTACACCCACAACCACGCCGATCACGTGTTCGGTGCCCGGGCCTTCGCCGCTCCCGGAGAGGTCCCGGTGTACGCTCACGCCACCACCCAGGACAAGATCAACCGCGTGGTCAATGAGATCCGGCCGATTATCACGTTGCGCTCCATGCGCATGTTCGGCACTTATCTCGACGGTAGCGAGCGGATCAACGATGGTATCGGCCCGCACCTGGGAGTCAACGAGGACAGCAATCTGTTTTCGCTCACCCCCGATCATACCTTCGAGGACGAGCTGGATCTCAATATCGCCGGCCTGCATCTACGCCTGATCCACGCGCCCGGAGAGACCGATGATCAGTTGTTCGTGTGGCTGCCGGAAAAGAAAGTCGTGCTCTCCGGTGACAATATCTATCAGGCCTTCCCCAATCTCTACACGATTCGCGGCACCGCCTACCGGGATGTGGCCCAATGGGCCCGCAGCCTGGACAAAATCCGCGCCCTCGAACCAGAGTATCTGGTACCCAGCCATACCCGCCCGCTGATCGGCGCCCAGCGGATCCACACCACCCTCACCCATTACCGGGACGCCATCCAGTACGTGCACGACCAGACTCTGCGCTACATGAACCTCGGACTGACTCCGGACCAGATCGTCGAAAAAGTGCAATTGCCGCCACATTTGGCCAGCGATCCCTGGTTACAGGAGTTCTACGGCAAGGTGAGCTGGTCGGTGCGCTCCATCTTCAGCGGCTATCTGGGCTGGTTCGATGGCAACTCCAGCACGCTGCAACCGCGATACGACAGCGAGCAGGCACAGCGCATGGCGGATCTGGCCGGCGGCACCGAAGCATTGATGTCCGCGGCACAAAAGGCGCTGAAAAACCAGGACGCCCAATGGGCGCTGTCCCTGACCGACCACCTCCAGGTGCTCACGCAGGGCGATCAGGCGGTGACCGATCTGCGCGCCCGGGCCCTGCGGCAACTGGCGGAACAGGAGAGCAATCCCAACGCCCGCAACTACTACTTCACCGAAGCCCGTGAACTGGAACAGGGGCTGAAACCGGGACGGACCAAGACATCTCCGGAGTTTCTCGCCACCCTGCCGATCGAGAACTTCCTCGGCGCCATGCCATCCCTGCTCAAGGCCGAGGAAACCCTGGAGGTCAACGAAGCATTGGGCTTCCGCTTCCGCGACACCGGCAAAACCTTCACTCTGCGTATCCGGCAAGGAATCGCCCTGATCGAGAGCGGGCTCGACGACGACAGCGTGGCGACACTGGACACCAGCGAGATCACCTGGAAATCCATCGCCGCCGGGTCCCGAAGCGCCGCCCTGGCGCTGGCCGGCGGTGATTTGAACATCGACGGCGACAAGCTGGACGCCCTGCGCATCCTGGGTTATTTCGAAAAAATTGAATAATCCGGCATCGCCGCCCCGCCGTCTGGCTCCGGGCCCGGCCAGACGGCACAATAGGCACTGTTTATCAGCGCGGACCCCTTGGCCCATGGACGATCCGAACACAGCCTCGAAACCCGAGACCCTGGTCGCCTGCCCGGAATGCGACCTGGTACTGCGGGTTTCGGCGCCGGACAAGGGACAGTGGGTGCGCTGCCCGCGCTGCCGCCATCCACTGGTGCGACCGCCGGAGGACCGCCATCTGACCCCCGCTCTGGCCGTCGCCGCGCTGGTGATGCTGGCGGTGGCGCTGTCATTTCCCTATATCGAATTCCAACGCTCCGGTATCGGCGAGAGCATGACCGTGCTCGACGCCGCCACCAAACTGGCCGCCTTCCACCATCCCGAATTGGGTTTGCTGGTGTTCGGCACCATCGTGGTATTGCCGGCGTTGTATCTGCTGGCGGTATTGTGGATCGAGTTCAGTCTCGGCCGCCGGCCGCGCCTGCCGGGCACCCGCACGTTGATCCGCGCCCTGCATTACTGCAAACCATGGATGATGGCCGACGTGTTCGCCATCGCCGCGCTGGTCAGCCTGGTCAAGATCATCGGCATGGCGGAGGTGTTCCTGAAACCGGGTTTCTGGAGCTTCGCCGGCTTCGCCCTGTTCCTGCTGATGGTGGTGCAAAGGGTCAATCCACTGGTGTTGTGGACACGTCTGGAAGGACCACCGCAAGCGCCATCCGCCCTGCGTCCGGGGGTATCCGCGCGCTTGCAACATTATCAGGGCTGCGAGCAATGCAGCCAGTTACAGCCGATTGAATATCACCATTGCGAACGTTGCTCCGCGCGTCTGCATTCACGCCATCCGGACAGTATCCAGCGTACCGTTGCCTATCTGGTGGCGGCCACCATCGCCTGCTTTCCGGCCCATCTGTACCCGATCATGGTGACCACCAGCCTGGGCAACACACAACCGGCCACCATCATTTCCGGTGTATTACAATTCATCGCGCACGGTGACTGGCCCATTGCCCTGGTGATCTTCACCGCCAGCGTGGTGGTGCCGTTCGGCAAAATCCTGGCCCTGAGCTGGCTGTGTCTGGCCAGCCGCCGCGAGAAACCCCTGGATATGCCGGCGCAAATGGCGCTGTATCGCTTTACCGAATGGATCGGCCGCTGGTCGATGATTGATGTTTTCGTGGTGGCCATCGTGGTGGCGCTGGTGCGCCTGGGTAATCTGATGTCCATCGACCCCGGCCCGGGAGGGATGGCGTTCGCCGCCGTGGTGATTCTTACCATGCTGGCCGCGCACAGCTTCGACCCGCGCCTGATTTGGGACCAACAACAGCGACGAACGGATGACTACGACGCCCTCGAACGCCGCGCCTGAACGGCGCCCGAAACTCTCACCCGTGTGGCTGATCCCGCTGGGCGCGCTACTGATCGGTCTGTGGCTGGGCTACGATCACTGGGCCAGCCAGGGCCCCAGAGTGGTGTTGAAAATGACCGACGCGGAAGGCATTGAGGCCGGTAAGACATCGGTCAAGACACGCAATGTGCAGGTCGGCCAGGTGGAGGAAGTGGCGCTGTCAGAGGATCTCAGCCATACCCTGGTGACGGTGCGCATGCAGCAGGACACCGCCCGCATGCTCAACGACAAGACCCGGTTCTGGGTGGTCAAACCGCGCATCGGCCGGGAAGGCATCAGCGGCCTCGGCACGGTGCTCTCCGGCGCCTATATCGAATTGCAGCCCGGCGACGGCAAAAAGGAAAAACGCCGTTTCCAGGTGGAGGAAAAGCCGCCGATCACCGAAGCCGGCGCCAAGGGCCTGTATCTGACGCTGAACGCCCGCCCCGGCAGTAGCGTCGCCACCGGTGACCCGGTCACTTACCGTAACCTCACCGTGGGCCGGGTGGTGGACACCGAATTCCTGGCCGCGGAAAAGATCATTCGCCACCGCATTTTCATCGAGGAACCCTACGACGTGCTGGTCACCGACAGCGTGCGCTTCTGGAACGTATCCGGCGTCACCCTGCAACTGGACTCCGGCGGTTTCAAAGTAGGCATGCAGTCCATGGAGACGTTGATCGGCGGCGGCATCACCTTCGGCGTGCCGGATCAGGACATGCCCGCCGGCGCGCCAGCCAAGGCGGACAGTGAATTCGAACTGTACGCCGACGAGGAAGCCGCCCGGCGCGGTCTGTTCGACCAATACCTGGAATACGTGCTGCTGGTACAGGACTCGGTGCGCGGCCTGCGCCGGGGCGCGCCGGTGGAATACCGGGGCGTGCGCCTGGGCACGGTGGAGCAGGTACCCTGGCATTTCACCGCCGATCAGCCGGAAACGCTGACGCGTTTCGCCATTCCGGTGTTGATTCGCATCGAGCCCCAGCGGATTCTCGAGGACGAGGAAGCGGATCTGGACGAATGGCGCCAACGTCTTGATCGCATGTTCACTCATGGCCTGCGCGCCACGCTCAAATCCGGCAATCTGCTGACCGGCGCCCTGTTCGTGGACCTGAATTTCCAGCGCAATGCCGAACCGTTCGAGCAGGCCCGGTTTGAAGGGGTCCCGGTCTTCCCCAGCAGCACCGGTGGGCTGGCTCAGTTGGAAAGCCAGGTGGCGGAGTTGATGGACAAGATCAACAGCCTGCCGCTGGAGCAGATCGGCAACAAGCTGGACCGCAATCTGGCGGCCTCGGAATCCACGCTCAAGGCCTTCGCGGGTACCGCCGAACGGCTGCGACAGCTGCTTGAGGATCCGGCGGTGGCCGGCATGCCGGAGCGTCTCAACGACACACTGGGTGCTCTTGAGAAAACCCTGGCGGGCCTGGAGCCCGGCTCCGACGCCTATCAGCAGCTGTCCGGAACACTGCAGCGGATGGAGCGGTTACTGCGCGACGCCGAGCCCTTGATGCGGACGCTCAAGGAACACCCCAACGCCCTGATTTTCAGCACTGACCCGGAGCCGGACTATGAGCCGAAAGCGGCCCGTTAAGCTTTTTCTTGTTCTGCCGTTACTGGCGACGCTGATGGCCGGCTGCGCCAGCAGCCCCGCCGGCCCCTCGGTCCAGTATCTGCTGCCGGGCGCGGCGCAGTCGGCGCTGCGCGGGGCGTTGCCGGACATCCGCCTGGACACCGCCGGCTACCTGGATCAGTCCGGGGTGGTGATGCAGACCGGCCCGGTGGAAGTGCGCGCCGCCCGTCAGCACCAATGGGCGGAGCCACTGCCCCGGCAGTTGGCGCGTTCACTGGCGGCACGGCTGGCACGGAACGGCGTCAACGCTCCCGGGCGCCTGGAAGTGCTGGTCACCCGCTTCCAGGGCACCGCCGAAGGCGAGGCGGTCATTGAGGGTCAATGGCGTTTCCTGGGAGATCAGGGCGCCCGGGCGGGCGAGCACTTCCTGGAGCGGCGACCGCTGCCAAGGGACGGCTACCCGGCTCTGGTGGAACAATTGGATGAAGGCTGGAACGCGGTGGCGGATGGCATCGCGAACGGCTTGACCGGCCCTTCCCGGTAATAGACGCCACCTACACCGCACGCTAATTCGCTGGCAAGCCAGCTTCCCACAGAGGGGTCACGAAGCCGCTGTGGGAAGCTGGCTTGCCAGCGAATACATGTGACCTCATGTCCACAAAGCTACGCGAGCGGCGATGGGGTAGCGTACCAGCGTGCCGCCCTCCCTAACCGTTCAGTTCGGCATCGGCAGGGACGGCAACTCGCTGTCCAACCGGGACACCCTTCGTTCCAGTGCCTGGTCTGCTTTGCCGTGATCCCCCAGCGCCCGATACAGCCGCGCCAGTTCCGCCAGGGCGGTGGCGCTCTGACTGGAGTTGGCCGCGGCTTCGAAGAAGCTCTGCGCCTTGCCCCACAGACGCGCCTTGAGCGCCACCCGTCCGGCGGTGATCAATACAGCGGCATTGCCGGGCCGCTCCGCCAGCCACCCTTCCAGAACCTGCAGCAGGTCATCCGGCGACACGTCATCGATGGCCTCCAGAACCGGCGGCAAACGGTCATCCCACTCGATGTTCAGTTGCTCGCGCACCAGGCCCAGCGCCACTTTGCCCTGCCCCAATTGCGCCAGGAAACCGGCGTAGCGGGCCTTCATCGCCGCATCGTTCTTCAGGGCCAACGGCACCGATTTCCATAGCCGGCGCAGCTCGGCGGCGCGGGACTCGGCGTCATTGAATCCGGGCTTCTGCGCCACCTCCTGAACCCGTGCCAACCATGCCCGGCGCTCGCGGCGCGCCACGCTCTGTTCGTCGAGCACTTTGCGCAATCGGGGAATCAGGTCGCACAGTGTCGGCCAGTCATGCAGCCGATCCAGCACATCAGCGTACAGGGTCAGAATCCGGCGATTGTTGGGGGCCTGTTTGAGTAGCGCTTCCAGTTCATGGCGCGCCTGTTCCAGCTGACCGTCGTCGAGAGCAAACCGGGCCCGCATCAGACCACTCATCAGCAGCCCCCGGCGGTCCACCGACGCCTCGCCCAGATACTGCTCCAGCGCTTCGCCGTCACCGCGTTCGCGGGCGCATTCCGCCGCCAGCAGCCAGGCCGCCAGCGGCCAGTCACCTTCACGGCCGGCGGCGGTCAGCAGCCGTTCCGCCTTTTTGATATCGCCATCCACCAGCAACACCAGACCGCTCTTCAGACGACGGCGGGCCACCGACTGGCGGAACCGGCGCGTGGCGCGCACCGGCTCCGCCAATTGCCACAATCCGTTGAGAATCAGGGTGGCCACGATCAAGGCCACCGCCGAGAGCACCGCCACCAACACGGCGAAGCCCAGCGTGGTATCCATTTCCCAATTACCACGCACCAACAGCAGGTAACCGGAATCCGCCGCCATCCAGCGACCCAGCGCCGCCGCCGCGATCAGCGCCAGAACCAGCAACAAGAGGATTTTTTTCATGCGTCACCCTCCTTGCGCTTGAGCTCACGAATCGCCGCCAGACCGCCGCCAATGTCCGGCAGCGCCTGACTGACCGCCTCTTCGTCCAACTCATCCAGTGCGGAAAGCAGGTGGCGGGTGGCCGGATTATCCCCACGGAACCACTGTTCGATGGTTTCCCGGGCCTGATTCAGAGCTTGTCCGTAACTTTCCGCACGCCCCTGCAACAGAGCCAGTTGCGCCTGCTGCAGGCTGGTATTGATGCTCAACCGCACCAGCGCCGCTTCACTTTGTGTCATCGGCAGCGGCTCGGCGGCGTCATGGTGGCGGATGTTCACCGGCAGATGGGAAAGAAGCCGCTGCCACCAGGAAGGCTTGGCGTCGCCGTCACCGGCGTTGCTGTTTCGCGGACGTTCACGCAACGGCACCGCCAGCTCGTCGACCCGCTCGCGCAAGGCGCCGAGTCTTAACACCAGGGCCTGGACGTCCATTTGCAGGGCGGCGTTGAGCGCTTCCATATCGGCGGCCAGGGCACGGCGGGCCGGGAGTGTCTGGGGATCATCCAGACGGGCCAGGGTTTCGTCGGAGGCCTTGAGCAACCGTCGCGCCGCTTCGGCGTCGCCGGTGAGCAACAAGCGCTGGCTAGCCAGGCTGGCCAGGGATTCCGCCTCGGTGATCAGCCACAGGCGCTGGCCGCCCTGGCTCATGTCATTCAGTTTTTCGCGGTCCCTCGCCATGCGGGCTTCTGTCTCTTCCTGGGTGTGGCGCAACGCCGCCAGCGCCTGACCTTGCTTGCGGCTTTCCTCACTCTGCCGGTCCAGCCGTTTTTCCAAACCGGTCACCTGCTGTTCCAGACCACTGCGCTGCCCTTCCAGGATCCGCCATTGCTGCCATCCCCACCAGCCGGCACCCGCCAGCGCGGCAATCACGATAAGGAGGATAATCAACGGCCACAGGGCCAGGCCCCGCTGGGACGAAAGTGGACGGTACAGCGTCATGGGAGCTCCCTTTTTTGTCATCCCGTGTTGTCATCCCGGCGCGCTGCGCCGGCGATTGCCCTTATAAGGCCTTTCCTTTGAAATGATTCAGAGCAAGCCTGAAAAGCCGGGCGACGGAGCGCCCAATAAGCCACAGCATAACCCGCTGCGGAAAGAAGAAAACCTTTGATGCCTGGCCGTGGCGCCACGGTTGCAATTTTTTACTTCAATCACCGGCACTAACCAGCGCCGCCACCATGTCCCTATCATGGGCACTGGCGGCCACGGTTACAGGGCCCTGGTGATCCTCACGTACCGCTTGCGCCACCCGCTCACCGGCGCTCACCACCCGGGTCGCGGGAGGCACCCGCGCCGCTATCGCGCGCCAGCCCTCGACACTGGTCACCAGTACCACGGAGGCGGATTCAGGCCAGAGGAAGGACGGGTCGGCACGGCGCCGATAGAAAGGAATGATATCGACCTCGGCCCCCTGTTCACGCAACCGGGCAGCGAGCCAGTCACGGCCGCTGTCCGCGCGGCAGATCAGGATGCGCTGACCCGCCACCACCTCCAGACAGGGCAGCGCCAGCACCGCCTCGGAATTGAAACCGGCGCCGGGGTATTCCGGTGCCATCCCCGCCGCCGACAGCACCCGGGCGGTGGCTTCGCCCACCGTCAACCAGTGCACGCCCACCGGCCACTGCGGCCAGACATCGGCGAACGCTTCCAGCGCCAACTCTGCGGCGTTGGCGCTGACGAAGAACACCGCGTGGTAAAGGTCCAGATCCAGAATGCGGCGCCGGTCCGCCGCCGACAGCGGCAACGGCTCGATGGTCAGCGCCGGCTGGTGGATAGGGACATGGCCGGCATCGCGCAGCAGCGCCGCCAGCGTCCCGCCCTGCCCTCGCGGCCGGGTGATCAGCACCGTACTCATGAGCGTTGATACAGCTCCGCCAGAATGCGCTCGGCGCCCTGCTCCAGCAAGGACTCAGCCACCCGCACACCCAGTGACGCGGCTTCTGCGCGAGGCGCCCGGGCCTCAGCCCGCAGCACGGTATCGCCGCTTTCGCTGGCCACCAGACCGCGCAACCAGAGAGTATCGCCCTCAAGCAGGGCAAAACCGGCGATCGGCACCTGGCAGCCGCCTTCCAGACGGCGATTCATGGCCCGCTCGGCGCTGACCCGGTCCCAGGTCAGCGGGTCATTGAGCGGTGCCAGCAGAGTCCGCACCGGCTCATCTCCGGCCCGGCATTCAATACCCACCGCGCCCTGGCCCACCGCCGGCAGGGACTCTTCCGGCGGCATTTCATAGCGGATACGATCGTGCATCTCCAGCCGCTTGAGGCCGGCGGCGGCCAGAATGATGGCGTCGAAGTCACCGCTGTCCAGCTTACCGAGCCGGGTCTGTACATTGCCGCGCAGGCTGGCGACCTTCAGATCCGGCCGGTTAGCCAACACCTGGGCCTGCCGGCGCAGGCTGGAGGTGCCGACACAGGCGCCTTCCGGCAAGGCGAACAGGGCATCGTGGTGATTGGAGACGAAGGCGTCGCGGGGATCCTCCCGTTCACAGATCACCGGCAGCGCCATCCCCTCGGGGAGTTCCATCGGCACGTCCTTCATGGAATGCACGGCGATGTCGGCGCGGCCATCCATCATCGCCTGCTCCAGTTCCTTCACGAACAGGCCCTTGCCGCCAATCTTGGCCAGAGGTGTATCGAGGATCTTGTCACCCTGCGTCTTGATCCGCACCAGCTCCACGGTCAGCCCCTCATGCAGCGCTTCCAACCGCCGCTGGACATACTCGGCCTGCCAGATGGCCAAGGGGCTGGAACGGGTGGCGATGCGCAGAATGCGGCTCATGCAACTCTCCTGAACTGATAAGGAACCGTGGGCCGCACATTCTACCGGAAACAGGGCCAGGTTTGCCGGGGAGATCCCGGCCATGGGGCGTTGATATCACCACGCGCTGGCAGGCAAGCCCCGTGGTTGCTTGGTGGCGATGGCTTCACGGCCCGGTCCGAGGGAAGGCGGCGGGCGGTTAACCAACCGTCAATTCCGATTCAGCAGCGCCTGGCGCAACCCGGCCAGGTGGCGCCGGCTGACCGGCAGGCGCACGTCCAGATCGCGCAGCCGCACTTCATAACCGCCGTCGGAACCACCATGTTCCAGCGCTTCGATATAATGCAGCGCCACCAGGGTGCTGCGGTGGGTGCGCACGAACAGGCCGTCGAATTCCTTCTCCAGATCCTTGAGCGGTTCGTTGATCACCACCGATCCGCCGGTGTGATAGACGGTGACGTATTTCTGGTCGGCCTGGAAATAGCGCACATCTTCCACCTGTACCAGTTCCAGCCCCCGGTAGGTACGGGCGCTGATATGGCGGCGCTGACGCGGCCGGTTGGCGGCCATGCGATGCTGTACTTCCGCCAGTTGCACCTGATTGAGGGCACGGACTTTCTCCAGCGCCTGACGCAGATCGGCCTCACTCACCGGCTTGAGCAGATAATCCAATGCATGGACCCGAAAGGCTTGCAGCGCGTGTTCCTCGAAAGCGGTACAGAAGATCACCGCCGGCGCCGGTTCCAGGCGGGTCAGGTGGGCACCGGCCTCAAGGCCATCCATGTCCGGCATGCGAATGTCCATCAGCACCACATCCGGGTGCAAGCGGCTGGCGCTGGCCAGAGCCTCGCGTCCGGTGCTGGCCTCCGCCACCACTTCCATGTCGCACCGTTCCACCAGCCGCTTCAGTCGCATTCGGGCCAGGGCTTCGTCGTCACAGACCAATACGCGCATGCGTCCCCCCTTCCTGTCCGTGCTTCATTCTATCGTTATGTCTTCTGGCATATTTTCCCGCGCGGTCACCGGCTCGGGGCGGGCGGGGAAACGGATTTCCACATCATAATGGCGTCTCAGATCGCGGGCGCGCACCTCCACCTGGTTACCATGCAGCACTTCCAGACGATGGCGCACATTTTCCAGTGCCATGCGGTTGCCGCGATGATGGCCTTCCCCTTCCGGTTTCGGATTGCGCACGCTCAACACTATACGGCCTTCCTCACACCAGGCTCTGATGGTGATCACACCCCCGCCGGGCAGAGGCTGGATACCGTGGTAAATGGCGTTTTCCAACAAGGGTTGCAGGGTCAGCAGCGGCATTTCCTGATGTCGTGGATCCAGGTCTAAGCGCCAGTTCACCCGCAGCCGCTCACCGAGACGCAGTTGTTCGATATTGATATAGCGCTCGCACAACGACAATTCCTCGGTCATCGGCACCGGGTCGGCGTTGTCCTTGAGGCTGGCCCGGAACAGCCTGGACAGGTCCTCCACCGCCCGCTCGGCGGCGTCCGGGTCGATACTGATCAGACTGGCGATAATATTCATGGAATTGAATAAAAAATGGGGCCGGATCCGCGACTGCAGCGCTTGCAGCCGGGCCTGCAGCTGGGCCTGTCCCTGGCGCCGCAGTTGCTCCTGCACATAGACATAACGCATCACCAACCCGGCCAGGATGGTGGCGATCAGCACATTGATGAGAATGTTCGGGTGCCAGAGAGCACTGCCAGGCGGTGTCCAGGACAGCAAGCCAGTGAGCATGTTGGCGGCAATGCTGAAAACCAGCGTATTGGCGGAAACCACGCCGACCACCGCCAGCGCCGCCCAGGAGTGCGGCAGGCGGTTCAGCCAGCGGCGCAGCAGGCAAATCAGCGCCGCCGAGCTGAGCGCCACCCATTGGATGAACAGCGAGGTCAGCGCCAGCCGGCCGAGACCGAACGCCTGATAGTAACTGGCCACCAACGCCACCACGATGGCCATCAGTTCCGCCACCACCACCACCACCAGCACCGCCCGGGCGGAGCACAGATCAGGCAGGAAGGCGTTTTGCGAGGAAGTATCCATGCCAGGGCCTGTTCTCACTATTTGCATCCCGCCTGCTGGATGCCGTTTTTGCCTCCAGCCAGGCGGAGGGCGCGCGGTTTGGTCATTCCAAATGAGCAACCGACAACGACGCTGGAGGCAGACAGGGCTCCAGCCCTTCGGGTTGCGGCTAATACGTCACCACTCTGCGTTACTCGTCGCTCATTTGGAATGACCAAACTTCTCTCCTCGTGCCTGGATTGGTGACGTTTTAGCCGCAACAGGCGGGATGCAAACAGGGTGAACAGGCCCTAGCGGTTATACCCTGCCGGAAGCACCACAGCCAGCCCCGGAGTGTTATACTGCGCGCCCGCTATCCGGCCCGGTGGGTACCGGCGCATCAACGAACAGACGAGCAGCAAGATGAGCGACAAGCAGCAGCAAAACAAACTCTGGGGCGGCCGCTTCAGCGAATCCACCGACGCCTTCGTGCAGGCGTTCACCGCCAGCGTGTTGTTCGATCAGCGCATGTACCGGCAGGATATCCAGGGCTCCCAGGCCCACGCCACCATGCTGGCGGAAGTCGGCGTGCTCACCACCGAGGAGCGCGACGCCATCCTCCAGGGGCTGGATGAAATCCGCCAGGAGATCGAAGCCGGGGAATTCGCCTGGTCGGTGGCACTGGAAGACGTGCACATGAACATCGAGGCGCGGCTCACCGACAAGATCGGCATCACCGGCAAGAAGCTGCACACCGGCCGCTCCCGCAACGATCAGGTGGCCACCGACATCCGCCTGTGGCTGCGCGATGAGATCGACCAGTTGGACACCGA
The DNA here is from genome assembly GCF_009846745.1 of Alcanivorax xiamenensis. Lineage (NCBI taxonomy): Bacteria > Pseudomonadati > Pseudomonadota > Gammaproteobacteria > Oceanospirillales > Alcanivoracaceae > Alcanivorax > Alcanivorax xiamenensis. The sequence goes on along the minus strand of NZ_AQPF01000015.1, from coordinate 59,749 downwards.
ACTGCTGCGTCTGATGACCGGCCTGCTGGATCTGGCCGAGCGCGAAGCCGCCACCATCATGCCCGGCTTCACCCACCTGCAGACCGCCCAGCCTGTGACCTTCGGCCACCACTTGCTGGCCTGGTTCGAGATGCTCAAACGCGACCGCGAGCGGCTACTGGACTGCCGTAAAAGAGTGAATCGCATGCCCCTGGGCGCCGCCGCGCTGGCCGGCACCACCTACCCGATCCAGCGGGAACGCACCTGCGAGCTGCTTGGTTTCGACGCCGTGTGCGAAAACTCCCTGGACGCGGTCAGCGACCGCGACTTCGCCATCGAGTTCTGTGCCTTGGCGGCGCTGTCCATGACCCACCTGTCACGGATCAGCGAGGAACTGGTGCTGTGGACCAGCGCCCAGTTCAACTTCATCGATCTGCCGGACCGGTTCTGCACCGGCAGCTCGATCATGCCGCAGAAGAAAAACCCGGACGTGCCGGAGTTGGTGCGCGGCAAGACCGGCCGCGTCAACGGCCATCTGATCAGCCTGCTGACCCTGATGAAAAGCCAGCCGCTGGCTTACAACAAGGACAACCAGGAAGACAAGGAACCGCTGTTCGACGCCGTCGACACCCTGGCCGGCAGCCTGCGCGCCTTCGCCGACATGATCCCGGCGCTGGAACCCAACCGGGAAGTGATGCGCGAAGCGGCCCGCCGCGGCTTCGCCACCGCCACCGACCTGGCCGACTACCTGGTGCGCAAGGGCATCCCGTTCCGCGACTCCCACGAAATCGTCGGCAAGGCGGTGGCCTACGGCGTCAGCAAGAAGAAGGACCTGGGCGACATGAGCCTGTCCGAGCTGCGCCAGTTCAGCGATCAGATCGATGACGACGTGTTCGAAGTGCTGACTCTGGAAGGCTCGGTGAGTGCCCGCAACCATATCGGCGGCACCGCCCCGGAACAGGTACGCGCCGCCGTGGCCCGCGCCCGCGAGGCGCTCGGCGCCTGAGCCCCGGCGCTGTTCGCTGCCATGGCCGCTTCTCACGAACCGGTCCGAGAAACCGCTGTGGGAAGCTTCCCTGCAAGCGAACTATCGAGGCCCGCAAGCGCCATTCGCTTGCAAGCAAGCTTCCCACAGCGGCTTGGTAGCATGATCCGTGGGAGCCAGCCTGCTGGCGAATGGCGCGCTAGAGCTTGCAAGGCACCATGGAATCTTCCACAGCCGCCTTGTAGCCATCTCCGAATTCATGTCGCTAAAGCCCTCAAGCGGGCCTTTGTCTTTGGCGGTCCCGCGCACTGCGTATAAGCGCAATACCTTCAGAACTCCGCGCTCACCGACAGCACCGCCGTACGCGGCGCGCCCACGGTGAGCATGCTCCAGCTGTTGACGCTGGCCCAGTAAGCCTTGTCCCCCAGGTTCTGCACGGTGAATCGCACCGTCACCGGGGTTCCGGCCAGGTCCGCCCGGTAACGCGCGCCCACATCCCAGGTGGTCCAGGACGGCAGTTCGCGGTCGTTGCTGCTGTCCAGGTACTGCTCCCCAGTGTGGGTGGCGGACGCCGACAGGGTCAGATTCGGCAGCGGAGCCGGATCCCACTCAACGGTCATGTTGGCTTGAAAATCCGGGACGCCGATCGGCGTATTGCCTTTCTTGGCCGGGTCTTCGCTGCGTGAGTATTCGGCGTCCATGATCATCAACCCGGACATTAACCGGAGACGCTCGGTGAGACGGCCAAACACCATCGCCTCGATGCCCCGGTTGCGCTGTTCACCGCTGCGCCGATAAACCCTGCCGTCCAGTTCCGCCGACGGCTTGGTGATTTGAAACGCATCAAGCGTGGCGCCGAGCCCTCCCCGGTCCAGTTTGACGCCGACTTCGTACTGCTTGGCCACGTACGGCGCCAACGCCTGCCCGCTGTTATCGGCGGTCACCGGCGCAATGTCGCCACGACTGAGCCCTTCGGTGTAATTGCCATAGAACGACACGCCGGACCAGGGCGAGACCACCACCCCGCCGAACAGCGCCGTCGCACCTTTATCGTAATCGTTGGTGAACACCCCGGCGTTGTAGTTATCGGTTTCGATACGCTGGCGGCGAGCCCCCAGCGTCACCTGCAAGCGCCGGTCCAGAAAGGACAGGGTGTCGGCCACCGCCACGCCGCTGAATTCCGATTCGGACAACTTGGGAATACTGCCTGGCCGCGCCACCATAATTTCCGGGTGCCCCACCGGATCATAAATGTTCGAGTCCCAGCCGTCGGTGGCGTAAACCGCGCCACGCCGGTAAGTTTCCCGGTAACGGCTGACCTGCAATGACATCTCATGGCTCACCCGGGCGGTGTCGAGCAGGGCCCGCAGCCCGACATCGGCGGTACGGCGCTGATTACGGAACAGCATGTAGGATGGGGAATCCTTCACATCACCGGCGCTGTTCTGAATCATCGGATAGCCAAACAGGCGGTCCACCTCACTGTCACCTCCCCCCACGTTGGCGAACAGCATCAACTGATCGTCGAGGTCGTATTCGGCGGACAGCAGCATCGACTGGTCATCCACACTGGACCATTCCCATGCCTGGGTCACGTTGCGCCGGCCGTCGGGCGCACCGGGCAACGGCACGCCATCGGCGATCATCAGTTCTCGGGACGGGGCGTCGTAATCCTCGCGCTGGTCCAGCAGATCCAGGCTGGCGCGCAGCCGGTCGCCCTGATAATCCACGGCCAGCGCGGCGTAGCCGGAGGTCCGCTCTTGATTGTCCAAGCGGGTGTCTCCGTCGGTATAGCCACCGTTGAAGCGAACGCCCCAGCGGCGTTGCTCACCGAACCGGCGACTCACATCCACAGCGCCGCCGAATTGCCGGTCCTGGGTAAACTGCAGCTCCGCCCGGTTCAGGTCGGTGTCCTGGGCGCGCTTGGGTACGACATTGATGGTGCCGCCGACACTGCTGTTGGGGGACAGGCCGTTGAGCAGGGTGGACGGCCCCTTGAGTACCTCCACCCGTTCGGCGTAACCGGTCAGCACCCGATAGTTGGGCGCCACCCCGAACACACCGTTATAGGACACTTCGCCGGAGTTGCCCTCATTCATGGCGAATCCGCGGATGAAGAAGGAATCCAGCATGCCGCCGGCACCGCTGGCGTTACGTACCGAGGGATCATTGCGGACCATGTCCGCCACGGTGCGGGCCTGGAGATTATCGATGGTTTCGCGGGTATAGCTGGTGATGTTCACCGGCGCGTCCATGTAGTCCTTGTTGCCGAGCATGCCGACCTGTCCGCCGCTGGCGAGCTGACCGCCCTCGTAGGGCACCGGAAGCGCCACCGCCGGTGAACCACCGATACCGGCGCTCACGTCCACCCGGTCCAGCACCTGTGCTTGTTCGGCACGGATCACGTAGACCGCCTCGGCGGCGCGGCGGGCAGTCAGGCCGGTGCCGGCCAGCAACCGGCTCAGGCCTTCGTCCACGGTGTACTCGCCGCGCAAACCGGAGCAATGCTTGCCATCCAGTAAACCGGCCCCGGCCTGCACACTGATGCCGGCAATATCGGCGAAACGATAAAGCGTCGGCGCCAGTGGACCGGAGGACAAAGCGTAGGACTGGCGCGGTGCCGGGTCGGCCAGGGCCAACACCGGCAACAGCAGGAGCAGCACCCACCACGACCGCGCCCATACGGTACGGCGTTGAACGCGGAAAAACGGAAGCATCACGGTCATTACTCGGTTTCCTGAAGAAGTCTTTGCCAGTAAGGACACGCGAAACAGAAAAAGGGGACAGCCGTACTCAGCGAGCGCGCACCGTTACCCAATAGGGCGTCAAGAAGGCCACGTCCACCGGCACCGTAGCCGGCAACGCCGCCAGGATCCGGTCACTGTGATCAAGTTGGAAAGTGCCGCTGATGCGCAGTGCACCGGCACGGTCGTCGCAACGCACCAGGCCATGACGGTAGCGCGCCAGTTCCTTCAGGAAGCGGCTCAAGAGCATGTTGTCGGCCACCAGCCGCCCTTCGGTCCAGGCTGCCAGCTGCGGCCATGCCGTCGTGGTCGGGGTAATCGCCTCATGGCTGAAGCGGGCCTGCTCGCCGGCATGCAACACTCGCGGTGACGCCGATGCCAAAGCATCGCCGGGGCGAATCGCCACAGCGCCTTCGAACACGGCCACCCGGGTGGGCGCCGCCGAGCCGCGCCGTACCAGGAAACGGGTGCCCAGAGCCTCGATCATGCCCTCGCTGGTGCGCACCCGCAGTGGCCGATGCCGTTGCGGTAATGGCGAACCATCGTCCCCACTGGTCACCAGAATTTCGCCGGCATGCAGTTGCAATAAACGCTGCTCGTTATCAAACAACACGTCCAGGGCCGAGTCGGTGTTCAGCATCACCCGGGAACCGTCATCAAGCACCAGCTCACGGCGCTCACCGATACCGGTGCGGTAGCTGGCGCTCCACTCGCTCCAGGGCAAAGCGCGTGCCGCCAGGTAGGCCGCCGGCGCCAGGCCGATCAATACCGCCAGATGCTTGAGCGCGCCACGCCGGTCCAGACGCTGGCGGCGATCCAGGGTACGCATGCCAACGTCGGAGGGAATGCGCTCAAAGGTTTCGGCAAGACGCAAGGCCCGCTGCCAGGCCCGTTCGTGATCCGGATGCGCGGCCCGCCAGCGTTCCAGATCAGCCCGTTCGGCCTGGTCCAGACCGGCCTCGCGCCAGCGCAGGAACCAGTCAGCCGCGCGGCGAGCCACCTCCCGCTGCAAAGGCTGGCTGCCGTCCTTGTTTACCCCATCAGAGCTCAGTCCATCAGCAGAATGCATTCTTCCAGGGCCCGGGCCATGTAGCGTTTCACGGTGCGTTCGCTCACCGCCAGGTGTTCGGCGATGACGGCGTAGGTCAGCCCTTCCAGTTGGGACAGGAGAAAAGCGGTGCGCACCTGCTCCGGTAACCGGTCCAGCAGAGCGTCCACTTCCTGCAGCGTCTCCAGCAAGCCCAGCCGCCATTCCGGCGAAGGCGTCTGCTCAGGCGGCAGCAGCGCGAGGGTTTCCTTGTAGGTGCGCTCCAAGGACAGGCGCCGATAGTGGTTCACCAGCAATCGACCGGCCACGGTACTCAGGTAAGCGCGCGGCTCGCGTACCGCCAGCACCCCGTCCCGGTCACGGGCTGTCAGCAGCCGCATGAAGGTGTCCTGGGTCAGATCCTCGGCGCTGTGCGAGCAGTCCAGACGCCGCCGCAACCACCCTCTCAGCCAGCCGGAATGGGAGTGATAGAGCTGGTCGATACGGCGCTCAAAGGCCTCCCTCTCACCGGCGATCGTCATAGCAGTCCCCACCCCAGTCAATAATGCGAATTGTTATCATTATATCACCTTGGTGGAAACCTCCTCCAACATTCCCTATATCGGTCGCCGCGGATCAGGCGTCCCCTGCCAGTCGCCGCCGCAATACGCGGTGCCGGTGAGCAAAGACCTGGCGGATGAACCATCGCGTCAGGGGCGCCGCCAGGCGGGGCTTGAACGCCAGATGGTCCACCAGCAGATGGCTGTCTGGATCATCATCGCAGGGCAGGATGCGCCGCTCATGACGCCACAGGGCCATGGACCCCATCGGCGACTGTTCCAGGAAGCCCTTGCCCGTGTCCAACGCCAGCAGCGTCATATCCGAATAATCGATGGGCACAACGCCGAACAGGAAAATATAGCTGCGAAACAGCCGTATTCCGGGACGCACATCCACGTCCTCCAGAGAACGGACCCCCTTCGGCGCCGTCATGCGCAGCCACGGACGCAACTCCTCGGCGATGCCATCCACCGAAGTAATCCATTGCCAGATTCGGGATTCCGGTACGGATAAGCGGGATTCAAATCGCAGTGTGATCGGGTCGCTCATGGTTGCTCCTTGCCGGCTATCGGTGGCCGACGTGTTGCACGTCGACACAAACACGAGTAAATCTCACATTTCCGGCTATCCGCCGCTACTCGCATTCACCGCCATGACCGGCATCCGCAAAAAGCCCCGCCAGCAGCGCTCCCGCGCCACCTGGGACGCGATTCTGGAAGCAGCGGCTCAGCTTTTCGGGGAACAGGGCTATACCGGCACCACCACCAACAAGGTGGCCGAGCGGGCCGGTGTCTCGATCGGTTCGCTGTACCAGTATTTTCCCAACAAGGAAGCGCTGCTGCTGGCGCTCAGCGAGCAACACATGGAACACAGCGGCACCGTGTTGCACACCGTGTTCGAGCACCTCGAACGCGAACACCCCGGCCTGGAGGAAACCGTATCGCGATTGGTGGACGCCGCCGTCGAACTGCACCGGCACAATCCGAACATGCACCGTCTGTTGTTCGAACAAACACCGCGCTCCCCAACGTTGATGGCGCGTTTCCAGCGGCTGGAAAGCCTGATGGCGGCGGCGGTGGGGGCGCAACTGCGGCGCCTCGGCGTCGCCGGGCCACGCCCCGAGGCACGGGCGTTGCTGCTGGTGCAGTCATTGGAAGCGCAAATTCATGGCGCGGTTCTCTCTCCCCCTGACGGCGCCGACACGGATACGCTGGTGACGGAAATCAAAGCGCTGTGCGTGGCGTCGCTGGCGTCCTGACCTGCCCCCGCGCCGCCAAACCCGCTATGCTCCAGGCTGACATCGCCACCCATCACAATAAGGGAAGCCAGTCATGACAATAATGATTATCGGCCTCGTGCTGTTTCTTGGCGTTCATTCCGTACGTATCTTCGCCGAGCCCTGGCGTCAGGTACGGATTCAACGGCTGGGCGAACCCGCCTGGAAGGGGATCTATTCACTGGTGGCCCTGGCCGGGCTGGTATTGACGATCTGGGGGTACGGTCAGACCCGGCTTGATCCTGTGTTTGTCTGGAATCCGCCGATGGCGCTGCGCCATCTCACCGTGCTGCTGATGATTCCGGCGCTGATTCTGCTGGTGGCGGCCTATGTCCCCGGCAACGCCATCAAGGCCCGCCTGGGCCACCCGATGATGCTGTCAGTGAAGGTCTGGGCCCTGGCTCACCTGCTGTCCAACGGCCGGCTCGGCGATATTGTTCTGTTCGCGGCCTTCCTGGTCTGGGCGATTATGGCATTCCGCGCCGCCCGCCGGCGGGAGCCGGCCAGCGGTGCCGGCGGCCGGTCCAGCGCCACCATTACCACCGTGGTAGTGGGGCTGGTGGCCTATGGTCTGTTCGCCGCTTTCCTGCATCCCTGGTTGATCGGCGTGCCGGTGATGTGATTCCCCATTAAAAGATTCATCGCAGATTAGCGGGAAGGGTTTCTCTTCAATCCTGGATATTTCTTTCTAGCGGGGGAGCGTTGCCGGTCCTGGAATGCCCTGACCGGCGACACTCCGCGAGATCCGAAACGCCCAGCTTCGAATTGACGACGGTGAAAAGAAAAAAGAACCCTCGGTTGGCTGTGACCGAGGGCCTTGCGGTATCCCATCACAAAGAATCGATGTCCGACTAACCCGCAGCCCGTTAGAAGGCGTGGCGCACGGTAAGCGTGACGCTGCGCGGCTCGCCGAAATAGGTCTGCCGGGTTCCACCCAGGCTGGCGTAATAGTACTCGTCGAAAAGGTTATCGATGGTGAGCGTGACCTCCGACCCGGGGGCGTATTCATAGCCCGCCTGCAGGGTCGCCACAGTGTAGTGCTCCTGGGTCGACCGAATCCCCGAAGTCTCATACCAGATCTTGCTCTGCGCCCGCACGCCGCCACCAACGGACAAGCTATTCAGGGCCCCCGGCGCGAACCGGTAACGGGTCCAGAGGGTGAAGGCGTGCCGCGGGGTCTGGCTGCTGAACACCCCTTCCCCACCTTCCTTGAATTCGGTCTCTGTGTAGGTGTAACCGGCCTTGAGGTTCCAGCGCGGCAGAATCTCGCCGCTGATCTCAATCTCGCCCCCCTGGCTGACCACTTCCCCGGAGGCGATGGCGAACCCGGCACCGGGGGGCGCGGCGGGATCGGTCATCGAGCGATTGCGGTCCTCGATACGGAACAGGGCGACATGGGCGTTCAGACGACGCTCGAACGATTCGCCCTTGAGGCCGATCTCGTATTGCCGGCCCTCTCTCGGCTCGAGAAGATCGCCGTCGCGCCCCTGCGAGGTCTGCGGCGCGAAAATCGTGCTGTAGCTGCCGTATACCGACACTCTGGGGATCAGGTCGTAGAGCACGCCGGCGTAGGGCACGAATTCCCTGGGCAGACTTTGCGCCGCCCCCGGTCTCACCCGGTCACTGGTCTTCCACCAGGCCAGGCGCCCGCCCAGTAACACCGTGGTGCGTTGCCAGGGCCGCAGGCGGACCTGACCGTAGAAGGCGGATTGATCGGTCTTGGTCTCCCGGTTGTTGCGCACCACCAGGTCCGGCTCGGGCACGTGGACATCGGGATCGAAGATGTCCTGATTGACCCCACCCTGCCCGTAGGAGTCGCTGCTGTAGCCGTTGTCGGTGCGGTTACGTTGCCAGGACACTCCCAGCAGCGCCTCGTGCTGGCCGCCGAAGGCACTGAACGGCAGGTTCAGGCGCGCATCCAGTCCGGTATCCACCTCCTCGGTTTCAATGGCGATGGGTAACATCAGCACTTCGCCAGTATCCGGGTCGATCGGCGTCGCTCCCCAGCCCAGATGCTTGCTGTCGGAGCGGCGGTGTGAGCGGCGCGCGCTCACCGTGGCCTGCCCGCCCCCCTTCAGTGTATGCGCCAGTTCGGCGAAGTAGCTGGTCATGCCTTCATCCTTCTGGTTCCAGTCGGCGCCAACAAAGGTGGACCGGGGCAGATGGGCCAGCGTTCCATCGGGGTAGACCGAAACACCATAAAAAGGCCGGTGATCCCCGCTCTGGTGAGCCCCTCCCAGGGTCAGGGTGGTGGCGTCCCCAAGGTCCTGGGAGACGGTGCCGAACACCACTTTTTTCCTCGAAGACACATAATCGGTGAAGGACTGGCGGTCGTCATGGACCGCCACCGCCCGGCCACGCAGGGAACCGTCCGCATTGAGCGGACCGGTAACATCCAGCTCTCCCCGGTAGGCATCCCAGGAACCCGCCGACAGGCTGCCTTTGGCCTGGAACTGACGCTGAGCCCGTTTGCGCACGAAATTCACCGTGCCACCAGGGTCACCGGCACCGTCAAGCAGCCCCGACGGGCCGCGCCAGATCTCCACCCGGTCATAGAGCGCCAGGTCGAAAAAGCTGCTGCTCCAACTGCCCTTGCCAGCGCTAACCGGCATGCCGTCGACCTGATAGTTACTGAAGTCATAGCCCCGCGCCGAAATATTGTCAGTGCCGGTACCGTAGTGTCTGACGGTGACCCCGGTGGCGTAGCGCATGGCTTCGCTGACGGTGTGGGCGTTTTGCTCGTCCAGTTGCTGGCGGGTTACCACCGACACGGACTGCGGTGTCTCACGCAGGGATTGGGCGGTCCTGCCGATGGTGATGGCTTCCGTGGTATAGGCGCCGGTCCCTTCGCTACGGCCGGCGTCCACCGCCGCGACGCCGCCGCGCACCGAAACCGGCGCCAGCCGGCGTGCTTGCGGCTCGGTCACGATAGTAACGTTCCTCTCACCATCGAAATCCGCGCTCAAACCGGTTCCGGACAACAACCGCCTCAGCCCTTCCCTCGGGGTATAGACGCCCCGCAAACCAGCACTGGTCTTGCCGGCGGTGAGCCCGGCGTCGGCGGAAAGCACCAGGCCGGCGGCAATGGCGAAGCGGTTAAGCACACCATCGAGGGCACCGCCTGCGATATCGAAACGCAGAGCGGAGCTTTCCTGCGCGGGCCCGTTTTGGGCCTGGGCGGGAACGGATAGCAAGGGCGCGATGGACAAGGCGGCAAAGGCGCAAGTCCGCAACACTCTCAGTAATGAGCGTCGCGGGGCGCGGCAACAGGTTACCAACATGGTGTCCCCTTATTGGTGTCGTCGAAATTCAGTGTCTTCTACCTGTTTTCCGAACGAGCCTCGCCACCCCCTCAATGTTTTTTTTCGATGCGCACCCAGAATGGGGTGTAGTACGTCACCTTCACCGGCAGCGCCCGGGCCAGTGCCGCCAATGCCTGATCCGTGTCAGTGAGCGGAAAGACACCGGTAACCCGCAGCGCCGCCACCTCGGGTTCACAGTCCACCAGCCCATGGCGATAACGGGCCAGTTCCGCCGAAAACCCGGCCACCGTCATGCGCTCGGCAATCAGCCGGCCGTGCTCCCATTCCGCCGCGCCCGCCGGCAGCGTGGACACCGGGGCAATACCGTCCGCTGCAAAGGTCGCTTGCCGCCCCGCGGGCAGAACCACCGGATCAGCACCGCTTTGCCGCCATTCCACCAAACCTTCGAACACGCCCACGTGCGTCGCTCTCCCCATAAGGCGCACGGAAAAGCGGGTACCCAGAGGGCGGATGACACCGCTGCCGGCGTGCACGCGAAACGGGCGAGCTTCGCTGGCGCCGGTGGTTATCAGGACTTCTCCACGGCGCAGCAGAAGATCCCGCGTGGTTTCATTGAAGCGCACGTCAACGGCGCTATCGGTGTTCAGCACCAGGCGGGTACCGTCGGCCAGCACCACGACCCGGGTCTCCCCCACCCCCGAAGCGTAATCGGCCCATTGCCGCTGCCACAGTCCCGAGCGCACGCCACCGTAGCCCAGCGCCCCGGACAACAGCGTCACCGCGCCCCAGCCGAGCAGTTGGCGCCGGGACAGCGTCCCCCGCCGCTCCAGCAAATCACTGCGGGAGGCATGGGACGGCAGGGACAGGAAGGCGTTCTGCAAAGCGGTCATCTGCTGCCAGACCCATTCATGATGAGGGTCCGCCCGCCGCCAGCGGTCACAGGCCTGATGATCCGCCTCGGTGACATCCTCGCTGCCCAAACGGGCCAGCCAACGGCCAGCCTCCCGCACCACCAGCGGATCCACTCGGGCGGTCACGGCCGCGACTCCAACGCGGCGATGAAACAGACCTCCAGCGCCCGGGCAATGTATTTCTCCACCGAGGACACGGAAACCTCGAGCCGTTGCGCGATTTGCGGATAGGACAGGCCATCCAGGCGAGACAGGAGAAAGGCTCGCCGGGGCTTGGCCGGCAACTTATGCAGCAGAGCATCAATGCGCACGAGAGTATCGATCACCTCGGCCCGGGTTTCCTCCGACGGCACTTCCGGCTCAGGCAGGGCGTGCAGCGCGTCCCGGTAGGCGGCTTCGATACGACGGCGGCGATGGAGATCGACCATCAAGCCACTGGCGATCCGCCTCAGGTGACGGCGGGATTGCTCCGGCTCGGGCAGATAGCCCCGCACCAGCAAACGCACATAGGTATCCTGAGCCAGGTCCGCGGCGGTATGGGAGCAACCCAGGCGGGCCTGTAACCAGGACGACAGCCAGCCGTGATGGTCCACATAGAGGGTGCCCAGCTGTTTACGCAGCCGAGTGCCGGCCACTTTGCCCTGTGCCATGCCGGTGTCCGAAGGAAGAGGTGAAGCGCAGAGAATAAATAATAAGCATTCTCATCGCAAATCTCCCCCAGGACCGATGGCGCAATCACTCCCCGTTGGCGGGTTCCGGCAATTGACAGACGTCCACCCACTCGCCTTCCACCAGTTCCACCAGCCGCCGCGGCGCGATGCGCACCGCGCTGTGGGTGGCACCAGCGGCGGGAATCACTTCGTCGTAGACGCGCAGGGATTGGTCACAATACACCGGCAGCGGCGTGGCCAGCCCGAAAGGACAGACGCCGCCCACCGGGTGGCCGGTGAGCGCCAAGACGGTCTCCGCGTCGAGCATTTTCGCTTTGCCCTCGAATACCGCGCGCATTTTGCGGTTATCGATACGGGCGTCGCCGCGGGCCACCACCAGGACTTCCCGCTCACCGACCCGGAACGCCAGCGTTTTGGCGATCTGTCCGGGCTCGACACCGTGTGCCCGGGCGGCCAGCGCCACCGTGGCGGTGCTGGTGTCCAGCTCGATGATGCGAATCTCCGGTGCTTTTTCGGTGAAAAACGCGCGCACGCTATCCAGGCTCATGGCGGCTATCTCTCCAGGTAATGAAAACGGCAGGGTCGGCAACGCCGGGCGCAGGCCCGGCGCGATCACAGATCGTAGTCGCCGGCGGCTTCCGGCTGGTACTCCACTTCAAGGATGACGATACGCAGGGTGCGGCCGTTACGGCCCGGCCAGTCGATGCTCTGCCCCTTGGACAATCCCAGCAAGGCCGCGCCCACCGGCGCCAATACCGACACCGTGTCTGGCTTACCCGCGTCTTGCGGGTACACCAGTGTCACCGACCACTCCCGGCCGCTGTTTTCCTCGCGGCAGCGGACCCGGGAGTTCATCGTCACCACATCCGCCGGCATGCTGCGAGGGTCCACCACCGTGGCCCGTAGCAGTTCGTCTTCCAATCCCAGTACCTGGTCATCATCCAGGTCGTCCAGCAGCGGTTCGATACGGCTGACATCCAATCGCGACACCGTAATGGGTGGCGGCAACATGTTCATACTCCTGTGGAAGCGCCCCTCTCGCGGAGCGCGGGCAAAACATCACCGGCAACGACTTTTCACATCACCCCGGTGACCGTCCGGAAATGACCGCCATGGACAGCGGCCACTATAAAAACGGCGTTCCGATGGGAACGCCGCAGGGTTGTTGTTCTCTGATATTAGGCCAGTGGTGTTTTTTGGCAAGTCCATCGATGCCCTTCGTCGCCCGCCGCGCGCAGCCAATCACCAGAAACCCGGCCGCCACGGTATTAACCGCCCCCTGGAAACCGCTATACTCGCCGCATTCAACGCTGTATCCCGGAGCCTTTCATGCGTGCATTGAGCCTGTTGGTGCTGGTGCTGTTGAGCGGTTGCGGCCAGAAAGGCCCGCTCTACTTCGCCGAGCCGGCCCCGCCGCCCCAACCCCAGGATCAACCGTCGACGCCGGAACAGGCGCCGGCCGAGGACCAAGACGACGATTCGGACCAGGACCCGCATTAACAGGATGAGCCCCATGGATCACTTTCCCTACCGCGACGGCACCCTGTACGTCGAGGAACTGCCTCTGGCATTGCTGGCCGAACGCTTTGGCACCCCGCTGTATGTGTATTCCCGGGCGGCCCTGGAAACACACTACCGCGCCTTCGATGACGCCTTTGGCGATCACCCCCATCAGGTTTGCTACGCGGTGAAGGCCAACAGCAACGTGGCGGTGCTCAATGTACTGGCCCGCTGCGGCGCCGGGTTCGACATCGTTTCCGGCGGCGAGTTGGAGCGGGTGCTGCGCGCTGGCGGTGATCCGGACAAGATCGTTTTCTCCGGCGTCGGCAAGACCGCCGACGAGATGGCCCGGGCCCTGCAGGTCGGCATTCACTGTTTCAACGTGGAATCGGCGGCGGAACTGGAACTGCTCAACCTGGTGGCCGGCGAACTGGGCCAGCAAGCGCCCATCGCCATCCGTGTCAATCCGGACGTCGACGCCCAGACCCATCCGTATATCTCGACCGGCCTCAAGGAAAACAAATTCGGCGTCGATATCCGCAAGGCGCCGGCGCTGTATCAGCGGGCGGCGGAACTGCCGCACATCCGGATTCTCGGCATCGACTGCCACATCGGCAGCCAGTTGACCCGTCTGGAGCCGTTCGAGGACGCACTGGAGCGGGTGCTGGCATTGCTGACCGAACTGCAGGAACTGGGCATCGAGATCCATCATCTGGATCTGGGCGGCGGTCTCGGTGTCACCTACAACGATGAGACGCCACCGGCCCATGAGGACTACGTGGCCGCTCTGCTGCGGCATATTCCCGGCGAATTGCCGGTGCACATCGAACCGGGCCGCGCCATCGCCGCCAATGCCGGCGTGTTTCTGACCCAGGTGCTGTTCCTGAAGCCCACCGAGCATCGCAACTTCGCCATCGTCGACGGCGCCATGAACGATCTGATCCGCCCCAGTCTCTACTCCGCCTGGCAGGACATCGTGCCGGTGACGCCGCACGAGGCGGATTGCAGGGACTGGGATATCGTCGGTCCGGTGTGCGAAACCGGCGACTTCCTCGGCAAGGACCGAGCCCTGGCGCTGGAAGCCGGCGATCTGCTGGCGGTGCGCTCCGCCGGCGCCTACGGTTTCGCCATGGCCAGCAACTACAACAGCCGTGGCCGGCCCGCGGAGATTCTGGTGGATGGCGATCAGGCCTTCGTGGTGCGTCAGCGGGAAACCATCGAGGATCAGCTCAAGCTGGAAACGCTGCTGCCCTGAAGAGACTACGGACGCCAGGCATCGCGGTCAGCGGTCCATTACTGTTCCACACCGTTGAGGAACAGACCGCCTGCGCTGATTCGCTGCCAAGGCAGCTTCCCACGGCGGCTTCGTAGCCCTCTCTGTGGGAAGCTGCCTTGGCAGCGAATCAGCCGGCCCACGCGTCTCGATACCGCTGCTCGCTCACTCTCCAGTAAGCCGCGCCACCCGATGGTGGCCGTGACCATCCCCCAGCGCCGCCTGCAACACCGGCATCACCTGCTCCATGTTACCGGCCAGGGTATAAGGCGGATTGACCACCAGCATTCCGGAGCCGGTCATGCCACGTCCACTGGCGTCGGCGCGGACACAGCATTCCACCCGCAACAGATTCGGCATGTCCGCCTCCACGAACCGACGCACGAAGCGCTCGGTACGGTTGCGCTCCAACACCGGATACCAGATCGCGTAGGTGGCGGTGGCGAATTTGCGCAGCGCCAGACGCACCGCTTCCACCACCTGGGTGTAATCCGCTTCCAGTTCGTAGGACGGATCGATCAGGACCAATCCACGACGGTGTGTTGGCGGCAGCAACGCCTTCATGCCCTGCCAGGCATCCTGTTTCTCCACCCGCACTCTTCTGTCTCCAGCGAACTCCCGCCGCAGTAGTTCAAAGTCGGTGCCGTGCAGTTCCGTACATTGCAGGCGGTCCTGCTCACGCAGCAGGTGGGCGGCAATCAGGGGGGATCCGGGGTAATGGCTCAGACGCCCCACCGGATTGAGTTGCGCCACCACCGACAGATAACGGTCCACCGCCGCCACGCCGGTACGCATACCGAACAGACGGGCGATACCGTCCACATACTCGCCGGTTTTTTGCATGTGCGCATCGTCAATGGCATAGCGCCCGGCGCCGCCGTGGGTATCGTGCACCGTGAACGGCTTGGGTTTGAGCCGCAGATAATCGAGGATCGCCACTTCCACCAGATGCTTGAGGACATCGGCGAAACTGCCGGCGTGATAACTGTGACGGTAACTGAGCATGGCGGATCCCGAGGCGGTAAACCGGCATTGTACGCGGGGAGCAACCAATGCGCCTATCTTCGGACCACCCCGGCTTTCCCGGCCTCAGACCGGCGGCAAGGCCCGCATGCTGCGCTGGATGAAATCCGTGGTCACATCCGGCTGGGTCAGCGGCAACATGTGGCCGCCTTCGATGAGTTCCAGCTCCACTCTGTCCGGGAATCGGTCCACCATCCCCTGCCCCTGCTCCCGGGGATCGAGAATGCGGTCGCCACGACCATAGAGAATCCGCACCGGCACTTGCAGATCAGCGTAGCGCTGCTGCAGCGCCGGCACCACGCCATCCAGTGCCAGCAAATCCTGTGACGCCGCGATGAAATGGCTGGGTCTCAGGCCGAGCGCTCCACCGCCGCGTATGGCATAGTCGTCCGGCACCGTTTCCGGCCCGAACACGATATCCAGCACCTTTTCGCGATAACGCATGGCCATCGGCACCATCAAGGTCCAGGCCACCAATTGGCGCAACCAGGACGGGCGTATGCCCAGGGCGGCAAACGCCTTGGAGGGCCCCGCGGCGGGCATATGGGTCAACGGCGCGATCAGTGCCAGCCCCCGCACCTTGTCCGGATGCCGCAACGCGGTGGCCAGCGACAGGGCTCCGCCCAGCGAGTGCCCCACCAGCATCGGCTTACCCAGTTGCAAGGCGTCGATGACACCAGCCACCACATCGGCCTGAACCACCAGGGACGCGGAAGAGCGCGCCGCGCGCTCCGAATAACCGCTGCCAGGACGGTCAATGGCCACCACCCGGTAGTCCTTGGCCAGCTCTCCCAGCACTTTGTAGGAGAAGTGCTGGGAAACCCCGCTCAGCCCATGGATCAGCAACAGGGTTTCCGGTCCACTGCCTTGCTCGATGTAGTGAATGCGGTTGCCCATGACCGTGATGAAACGACCCTCCGGCGGCAAGCCGAACCGTACTTTGCGCACTGTCATCACGGTAAACACGAAAAGTCCCAACGCGATCAGCAGCACCAGGATCAACACGCCACTCAGCAGGTATCCCATATCCGTTTCCTTTTTTCCTGGGCGTTTCTGGCAACCGCCCCGTCACCCCGGGGCGAGCCCCGGAATCCCCTCTGGGGGAGCACCACTTAGTATATGGAGAGAGGCCGGTTCCAGTCCGGCATGAGGTTCCTCAGCCACTCAGTCCCGGAATCAACCGCCAGTAACTCACCGGCATCAAACGCTCCAGCCAGGACAGGACAAGCGCGTCATTGCCGACGATCACCCGGGCTTTGTCCTTGAGAATGCCGTTGACGATGATTCGCGCCGCTTTCGAGGGCAGCATGCGCAGCAGCTTGCGGGCGCGCTCCCGCCGGATCGTCCGCTCCCGTTCAGTGATCTCTTCCGGCACCCTGGCGCTGTCGGCAATGGCGGTGGCGATACCACCGGGGTGCACCACCGTTACACCGACGGGGCCGCCGTTCAATTCCAGACGCAGCGCATTGGAAAACCCCCTCACCGCGAATTTACTGGCACAGTAGGCGGTCTGTCCGGCCGGGCTGATCAAACCGAACAGGCTGGACACATTGACGATCCTGGCCGCCGGCCGCTGCCGCAGCAGAGGCAGGAAAGCCCGGGTCATGCACACCACCGCATCGAAGTTGATCGCCATCAGCCAGTCGAAATTTTCCACCGACACCTGTTCGAAATGGCCGCCGAGCGCCACACCGGCGTTGTTGATCAGCAGATCGACCTGACCGTGCGCGGCCACCACCTGCTCCGGCAGCACCGCGACGGCGGTCCGGTCCGCCACATCCAGAGGATGCGCCGTCACCGTGACACCGCGCTCCCGTGCCTGACTGGCGATGTCCTCAAGACTGTCCGCATTGATATCCGCCAGCGCCAGGTGGCAACCCCGATCCGCCAACGCCAGAGCCAGCGCGCGGCCTATGCCGCTACCCGCTCCGGTCAGCACCGCGACCTTCCCCTCGATCTTCATATCCGGTTCCTTGCTCTTATCGCGGTCATTGGAACCGCAGCACGCCGTCATCCAGTCTGCCGTACTGGATCATATATTTGTCTTTCAGATAATTCTGATGCACGCGCCAGCAATCCCGATCGCCCTGTTGCGGCATGACGTCCACGCCGCGCTGGACATAACCGGAACTGAAGTCGAGAAAGGGCAACGCCTTGACGGTCGGATCGCGCCGCGCCACCGCTATCCGGACGCCCTTCTTGTCCATATGGCGCAGCAGGCGGGTCATATAGTTGCACGTCAGCTCGGCCTTCAACGTCCAGGATGCATTGGTATAGCCGAAAGTCAGCATCAGGTTCGGCACGTCACTGAGCATCATGCCTTTGTAAGCCATGCAGTCGGCCGCCGCCGTCACCTTGCCATCCACTTCCAGCCGCACATCGCCCAGGGCGTTCAACTTCAAACCGGTGGCGGTAACGATGATGTCCGCCTCCAACTCCTGGCCGGAAGCAAGCCGGATACCGCCCGGCGTGAAGCGGTCGATGGTGTCGGTGACGATGTTCACCCGGCGGGAGCGCAGCATATGGAACAGGTCACCGTCGGGTACCGCGCAAACACGCTGATCCCAGGGACGGTAGTCTGGTGAGAAGTGTTTCATGTCCACTTCCGAGCCGACCTGACGCTGCGCCAGATGCAGCAGGTAGTCCCGGGTGGGGCCGGGCCGGGTGCGGGCATTGCGGAAGAAGCGCTGGCCGAGCAACACGTTCTTCCAGCGGGTCAGACGATACGCCAGCGGCAGCGGCAACCAACGCTGCAGGGCGTGGGCAAGCCGGTCCACCAGGGGGCGGGCGAAGATATAGCTGGGGGAGCGCTGCAGCATGGTGACCCGCGCGCCCTGCTCGGCCAGCGCCGGCACCAGCGTAACGGCGGTGGCGCCGCTGCCGATGACGACGATTCGCTTGCCCTGGCAGTCCAGTTGCTCCGGCCAGAACTGCGGATGAATGATCTGGCCGTTAAAGTCCGACTCACCGGGAAACTCCGGCCGGTAGCCCTCATCGTAACTGTAGTAGCCGGAGCAGGAGGCGATGAAGCGGGTCCGGATGCGTTCCTCCCGCGTCGTTCCGTCCTCGCCGGTAATCCTGACCTCCACTGTCCACAGCGCGTCGTCAGTGGACCAACTGGCCGACACCACCTGATGGCGGAAGCGAATGTTGTGAATGGCTCCGGACTCTTCAGCGATTTCCTCGATATAGCGCTTGATGTCCGGCCCGTCGGCGATCGCCTTGCGGCCGGTCCAGGGTTTGTAGCTGTAGCCCAGGGTGTACATGTCCGAGTCCGATCGGATCCCGGGATAGCGGAACAGATCCCAGGTCCCGCCAATGGCCTCCCGCCGCTCCAGGATCAGATACCGCTTGTCCGGACACTTGTCGCTCAAGGCCCGGGCCGCGCCGATGCCGGACAGTCCCGCGCCGATGATCAGGACATCCAGGGGAAGGGGTTGGAATTGTTCTTGTTGTTTATTCATGCTGATATCCTCTGCGCCACGCATCAGGACGGACTCCCGCGCCTCAACGGCCACGGGCTCTCCGCTGGCGGGCATGAATGACAATTTATATTGTCACTTACAATTTGACAACGCTGATTTTCAGAAAGCCCATGGCCACAGAAACCACAAGCAAGCGACCGTACCGGGGCACCGCCGCACGGGAACGGCGCGCGCAGCGCCGCCAGCAGTTGATCGACGCCGCGACCGAGGTCTATGGCCACAACGGCTACCGGCATTCCAGCGTCAAACAGGTGTGCGACGCCGCCGGCCTGACCCAGCGCTATTTCTATGAGTCCTTCGGCCACAGCGATGAATTGCTGATCGCCTGTTACGAGCAGGCCACCCGACGCCTGCGCGAGCACAACATGGCCGCCGCCGAGGCCGCGGGGGGCGACCCGCTGGCCCGCTGCCGCGCCATGCTGCGCTCCTATTTCCAGGAGCTGAAGGACAAGCCGAACGTGGCCCGGCTGTTGCTGATCGATATTCGCGGCATCAGCCCGGCGGTGGACCGGGCCATCAACGACGCTCTGCGAGCCGGCATTCAGAACATGACCCAGGCCCTGGCCCGGCCCGGTCAGACCTTCGACCCCATGCTTCAGGCCGGCATCCAGGGCGGCTTCATTCATATCGCGCTGTATTGGATGGCCACCGGCTACGCCCAGCCGGTGGACGCAGTGACGGAAACCGCGTTGAAGATTTGCGCCGCCCTGCTGGAATAAGACCAGACGCCAGACGCCAGACGCCAGAGATGAAAAACCGGCCCCACCGCCCCGGCAAGACCTGAAAGCGCCAATTATATCCCCAGTGTTTCAGGGCCCCATGTTCCAAGGCGTCCGGCGCCAAGCGTCTGGCGCGTCCCCTTCCCACCCTACTGCTCCCTGGAAAATCCCCGTACAATGGTGGTTTTCGTTATCCGCGCGGATGCGTCGCATGCGACTGAAATTCACCAAAATGCACGGGCTTGGTAACGACTTCGTGGTCGTGGACGGCGTGCGCCAGCCTTTGCCGGAAAACGGCCCGCCGCTACCGACGGAAGAGTTGCAACGTCTGGGCGACCGGCATTTCGGTATCGGTTTCGATCAGATGCTGGTGGTGCAACCGGCCCGCAAAGAAGGCGTTGACTTCCGCTACCGTATTTTCAACAGCGATGGTTCCGAAGTGAGCCAGTGCGGCAACGGCGCCCGCTGCTTCGCGCGTTTCGTCCGTGACGAGGAACTCACCGACAAACACGAAATCCGCGTGGAGACCGCCGCCGGCGAAATGACCTTGCGGGTCACCGACGATGGCCTGGTGACCGTGGACATGGGCGCGCCGCGCTGGGCTCCGCGAGCCATTCCCTTCACCGCCAAGGCGGAAGCGGACAGCTATTTCCTGGTAGCCGGTAACAACGGCTATGAAGTCTCCGCCGTGGGACTGGGCAATCCCCATTGCGTCCTGTTGGTGGAAAATGTGGACAACGCCCCGGTGGACACCGTCGGGCCGTTGCTGGAAAGCCACGAGCAATTTCCCGAGCGGGTCAATGTGGGCTTCATGCAGGTGATCAGTCGCAGCGAGATCCGGCTGCGGGTCTATGAACGCGGCGCCGGTGAAACCCTGGCCTGCGGCTCCGGCGCCTGCGCCGCGGTGTTGTGCGGCCAGCGCCGCGGCCTGCTCGATGATACCGTCACCGTGCACCTGCTCGGCGGCGCCCTGCAGGTCCACTATCCCCATGGCGGCCAGGACAGCCAGAGCGGCGTGTTGATGACAGGCCCGGCAAGCCGTGTCTATGATGGCGCCATCGATATTCCGCAGCCAAACAAAGCCCGTTGAGCCAACCCACGGGGATGATTTCATGAGCGAGCAAAAACCCACCAGCGCCGACCAGGTCGCCGCTTTCCTGCGCCAGCATCCGGATTATTTCCAACAGCGACCGGAACTGCTCGAGTTGCTGCGTCTGCCGGACGCTCGCGGCCAGGCGGTGTCTTTACTGGAACGCCAGGCGGCGATCCTGCGCGAACGCAATCAGGAATTGCGCGAACGGCTGAACGGCCTGCTTGACGTGGCACGGGAAAATGACCGTCTGTTCGAGCTGACGCGAAGCCTGACCCTGGCCCTGCTGGAAGCGCGCACTCCGGACAAACTGTTCCGGGGCCTGGTGCGCACCCTGGAGGACGATTTCCAGTGCGACGCCGTTGCCCTGCTGTTGCACGATCGGGAGATCCCGATTCTCGGTGAGCTGCGCCGACAAGTGCGGCTGATCGACGATGACGCCTTGCCTCCCGGGCTGTCGCCAATGCTGCGTCCGGGCAAATCGGTGTGCGGCGTATTCCGCCAGGAAGAACTGAAGGCACTGTTCCAGGAGCAGGGCGAACAAGTGCAATCCGCCGCCCTGATCCCGCTGGATTTCCATGGCCCGGTTGGCCTGCTGGCGATCGGCAGCCGTGACGCCATGCACTTCCGCAGCGGCATGGACACCCTGTTCATCAACCACCTGGGCGACATCCTGGCACGCCGCCTCAGCGAAGTGAGCCGTTCCGGTAGCAGCCGCCAGGCGCAGCGGGCCTGACGCCGTGACCACCGCCGACGACGCGGACTGGGTGGCGGATTTTATCCGCCATCTCGGCAGCGAACGGCGGCTTTCCGCCAACACCGTCAAACATTACCGCCGTGACCTCGAACGTGCCCGGCGGGCCCTGGACAATCTCGACTGGCGCCGTGTCACGGTACACGACCTCCGCGCCCTGGTGGCACGGCTGCACCGGGACGGTCTCGGAGGCCGCAGCCTGCAGCGCTTGCTGTCCACAATGCGCACTTTTTTTCATTTTCTGATTCGAGAAGGGCGAATCAACGATAATCCCGCCCTGGATATCCGTGCTCCGAAAAGCGGCCAACGGCTCCCCAAAGCGCTGGACGCCGACCAGACCCGGCACCTGCTCGACAGCGAGGAAGCCAGCGGCACCCCCCTGGACAGGCGCGACCAGGCCATGATGGAACTGCTCTATGGCTGCGGCCTGCGGCTGGCGGAGCTGATCAGCCTGGATCTGGACAGCATCGACGTCCGAGCCGCCCAGGTGCGCGTCACCGGCAAGGGCAACAAGACCCGCCTGCTGCCCGTGGGCAAACCGGCCCTGGCCGCCCTGCGTCGCTGGCTGTCGGTGCGAGGCCAGTTCACCTCCGCGGACCAGCCGGCCCTGTTCGTCAGCCAGCGCGGGCGGCGGGTATCACCCGCCACGGTGCAGCAAAGACTGCGTCAGGCGGCGATCAAGCGAGGCCTCGGCGAGCATCTGCACCCCCACAAGCTGCGCCATTCCTACGCCACCCATCTGCTGGAGTCTTCCGGCGATCTGCGCGCGGTGCAGGAGTTGCTCGGCCACGCCAATCTCAGCACCACCCAGGTCTATACCCATCTGGATTTCCAGCATCTGGCGCGGATCTACGACGACGCCCACCCGCGCGCCCAGCGCAAGAAAGACGATTGATCGCGGCGGAGTGATCGGGGATAGTGGAAAGTCCGTCACCCCGATCAACCCGCTGTTCGCCGATTCCCTATGACTGGACTGAAACTGATCACCTTCGACCTGGATAATACCCTCTGGCCAGTGGACGAGGTGATTCGTCAGGCGGAACGCGCCTGCAGCGCCTGGATCGCCGAGCATCATCCGGACGCGTCCGCGGCGCTCACCGCCGAGCGCATCCGCTCGGTGCGCGACCGGCTGATCGGCGAGCAGCCGGACTATCTGAATAATCTGACCCGGCTGCGCCGGGACGCCATGGCCCAGGCCTTCATTGAAGCCGGATTCGCCGAACGCGAGGCCCGCCACATCGCCCAGGACGCCTTTCTGGTGTTCCACGAAGCACGCAATAAGGTCAGTTTCTTCCCTGGCGCGCTGGAGGTACTGGAAACCCTGGCGGACAGCTACACCCTGGGGGCACTCAGCAACGGTAACGCCGACCTGGAGCAAATCGGCATTCGCGATCTCTTTGCCTTCCACCATTCAGCGGAAAGCATCGGCAAACGCAAGCCGGAGGCGGACATGTTCCATGCCGCCCTGCACAGCGCCGGCGTCACCGCCACCCAGGCAGTGCATGTGGGCGACCATCCGCTGGAGGATGTGGACGCGGCCCGCCAGCATGGCTTCCATGCGGTGTGGGCCAACCTGATCGACTTGTCCTGGCCATCGGATCTGGATCAGCCGAATCACTACATCCACAACCTTCATGAACTCACCGACCTTCTGCCTCTGTTCGATGACTGATCAAACGCAACGTCTCACCACTCTGCTCGACCAACTGCAACGGGAACTACAACGGCTGGATCTGTGGGAAACGCAACCGCCCGGCCCCGAGGCGTTCGACAGCGTCACGCCGTTTTTCGCCGACACCATGGTGTTCAGCCAGTGGCTGCAATGGGTGTTCATCGCCCGTTTCCGGGCCTTGCTGGACGGGGATTATCCGTTGCCGTCACGGTGCGACGTGGCGCCAATGGCCGAAGAAGCGCTGAAGGATCTGCCTGAGGACACCGAGGCGCTGGTGACGATGCTGAAGGAATTCGACGGCCACTTTCCGGGGTAGAACCGATCCCTCAGCATGGCGACGAAGCCACTGCGGGAGGCCGGCTTGCCGGCGAAGGCGTTTCCAAAATACTGGAAGAACTTCGCTTGCAAGCAAGCTTCCCACAGCGGCTTCGCATCAATGCGGGAGCCACTCCCGGGGCTAACCCGCCATGGACAGGATCTTGTCCACCAGTTTCTCGATACCGGCGGCGGCTTCCTTGATGCTACCGGCTTCCATGTAGGCCGGCGTGGTCACCAGACGGTTTTCCTCGTCGACGACAAAGTCGTCCACCGGACACGGCTGGTGGCGCCCTCCCATCTGCTCAATGGCGGCGGCCACTTCAGTGTTGGAACCGATGGTGCAGGTGGCGTCACCGAATAACAGCCCGGTCATGGTCGGGGAAATGCAGATCAGGCCCACCGGCTTGCCGGCCTTGTGCACGGCCTGAATGAAGTCCTTCACCGGCGGATGGATGGTCATTTCCGCCCCCTTGAAGGCGAAGTCGCACAGATTCTTGGCGACACCGAAGCCGCCGGGCACGATCAGGGCGTCGTAGTCTTCCGCTTTCGCCTGACCCAGCTCGATCACCTCACCGCGCGCCAACCGCGCCGCTTCCTTGAGCACATTGCGGGTCTCACCTTCATCCACCTCACCGGTGAGGTGATTGATCACATGCGCCTGGTCGATGTCCGGCGCGATGCATTGATAGGTCACACCCGCCCGGTCCAGGGCCAGCAAGGTAATGGTGGTTTCATAGATTTCACTGCCGTCATAGACGCCACAGCCTGCCAGTAATACGGCCACTTTCATGATTGCTCTCCTCGTATTTCGGATCCGTTACCGTCACCCCGCAGCAACTGACCACTACCAGCGCCACAGGCCACTACGGATTTCATCATCTGCTCGACACCCACTTCCGGGTGCCGGGTCACCAGCTCTTCGTTCACATGGTATATAAAACCGGTGGTGGGATTGGGCCCGGTGGGCACGAACACGGTCACCCGGCCGTTGCCGTGGTGCGAGGTTATCAAACCCATCACCGAGACGTCCGCCTGACGTCCGTACAGCCATATCTGGGCCACCTCACCCCGATGAAAAGGGCTGTCCTCATCCTTGCCAAAGACCTGAAGAATGATCTCCTTGACCAGCCGGTAGCCCGGCAGACGGACCATGGTGCGCGCCTCGAAGCGCTGCCACAACCAGCTTCCCAGGCGGGTCGCCACCAGGGTGCCGACCAGGAAACAAAACACCACCAGCACCGCCACCACCACCCAGTCGGCGGCGAACTTCGGCAACCCGAAAGTGTGCACCACGAACCGGGTGAACGGCGCGATCAGGCTGGTGACCGCATCGTAAAGCCACTTGAAGAAGAACGCGATGATCGAGATCGGCAGCAGAATGATGACACCGCCGATCAGCGATTTGCGCACGAAAAACCAGAAACCTCGGTCCGCTTTCATGGGGCTGCTTCCGGAAACTGATACCAGATTTTGTTGACGTAAAGACAACGTTCCCCGGTGGGGGTTCTCACCCAGGCCTCATCGTCTTCCCGTTTACCAAGCAAAGCCCGGGCCAGGGGCGCATCAACGCTGATATAGCCACGCCCGCCGTCGGCCTCATCCGGCCCAACCAAACGGTAACGGTGGTTTTCACCGTCCTCATCCTCCACTTCCACCCAGGCGCCAAAGAACACCTTGCCGGTATCCTCCGGCGGCCGGTCCACCACCACCATGCCGTCCAGGCGTTTGCTGAGAAAGCGAATCCGGCGGTCAATTTCGCGCAGTTGCTTCTTGCCGTAGATATATTCGGCGTTCTCCGAACGGTCTCCCTGGGCGGCGGCTTCCTGCACCGCCTGCGTCACCTGAGGGCGGGTTTCCTTCCACAGGGTCTGCAATTCCCGGTTCATGGTCTGATAGCCTTCTGGCGTGATGTATTTGGAACCCGGATTACCCCGGGGTCGCCAACGTCCCATAGCCTGCCTCAATGGATCAACCTTGCCGGCATTGGTAAACTGCCCGGCGCGCATCGCGCTATCATCTCGCGATTGCCACGTCACGGCCAGCGGCACCCCCGGGCCTGACACCGGCCGGCTTACCAAGCCCCCCATCGGGGCTGATGAGCCGAGGCTCGCAAACACGACGCCCACAGTAAGGTAACGCCCTATGTCCTTTCCCCGTGCACCCTGGCCGCATACCCGCATGCGCCGCATGCGCAAAGACGATTTCTCCCGCCGCATGATGCGCGAATCCGTGCTCACGCCCAGCGACCTGATCTACCCGGTGTTCATCATCGAAGGTGAGAACCGCACCGAAGCGGTGGCCTCGATGCCCGGTATCGAGCGCATGAGCATCGACCTGTTATGCCGCGAAGCGGAGCAACTGGCGGCCCTGGGCGTTCCGGCGATGGCACTGTTCCCGTCCACTCCGGCGGAGGCCAAAAGTCTGGACGCGGCGGAAGCCTGGAACCCGGACGGCCTGGTCCAGCGCTGCACCCGGGCGATCAAGGCGGCGGTGCCGGAAATGGCGGTGATCACCGACGTGGCCCTTGACCCGTTCACCATCCACGGCCAGGACGGCATCCTCGACGAAGACGGGTATGTGCTCAACGAGGAAACGGTGCGGGCACTGGTTCGCCAGGCGCTCTCCCATGCCGAGGCCGGCGCCGATTTTGTCGCGCCGTCGGACATGATGGACGGTCGCATCGGCGAGATTCGCCAGACCCTGGAAGACAATCAGTACATTCACACCCGTATCATGGCCTACTCCGCCAAGTACGCTTCCGCCTACTACGGTCCGTTCCGGGACGCGGTGGGCTCCGCCAGCAACCTGGGCAAGGCGGACAAGAACACCTATCAGATGGACCCGGGCAACTCCGACGAAGCCCTCCATGAGATCGCACTGGATCTGGCCGAGGGCGCGGACGTGGTGATGGTGAAACCCGGCATGCCCTACCTGGACGTAATCCGGCGTGTCAGGGACGAGTTCAAGGTGCCGGTGTTCGCCTATCAGGTCAGCGGCGAGTACGCCATGCACATGGCCGCCTTCCAGAACGGCTGGCTGGACGAGGACAAGGTCATAATGGAGTCCCTGCTGGCGTTCAAGCGGGCCGGCGCCAGCGGCATCCTCACTTACTTCGCCAAACGCGCGGCGCAACGGCTGCAAAACAAGCCCTCCTGAATAACCGCCGCTGTAGCTTGCCTGCAAACGAAAGGGCTTTCGGCCCCAAACGATTCGCTTGCAAGCAAGCTTCCCACAGCGGCTTCATCGCAATCTCCATGTCTTTTGCTTTTCGCTGTCAACTGTCCACTATCCACGGTTAACTGCCTCCCCCTCTTCCTGTCATTCGCTTGTCACGTTAATGTCATCCAATAAGTGCCTCTCCCAGGCCCAGGATGTCATCATGAACGCCAACGCCAATCCGCCGTCCATGGACTTGAGCAGTCCCGACAATTACATCAACCGTGAACTGAGCCTGCTGCAGTTCAATCTGCGGGTGCTGGAACAGGCCATGGATGAGCGCCATCCCCTGATGGAACGCCTCAACTTCCTGTTGATTTTCTCCTCCAATATGGACGAGTTCTTCGAGATCCGGGTGGCGGGATTGCGTAATCAGATGGAAACCGGCACCGGCACGCCGGGACCGGATGGCATGCTTCCCCAGGAGGTATTGCCGGAAATTTCGCGCATTACCCATGAAGCGGTGCAGCGCCAGTATCACATCCTGCAGGACATCCTGCTGCCAGCACTGGCCGCGGAAGGCGTCCATTTCCTGCGCCGCGAGCATTTGACCGAAGTCCAGGCCGAGTGGGTGAAGAAGTATTTCCGGGACCAGGTCTATCCTGTGCTCACGCCCATTGCCCTGGATCCGGCCCACCCTTTCCCGCGCCTGGTCAACAAGAGCCTCAATTTCATCGTGCCTCTGGATGGCAAGGACGCTTTCGGCCGTTCCACCGGGCTTGCCATCGTGCCGGCGCCGCGATCACTGCCTCGTCTGATCCGGCTGCCCGACGAAGTGTGCGAAAACGGCGACGATAACTTCATCTTTCTTTCGTCCATGATCCATGCCCATGTCAGCGATCTGTTTCCGGGCATGAAAGCCACCGGTTGCTATCAGTTCCGCGTCACCCGGAACGCGGATCTGGAAGTGGACGAGGACGTGGAGGATCTGGCCAGCGCGCTCAAAGGGGAGCTGCTGTCCCGGCGCTACGGTGACGAAGTGCGATTGGAAGTGGCCGACAACTGCCCCCAGCACCTGATCGAGTATCTGCTGGAACAGTTCGAACTGGGCCCGGAAGACGCTTACAAAGCCAACGGCCCGGTGAACCTGGCGCGCATGTTCACCAGCGTCAACCGGCCGCGTCTGCACTATCCGCCTTTCACTCCCCGGGTACCGGCGCCGGTGAGGAAATACGAGAGCATTTTCGACGCCATCGACCAGGGTGACATCCTGCTGCACCATCCGTTCGAGAGTTTCAGTCCGGTGGTCAATCTGTTGGCGGAAGCGGCGCGGGACCCCAAGGTTCTGGCGATCAAACAAACGCTGTACCGTACCGGCACCAACTCGGAAATCCTGGATCATCTGGAAACCGCCGCCCGCAACGGCAAGGAAGTGATCGCGGTGGTCGAGCTGCGCGCCCGCTTCGACGAGGAGTCCAACATCGAGGGGGCCCGTCGCTTGCAGGAAGCCGGCGCCATCGTGGTGTATGGCGTGGTGGGCTATAAAACCCACTCAAAAATGCTGTTGGTGCTGCGCCGGGACGGCGACGGCATGAAGCGTTACGCTCATCTGGGTACCGGCAATTACCATACTAAAACCACCAAGTTCTACACCGACTACGGGATGCTCACCGCCGAACCGGGTATCTGCCAGGACGTGCACAAGATCTTTCAGGAACTCACCGGCATGGGTAAGGCGGCGCGGCTCAAGCAGCTCAAGCATGCGCCGTTCACCCTGCACCCCAGTCTGATGGAGTGGATCGAGTTCGAGACCGAGCAGGCCCGTGCCGGCAAACCGGCGCGGATCATCGCCAAGTTCAACTCCCTCACCGAGGAACGCATCATGCAGGCGCTGTACCGGGCCAGTCAGGCGGGGGTGGAGATTGATCTGATCGTGCGCGGGATTTGTTGTCTGCGGCCGGGCATCCCCGGTCTGTCGGAAAACATTCGGGTGCGCTCCATCATCGGCCGCTTCCTGGAACACACCCGCATTTACCATTTCCACCACGCGGGCGAGGACCTGGTGTACTGCGCCAGCGCCGACTGGATGGATCGCAATCTGTTCAATCGGGTGGAGACCTGCTTCCCGGTCAATGATCCCAAGCTCAAGAAACAGATACTGGAAGAGGGATTGCACTTCTATCTGCGCGACAACACCCAGGCCTGGCTGTTGAACGCGGACGGCAGCTATCAACGCGCCGCGCCGGCCGCCGACGAGGAGCCGTTCCTGGCCCAGCAGGCCTTGCTGGAAGCACTGAGCAACGGTTGAACGTGTGCCGGCAGCTTCCCGCGGATAGGGCTACGCCCCCGGTGTGGGAGCCAGCCCCGCTGGCGTACCTCTTGCGATGCCCCGCCGTAATTCGCTTGCGGGGCAAGCTCCACGGTGGCCTTGTAGCAATCGCTGAATCCATGTTCCCGAGACCCGCCAGAATTTAGGATAGCGGGGGGGGGGCACGGATCGCGCTTCAGGTCACTGCCAGCTGATAATCGCTGCTCTGGAAGAACTCCTGCTCCTGCTCCAGATCCGCCTGGGTCAGCGGGTGTTCCGCCAGCCAGCCTGGCGGGAAGCTCAGCGTCAATACCTTGCCGTCGGCGACCAGGCTTAGCGACGGCAACGGCTCGTCACTACGCGCATGATGCAGACGACAGGCCAGACGCAGCAGCAGGCACAGTCGCAACAGCGGCTCCCGCTCTTCCTCGTCCCATTCCGATAGGGCCGACAGCGGCAGTTTGCGGCGATGGCCGCGCACCAGCAGCGCCACCGCCGCCTGTTCCTGGCGCGAAAAGCCGGGCAGATCGGCGTTGGAAAGCATATAGGCGCCATGCTTGTGGAATTGGCTGTGGGAGACGGTCAGACCCACTTCATGCAGTAACGCCGCCCAACGCAGGGTATCCAGCAGCGCCTCATCATTCAGTGACCACGCCTCCGCCACCGACTGGTGCAACGCCAGCACGGTGTCGTGCACCCGACGCGCCTGGGCCGGCTCCACCCGGTAACGATCCATTACCGCCTGTACGCTGCGCTCCCGGACATCCTCATGGGTAAAACGTCCCAGCAAGTCGTAGAGCAACCCTTCACGCAGGGCGCCGCCGGATACCGTCATATGGGTAATGCCCAGTTGCCGGAAGATCCCCAGCAGGATGGCCAGCCCGGAGGCGAAAATCGGCTTGCGATCCTCACGAAGACCTTTCAGGGACAAGGCGTCCGCGGAACCGGCTTTCACCACCTTGCGGGCGATTTTCTCCAGCGCCTCCAGAGTAATGCCCTGATCGGTCAGGCCGCTTTCCTCACACACCTGAGCGATGGCCTTGATGGTGCCGGAGGCACCCACCGCCTGGGTCCAGCCCATCCGCCGGTAGTTGGCCTCGATCGACAGTACTTCCTGGCGGGCGGCGGTGACTGCCCGGGCCATGCCCGCCTCGGTGATACGGCCATCGGCGAAGAAGCGCTGGCGGAAACTGACACAGCCCATATGCAGGGACTCGGTTTCCACCGCCTCGAACCCTTCACCGATGATCAACTCACTGGAACCGCCGCCAATATCCACCACCAGCCGGCTGCCGCCATTGGCGGCCAGACTGTGAGCCACGCCAAGGTAAATCAGCCGGGCTTCTTCACGGCCGGCCACCACCTCGATGTCATGGCCAAGAACCTGCTCGGCGCGGGCGATAAACGCCTTGGCGTTACGCGCCATGCGCAGGGTATTGGTCCCCACTACCCGGACGTTGCCCCTGCGCACGCCGGTGATCCGCTGGGCAAACCGGGCCAGGCATTCCAGCGCCCGCTGCTGGGTTTCCTCATCCAGCCGATTCTCCTTGTCCAGACCGCTGCCCAACTGCACTTTTTCCGAGAGACCTTCCAGCAGGCGTACTTCTCCCTGATCCTGACGCGCCACCACCATATGAAAACTATTGGAGCCCAGATCAATGGCCGCCAGTTGCTCGCCTTGTCGCAAATTGTTCCCTCTCTGCCAAGCTGCGGAAACGGCGGCCGTCCCCGACGCGCCCATGGATTGATTTTCCGCGCCGCGAGGGCACGCCGCAACCGGCAATCGATCCCGCCATAGGGTCCGGCTGTCGGCGTAATCGCCCCTCACGCTTGAAATCCCGCGTTGCCGGCCCGATAGTATCAATCCCGCGAAACCCTTAAGCAGGAGATATTCATGAGCGGCGAGATTATCAACGTGACCGACGCCGACTTCGAGGACAAGGTCCTCAAGGCCGACGGTCCGGTTCTGGTGGACTACTGGGCACCGTGGTGCGGCCCGTGCAAGATGGTGGCGCCGATCCTGGAGGACCTGTCCAAGGAATACGCCGACAAGCTGACCATCGCCAAGCTGAACATTGATGAGAACCCGGATACCCCGCGCAAATACGGCGTACGTGGCATTCCGACACTCACCGTGTTCAAGAACGGCGACGTCGAAGCCACCAAGGTGGGCGCGCTGTCCAAATCCCAGCTCTCCGCTTTCCTGGACAGCACCCTGTAGTACGCTGTCAATCCCGGCCAGCCCATGATCAATTCATCTCCTATCCGTTTGATTATGGGCTGGACAGGCGCCGACTCACGGTGGTACATTCCAAAACCAGCGTTTTCGCACCCTCAAGCAGGGGATCTCTAATTCATTTGTTCTTGAGTTAAGATTCACCCATGGCCTCGCGTCAGGGGCGGTATCGGTGGGTGATTTTCGGGAGGGGCATCCCTTCATTACCCATGATTCGACGACGGGCCTGAGTACACCGGCCGGATGTCCCGATATTTCCCACCGAAACCTCACGAACCAATCAATTAGAGATTTCCACGGCTTTGCCGGCTAAGCGCTCCAGAACGACGTCCCTTATCGTAGGGACAACGAATCCGATAATCGGACTTTCATAAAACAACACCGCCCCCAGGTGTTTTCCAATCATTCATTCTCTAGACACCCAACACACCAATGAATCTGACCGAACTGAAGCAGAAGCCTATTGGCGAACTCCTGGACATCGCCAAGGAACTGGGCCTGGAAAACCTGGCCCGTACCCGCAAACAAGACGTCATCTTCTCGATTCTGAAGAGAGCCGCCAAAAACGGCTCGGACATTTACGGCGACGGCGTCTTGGAGATTCTTCAGGATGGCTTCGGCTTTTTACGTTCCGCCGAAGGCTCCTATCTGGCGGGACCGGATGACATCTATGTGTCACCGAGCCAGATTCGCCGCTTCAATCTGCGCACCGGCGATACCATTTCCGGCAAGATCCGACCTCCCAAGGATGGCGAGCGCTATTTCGCCATGCTCAAGGTCAACGAGATCAACTTCGATAAACCGGAAAACGCCAAGAACAAGATTCTGTTTGAAAACCTGACGCCTCTGTTCCCCACCGAGCGTCTGGTCATGGAAGTGGGCAACGGCTCCACCGAGGACATCACCGCCCGAGTGATCGATCTGGTGGCCCCGATCGGCAAAGGGCAACGCGGCCTGATCGTGGCCCCGCCGAAAGCCGGTAAAACCATGCTCCTGCAGAACATCGCCCACTCCATCGCCCGCAACAACCCCGAATCCCACATGATCGTGCTGCTGATCGACGAGCGTCCCGAAGAGGTGACGGAGATGTCGCGCACGGTCCGTGGTGAAGTTGTCGCCTCCACCTTCGACGAGCCGCCGGCCCGCCACGTTCAGGTAGCGGAAATGGTGATCGAGAAAGCCAAGCGTCTGGTCGAGCACAAGCAGGACGTTATCATCCTGCTGGATTCCATCACCCGTCTGGCACGCGCCTACAACACCGTGCAGCCCAGCTCCGGTAAGGTCCTGACCGGCGGTGTGGATGCCCACGCCCTGGAAAAACCGAAACGCTTCTTCGGCGCCGCCCGGAACATCGAGGAAGGCGGCAGCCTGACCATCCTCGCCACGGCACTGGTGGAAACCGGCTCCAAGATGGATGAAGTGATCTACGAGGAGTTCAAGGGCACCGGCAACATGGAACTGCACCTGGACCGCAAGGTCTCCGAGAAACGCGTGTTCCCGGCCATCAACATCAAGAAGTCCGGCACCCGCCGTGAAGAACGTCTGGTCAGTGAAGACGAGCTGCAGAAAATGTGGATCCTGCGCAAAGTGCTGCATCCGATGGATGAGATCGGCGCCATGGAGTTCCTTCTGGATCGCATGAAACAGACCAAAACCAATCTGGAATTCTTCGAGTCCATGAAGCGCAAATAACCCGCGCACACCTCGAGAAAAAACGACGAAAGGCCCGTTCCAAACAGAGGAAGCGGGCCTTTCGTGTTTTCATACCGGGTTATTTGCCGGCGGTGAGCGTGTTGTAGCTGGTCATCAGATTCCGGTAATCCGGAATATGTTTCGAGAACAACGTCCCCAGACCTTCAACATCATTACGCCAGTCCCGGTGCAATTCGCAGGCGGTACCGAACCAGGTCATCAGCTGAGCACCGGCGGCGGACATCCGATCCCAGGCCGCGTCCCGGGTAAGCGGATCAAAGGTGCCGGAAGCGTCGGTGACCACGAACACCTCGAAGTCCTCCTCCAGCGCCGACAGCGCGGGAAAGGCCACACAGACCTCCGTCACCACGCCCGCGATGATCAGCTGCTTCTTGCCGGTGGCTTTCACCGCCTTGACGAAATCCTCGTTATCCCAGGCATTGATCTGACCCGGCCGGGCGATGTACGGCGCTTCCGGAAACAGTGCTTTCAACTCCGGGATCAGCGGGCCATTGGGACCGTCCTCGAAGCTGGTGGTCAGGATGGTGGGCAGATTGAAGTACTTGGCCAGATCCGCCAGTGCCAGCACGTTGTTATTGAACTTGTCCGGCTCGATGTCCCGAACCAGCGACAACAAGCCCGCCTGATGATCAACCAATAACACGGCGGCATCGTCTTTATTCAAACGGTTGTATTGCTTACCCATGATCAATCTCCTCAATTGGTTTGTCTTGCCCGTTGGGTTATCGCTGTCGACAACCTCGTCGAAGGATCAAGATGTCGCGAGTGCGAACATCTTGACGATCATGCTATTAATAGGACTCCAAGCCGTGTAGATAGCAAAATTGCCATTCAGTGTTCCATTACTGGAACAGTAGCGAGCCTGATTTTGGAAAACCTCAACGACCTCTATTACTACGTGAAGACCGTGGAGCACGGCGGTTTCGCCCCCGCCGGCCGCGCCATCGGACAGCCCAAATCAAAACTCAGCCGACGCGTGGCGGCGCTGGAGGAACGCCTGGGCGTGCGCCTGCTACACCGCTCCACCCGGCACTTCTCCGTCACGGAAATCGGGCGCACCTACTACGACCACTGCAAGGCCATGCTGGTGGAAGCGGAGGCGGCCCAGGACGCCATTGATAGTGTTCGGGCCAGCCCCAGAGGCGTGATCCGGCTGACCTGTCCGGTCACCCTTCTGCACGTGCACATCGGCACCTTCCTGGCCGATTTCATGACCCGTTATCCGGAGATCACCGTACATCTGGAAGCCACCAACCGGCGCGTGGATGTGATCAACGAGGGCATCGATGTGGCGATCCGGGTACGGCCACCGCCATTGGAAGACAGCGATCTGGTGCTGAAGGTGCTGTCGGACCGCCACCCGGCAATGGTGGCCGGGCCGGCACTGGTGGCACGCCACGGGCTGCCGGCAGCGCCAGAGGCCCTGGGCGAATGGCCCAGTCTGGCACTGAGTAGTCCGCAACCCAGCTATGTCTGGGTGCTGTACGGCCCCGGTGAACACAAAGCCACCGTGCCTCACCATCCCCGCTTCGTCACCACCGACATGATCGCCTTGCGCCGGGCCGCGGTGGCGGGAGTGGGCGTGGTGCAGTTACCGCTGCTGGCCGTGCGCCAGCAGTTGGAAGAAGGCAGTCTGATTCATCTGCTGCCGGACTGGGCACCGCGCCGGGATATCATCCACGCGGTGTTTCCATCACGGCGGGGGCTGCTGCCGGCGGTGCGGACCCTGATCGACGAACTGGCTTTGTTCTACCAGTCCTTCGAGGAACGCTGACCCAGAAGCAGCAACGCCCCGGCAAGCGGGGCGTCGCGGCTGGCAAGAGACCTCTTCCGATCAGGCGATGCCGATCTCCCCGCCATCATCGCGGGTGACCACCACCGTGGAGGAGCGCGGCCGGCTGCTGCCCCCATCCGGCCAGTGGCTGGTGAAGTCACCCGGCTCGGAGCGATCACCGGGATGCTGGATGTTGACGAACAGCGTCTTATGGTCCGGCGTCATGGTAATGCCGGTGACCTCGCACTCCGTCGGCCCGACCAGGAAG
The DNA here is from genome assembly GCF_009846745.1 of Alcanivorax xiamenensis. Taxonomy (NCBI): domain Bacteria; kingdom Pseudomonadati; phylum Pseudomonadota; class Gammaproteobacteria; order Oceanospirillales; family Alcanivoracaceae; genus Alcanivorax; species Alcanivorax xiamenensis. The sequence goes on along the minus strand of NZ_AQPF01000015.1, from coordinate 25,043 downwards.
CGCTTGATCAGGCCGGTATCCGGTTCCGCCACCAGCATCTGGTTATTGCCGAAATCCCCATGGTCGCTGGAACCGTCCTGCATGGAACCGGACATATCGGTCTGAATCCACAGCAGACCACGGCCGTCGAACCACAACCCATCCGGGCAGGAGAAGATGTTCTCCGCGGTCAGCGCGGCATCGGCCACCAGACTGCGCCCCTCCTGCTCGGAGCCCTCGAGGTGGCCACCCAGCGCGAACAGATCCCATTGGAAGGTGGAGGCCGAGGCCGCGCCATCTTCCTGCCAGCGAATGATCTGGCCCACCTGGTTGGCCGCTCTCGGGTTGGCCGCGTCGGTATCGTCTTCCGTGCGATTGGAATTGTTGGTCAGCGTGAAGTACACCATGCCGGTACGCGGACACACCGCGCCCCACTCCGGGCGATCCATGCGGGTGGCACCGGCAATGTCCGCCGCCAGACGGGTATTGATCAGAAGCTCGCCCTGATCCGCGAACGGCTCATCGAATTCGATGCTGCCTACGGTGGTGCCCACCGCGGCGTTCATTTTGGCGACGAAGCCGTCATCCCCCATGGACAGAGGCAGCCATTCACCGCTGCCGTCGTCATTGAAACGGGCCACGTACAGGATGCCTTCGTCCATCAGATCGTTGCCGGTCATCCCTTCCTGATACAGATTCTTGGAAACGAACTTGTAGATGTATTCAAAACGGGCATCGTCACCGGAGTAGAACACCATCGGCTCGCCCACCTTGGGCTCGGCGAACACCACCCCTTCGTGGGAGAAACGCCCCAATGCGGTCCGTTTGATCGGCATGGCGTCCGGATCGTGAGGGTCGATCTCAACGATCCAGCCGAAGCCGTTGGGCTCGTTGCGAAAATCCTGGGTAGCATCGTCACCGGATTCGCTGGGCTGGAACCGGGTGTACAGATCACTGTCCTCGTCCAGAACGTCGTACCAATGGTATCCCTGCCAGCCAGTGACACCGTAACGGGCCAAATGACGGGGCTGCGGATCCATCCGCACATGGAAATAACCCGGCCAGTTCTCCTCACAGGTCAGGTAGGTGCCCCAGGGCGTGAAGCCATTGGCGCAGTTATTGATGGTGCCCCGGGTACGGGTTCCTTCCGGAGAGAAGGCGGTCTTCACCAGGTCATGACCGCGTGCGGGGCCACGCAGCGCCATCACGGTAAACGCGTTGATACGGCGGTTCAAAGCGGAAGGCACCACTTCCCAATCACCGTTGCTGCTTTTCTGTACTTCAATGACCGACACCCCATGGGCGGCCATTTCCTTGCGCACTTCATCAAGCGGACGAGGCCCCTCCGACGGGCCATTGGGGTGCAGGGTGATTTGATCAACATACTCGTGATTCATCACCAGCAAGCCATGCTCGGAGCTGCCTTCCAAGGGGAAGAAATGCATGCCGTCATGGTGCATACCCACCTGCATGGACTGATCGGCACCGGTGTTGCCGCCGTCATCCATATAAGCCGGATAGCTACCGAGAATCGGTGTTCCCCAGGGCACGAACGCCTTGGCGGTATACCCCTCGGGCACCACCACCGCATCCTGGCGGCTGGTGGCGATGGCGTCGAAGGACAGGCGCGGCGGGGTGCCGTCACCACCATCGCCACCATTATCATCGTCGTTGTCACTGTCACCCCCGCAGCCGACCAGGCCCGCCCCCAGGAACGTCACGGCGGCGGCGCCCAGAGAGCCCTTGAGCATGGTGCGCCGGGAGTAACGGGCCTGGATGATATCGGCGAAATAGCGATTGGAAGTGAAGTTGGATACCGGTTCTTCGGGGTTGTTCTCGATCGTTCTATCCACGACTTTGTCAGACATGATCGTCGCCTCTCTGGAGTTCCTGGGACCCGCGCGACCGGCATGCCGACGCGCGGGGCGAGCCTGGGTTCGCTAGGAGGCTAGGCAGGAGAGGTGAAGGCACGATGTCGGAATCGTGCCAGTTTCATGACAGAGACGTTGCAGCCGGATTCAGCGGACGAACAGCCAGTAGAACAAGGCTCCGATCATCAGCCACTTGAGAATATAGTAGAGACCGCGGTTGCGCTTTTTCAGATCCTTGGCTTTGGCCCGGGCCTTGTAAACCACGTCAAAGACCTTGTTCAAGACACCAACGCGGTCGCCTTCCACATTTTCCGTGCTGGTGGCGCGCACTACCACGTTCTTGAATATCCGGTTAATCGCCGTGGCGAACCGGTAGCGTAGCGGACGCTCCACATCGCAAAACAGAATCAGCCGATCCTGATCGGTGTTGTTTTCCGCCCAATGGATGAAGGTCTCATCGAACACCACGTCCTCGCCGTCGTGCCAGACGTGCCGCTCGCCGTCGACGTAAATCGCGCAACGATCGTCGTTGGGGGTCACCAGGCCCAGGTGGTAACGCAGGGAGCCCGCGAACGGGTCACGGTGTTTTCCCAGCTTGGCGCCGGCGGGCAGCATCGCGAACATGGCGGCGTTGACGCTGGGCACCTGGTTGACCAGCGCCACCGAACGGGGGCAGAGCGCCTCGGCGGAAGGTTGGGAATCGTCGTACCATTTGAGATAGAAGCGTTTCCAGCCGGTACGGAAAAACGAATGAAACGCCAGATCATTATCGCTGGCGGCCTGGCGAATATAACCCTCGTCGAACAGCCTCATGGCCTCGTCGCGGAATACTTCCCAGTTGTCGCGCAGCAGATCCAGATCGGGGAAGGCGGAACGATCCAGCAACGGGGTATTGTCCACATCACTGGTGGCGTAAACGAAGCAGTTATAGGGCCCCATGATGGTGGAATGATCCAACAACTGGCGGCTGAATGAATGCCGGATCCGACCGCGGAAGTGCACATAGGTCCCGCACACGATGAAGGTGTACAGCACCAGCATCTTCCCTGACCATAACCATGCCACGATTCATCCTCCCGTTGTGGGTGACGGCGTATGAAGCGTTATTGTACACCCGGACTGTGGCAACATAGTGTTCACATTTTTCTATCACTTTGACCGGAAAAGTAAATCACCCATGAAATACCGCGATCTGCGCGACTTCATTCAGCAACTGGAACAACATGGCGAACTGAAGCGGATCAAGGCCGCCGTGGATCCACGCCTGGAGATGACCGAAATCTGCGACCGCACTCTCAAAGCCGGCGGCCCGGCTTTGCTGTTCGAAAACCCCAAGGGGTTCTCGATTCCGGTTTTGGGCAACCTGTTCGGCACTGAACGGCGCGTGGCCCTGGGCATGGGCCGGGATTCCGTCGCGGAGTTGCGTGAACTGGGTGAATTGCTGGCTTTTCTCAAGGAACCGGAGCCACCCAAGGGATTCCGTGACGCCTGGAGCAAACTGCCGATCTTCCGCAAGGTCCTGAGCATGGGGCCGAAGCTGCTGAGCAGCGCGCCCTGCCAGGAACAGGTCCTTGAAGGCGGCGACGTGGACCTGTTCCAACTGCCGATCCAGACCTGCTGGCCGGAGGACGCCGGCCCGTTGGTGACCTGGCCGCTGGTGATCACCCGGGGGCCCAACAAGGAACGCCAGAATCTGGGCATCTACCGCCAGCAACTGATCGGCCGCAACAAGCTGATCATGCGCTGGCTGAGCCATCGTGGCGGCGCCCTGGACTTCCAGGAATGGCGCCAGGCCCACCCGGGGAAACCGTTCCCGGTGGCGGTGGCGCTGGGCGCCGATCCGGCCACCATCCTCGGCGCGGTGACACCGGTACCGGATACTCTCAGTGAGTACGCTTTCGCCGGACTATTGCGCGGCGGTAAGACCGAGCTGATCAAAGCCATCGGTTCGGACCTGCAGGTTCCCGCCAGCGCCGAGTTCGTGCTGGAAGGCCACATCCATCCCAACGAATACGCCGACGAGGGCCCCTTCGGCGATCACACCGGCTATTACAATGAGGTGGAGCGTTTCCCGGTGTTCACGGTAGAACGCATCACCCACCGCCGCGACCCGATCTATCACAGCACCTACACCGGCCGCCCCCCGGATGAGCCGGCGGTGCTGGGCTTGGCGATGAACGAGATTTTCGTACCGATCCTGAAGAAGCAATTCCCGGAGATCGAGGACTTCTACTTGCCGCCGGAAGGCTGCTCCTACCGCATGGCGGTGGTGACCATGAAGAAGCAGTACCCCGGCCATGCCAAGCGGGTAATGATGGGGGTGTGGTCGTTCCTGCGGCAGTTCATGTACACCAAATTCGTCATTGTCTGCGACGATGACGTCAATGCCCGCGATTGGAAGGATGTGATCTGGGCGATCACCACCCGCATGGACCCCCGGCGCGATACCGTATTGGTGGACAATACGCCCATCGACTATCTGGATTTCGCCTCCCCGGTGGCGGGACTGGGCTCGAAGATGGGACTGGACGCCACCAGCAAATGGCCCGGCGAGACCGACAGGGAATGGGGCCGCGCCATTACCATGAGCGAAACCGTGAAAGCACGGGTGGACGAAATCTGGGACAGCCTCGGCATCAATTAGCGATCTGTCCCCGGAGGATGCGATGATGAGCTGGAGCCCGCAAGACATTCCGGACCAACAGGCCCGCACCGTGGTGATTACCGGCGCCAACAGCGGCATCGGCTTCGAAACCGCCCTGGCGCTGGCCGACAAGGGGGCGCGGGTGGTGATGGCCTGTCGTAATCCGACCAAGGCGGAAGCCGCCCGGGAACGAATCCGGGAACAGACCGGCGGGCGCGGCGAAGTACAGATCGTGGCACTGGATCTGGCCAGCCTCGACAGCGTGCGTCGCGCCGCCGATACGCTGCGCGAGCGTTACTCACGCCTGGATCTGCTGATCAACAACGCCGGCGTCATGTGGCTGCGCCAGGGCCACACCGAGGATGGTTTTGAGCGCCAGCTCGGCGTCAATCACCTGGGCCACTTCGCCTTGACCGGTCTGTTGTTACCGGCCCTGCGCGAAGTACCGGATTCCCGCATCGTCACCGTCAGCAGCCTGGCTCACAAAGCCGGACGTCTGCACCTGGATAACCTGCAACTGGACGGCCGCTATGGCCGGCAACGGGCCTATGCCCAGGCCAAGCTGGCGAATCTGGTGTTCGCTCTGGAACTGGAGCGGCGCTTGCGCGCGACGGAAGCGGAAACGCTCTCCGTAGCCTGTCACCCGGGGCTCGCCAGCACCAATCTGGCGGAGTCCGGGGTTGCCCGGGAGAGTCCGTTCGGGGTCGGCTATGTTGCCCGCTGGCTGTGGCCCCTGTTCACCCAGAGCGCCGCCCGCGGCGCCGCCCCCACCCTCTATGCCGCCACCAGCCCACAGGTTCAGGGCGGCGGCTACTACGGCCCTGCTTACCTCAGGGAAGCCGTGGGCCCGCCCACACTGGTCCACCCCAGCCAGCGGGCCCGTGACGCCGCCGATGCGGCACGCTTGTGGGAGCAATCCGAAGCACTCACCGGCGTCCGCTATCCCTGAGATACCATTACCCGCGGCCGAGGCCGCCAATGCCGTGAAAGCCTTACGTTGACATGCAGAGCCTCTTTTGTGGTACGTTGGTACCATAAAAAGAACAGTAAGGATCATTCATGTTGCCACCCTTATCGCGTCGCGCCCTGCTGAAGGCCCTGCTCACCACCACCGGCGCCGCCGTTCTGCCGCTTCCCGCCCGCGGCCGGGCCGGACAACCCCCGTCCTGGAGTAATTGGTCCGGCAACCAGAGCGTGACACCGGAACAACTGCTCTTTCCGACCGCCGAAGACCAGTTGATCGATTTGCTGCGCCAAAGCAGCGGCACCGTGCGTGCCTTCGGCGGTAGCCACTCCTTCAGCCCCATTGTGCCCACCGATGACACCCTGATATCCCTGGAAGCCATCAACGGCCTGAGTGACCAGGACGACAACGGCCACTTGTCCTTCGGTGCCGGCACCCGGCTGGGCGCGGCGGCGGCCCAGGCCTGGCAGGCTGGTCGCAGCTTCCGCAATGAACCGGATATCAACCTGCAGTCCCTGGCCGGTGCCATCGCCACCGGCACCCATGGCACCGGCATCACCCTGCCTTGCCTCAGCGCCCAGGTAAGCGCATTGCGGGTGGTGCGTCCGGATGGTGAAACGGTGTCCCTGAGCGCGCGGGACGGTGACGTTTTCCAGGCCGCCTGTTGTGGCCTCGGCGCCCTTGGGGTGGTGACCCGGGTCACCCTGCATAGCGAGCCGGCCTACCGTTTGCGGGAACATACCTGGACCCTGCCACTGGACAACGCCATCGACTTCGTCGGTGCCAATCGGGACCGCTATCGCAATATCGAGTTTTTCGCCTTCCCCCTTGGCCGCACCGCCATCGTCAAGACCATGGAGCTCACCGATCAGGAAGATCAGCCGCTGCTTCAGGATGACAGCAATGATCTGCTGGAAATGGTCTGTGAGCTGAGCCTGCGGGCTCCCTGGCTCACCGCCACTCTGCAGAAACTGGTGACGCTGTTCGTCAGCGATGAGGAACGCCAGGGGCCGGCCCATCAGATCTACGCCAATCGCCGCACAGTGCGGTTCAATGAGATGGAGTACACGGTGCCCGCCGACGATGGCCTGGACTGCCTGCGCGAGGTATGTGAGCGAATCCGAGATCAGGACATCAACGTGTTCTTTCCGATCGAGTACCGCTATACCGCCGCCGATGACACCCTGTTGTCCATGTTCAGCGAACGGGCCGGCGCCAGTATTTCCGTGCACCAGTATTACAAGCAGGATCACCGCCCACTGTTCGATGCCGTGGAACCGGTTTTCCATCGTTACGCCGGACGGCCACACTGGGGCAAATTGCACAGTCTGGGCGCCGATCAACTACGCAGGCTTTACCCGCGCTTCGACGATTTCCTGGCATTGCGTCGTCACTTCGACCCCAAGGGCAGGATGCTTAACCCCTATCTGCACCGAATCTTCGGCGGCACGGAGAAGCCAGTATGAAACGGCGCCATTTCCTCATCGGCCTCGCCGGCACCGCTATCCTCGCCAGGTGGCTGAAACCCGGAGACCAGGGCCACCCCCATGCGCCCTACTTTCAGAAGCTCAACGACACCTTGCGCGACGGGCCGGGGCGGCCTTTGCTGCTGATTGACCGGGAACGGCTGGCCGCCAACTGCGCGCAACTGGTGGCCGGGCTGCCAGCAGGCCGGCACTATCGTATCGTCGCCAAGTCCCTGCCCAGTATCCCGCTGGTACGCGAAGTCATGGCGCTGACCGGAACACGCCGGGTGATGGTGTTTCACCAACCTTTCATCACCGCCATGGCGGCGGCGGAGCCGGACTGCGATCTGCTGCTGGGCAAACCGATGCCCGTAAGTGCCGCGGCGTTGTTTTATCAGACGCTCCCCGAGAACGGTTTTGATCCGGATCGGCAATTACAGTGGCTGATTGATGACATGGGCCGTCTGCGGCAGTATTTGGCCCTGGCCCAACGTCTGGACCGGCGACTGCTTATCAATGTGGAAATCGACGTGGGGCTGCATCGTGGCGGCCTCACCGAAGCCGAACAACTGGACGAGTTGCTGACGTTGATCCACGCCCATCCCGAACATCTGGCCTTCAGCGGCTTCATGGGTTACGACGCCCAGGTGGGCAAGCTGCCGGGCTGGATCGAAGGGCGCGATACCAGCCTGCGCGAGTCCCAGGACCGCTATCGCGCCTTTATCGACCGCCTGTACCAATTGGAACCGGCCTACCGGGCACAATCGCTGACCTTCAACGGCGCCGGCAGCCCCACACTGCGCCTGCACGGTGAGGACTCGCCGCTCAATGAACTGGCCGCCGGCTCTTGTCTGCTCAAGCCCACCGACTTCGACCTGGATACTCTGACGGATTTCCAGCCCGCCGCCTTTATCGCCGCCCCGGTTTTGAAACGGCTACCGGGGCTGAATTTGCCGGGACCGCTGCCGCTCGGAGAGGCCTGGTCCTGGTGGAACCCGAACCGGCGGGAAACCTATTTCATCTACGGCGGCGCCTGGAAGGCCTTGCCGGCCTCACCGGAAGGCATCAGTGCCAATCCGGTGTACGGTATCAGCACCAATCAGATGATGTTCAACGGCCCTCCCACCACCGCCCTGCGCGAGGACGACCAGATCTTCTTCCGTCCCACCCAGAGCGAGTTCGTGTTGCTGCAATTCGGTGACCTGGCGATTATCGAACAAGGCCGGGTACTCGCCTGGTGGCCGCCCTTTCCACAACGGACGGAAACGATTCCGGCGCCGGGTCGGGCAGACGCCATGTGATCGGCACCGAACGAGGCTGCTCATGCGCCAACTGTTCCGCGTAATCCATCAACAGCCGCCCCCGTAACGGCGCGCCCAGTTGGCACCAGGTCACGCCCAGGTTGAACACCGTGTTGGCGTCATCCCGATCCCATACCAGCGCGCGTTGGAAGCGACACAGAGCGCGGGGCCAGTCCCCGCGCCGTGCCCAATAGATCCCCTCGATACTGCACAGGGCGGCGTTTCCCGGGTAGCGCCGCCGCAGCCCCTGCAACTCGTCTTCAGTCTGTTGCCAGACCCCACCGTCGATCAGGCCGCGCAGGCGCAGCGCGTGTTCGCGGCGCACGCTCATGATGATGCTCCTTCGCGTTGAGCCAGCCCATGCCAGTCGACCCGGCGGGTCAGGATCATAACCGCCGCCAGTGCCGCGAACAGCAACAACGAGCCCATCAGCAGCGCGTAGTCCTCGGCCATCAGGATGCCGAACAACAACCCCAGCACGATCAGCTGCGCCAGGGCAAATCCCCAGCCCGCCGCTTTCGATTTCAACACCGCGCTCAGATACACCCCGATCAACCCCACGCAGGCCACCGCGCCCGACACATAAGCCCAGACGAAATCCACATGCTCGCCCAGCGCCACCAGCAGCAGGTAGAACATCGCCAGCGCCAACCCCACCAGCATGTATTGCATCGGGTGCATGGCCACCCGGCGCATCACTTCAAACAGGAAGAAGGCGGCGAAGGTCAGTCCGACGATCAGAAAGCTGTATTTCAAAGCCCGTTCGCTGGAGAGAAGACCAGTGACCGGCTGTACCAGATCGACACGCAGGTACTGGTTGTGATCCCCGCAATGGCCGTTGCCTTGAATACAGTCGATGGCGCTTGAGGCGGCCAGGCTGTTGGTCTGCCAGCGGCCGATGAAACCGTTCTCGCTGACCTCCCGCTCCGCCGGCAGCATCAATCCGGAGAAGCTCGGATGCGGCCAGTCGCCACGCAGGGTCATGCGCGTTTCCTTGGCCATGGGCAACGCCGCCAGGCTGGTGCTACCGTTCAAATTCAAGCGCAGATGGACCGTGAAAGGGCCGGAAAGGTCCTCCGGCAATGGCGCCGCCACCACGCCACCGCCTTGCAGAATGGGCGGCATCGACGCGGGTTCCACCAGCGGCAACGTCCGCCCGCCGACACGTAATACCGGACGCTCCACCAGGCCACGCAAGTCACCAATCCGAAACACCAGCAGTGGTGTGCCGGACGACATGATGGAAGCATCGGCCTTGGCGGCCCGCAGCCATTCCTCCGGAAAATGCGCCTCCAGTTCAAGCACGCTTCGATACACTGGCGTACCGTAAATACCACGGTACAGCATGCGGCTTTGCAGATTACCCTCGATGTTCAGGGTATCCGGCAGATAACGATCCAGATCACGGCGCAGCTTGCGGCGCGGGCTCGCGGCTTCTTCCTCGACAGCATCGCGAGTGCTCTCCGTCGCCCAGTATTCCCGCACACGCGGCACCATCAGCAGCGGCCCGGATAAGGTCTGTTCCTTGGCGAACTGGTTGCTGATTTCGTAGCTCACCAGCCGCGCACGATCCTGGCGTTCATCGATCTTCAGCTGAATCATCAACAGCGGACCGACCAGCACCAGCATCAGACCGCAGATCATCAGGATTTTCGTTAGTGGACTATAAGAAGCCATGGGTCACTCCCCTCTTTGGAGTGACCAGCTTGCCGGCCCTGTTTGAGAGGAGTGTGGGGGTTTTGTGAGGATTCCACGCTGGACCTGACTTACCAATTCGCTGGCAAGCCAGCTTCCCACAGCGGCTCCGTAGCCCCCGCTGTGGGAAGCTGGCTTGCCAGCGAATACCGCGCTAATCCCGATCTCCTGGCTACAGCCATGGCTTGCCGTATCAGCAGCCTATCCCAGGCATAACCGCACCCGTACGCCCAGCTCCAGGTTCTCCACCCGCAACCAGCCGCCGTGCAGTTCGCCGATCTCCTCCACCATGGCGAGACCGAGACCGGAGCTTTTTTCCTCCCCCGGCGCCGGCAACGAGTAAAATCGCTCGGTGACCCGGGCCAGCGCGTAGTCCGGAATACACGGCCCCTGGTTGCTGACGTCGACGCCCTGCTGTCCCTCCTCGCGCCAGCCTTCGACTTCAATGGTGGAGCCCGGTTCGGCGAAGCGCAGCGCATTATCCAGCATATTGAACAGGGCCAACCGGGTGGTGTCCGGCTCCACCCGCAGTACCGGCTCGCCGCTCAAGTTCACTCTCAACCGTTTCTCATCCAATAGCACTTCACGGCTGAGTTTCCATTCCTCCAGCAAGGCCGCCAACCGCTGCTGTTCCCTGGGTGGCAGACTTTCCAGTTTTTCCAGCCGCGCCAGAGCCAGCATCCGATCCAGCAAATCACTGAGCCGCTGACTCTCGTGCACTACATTGCCGGTCAACCGGCTCAAGGCGGGCTCGCTGATCTCCTCGGCCAGAATCTCCCCGGCGCCCCGAATGGCCGCCAACGGACTCTTCATTTCGTGGGTCAGCATGGTGATGTGGTTTTCCAGCCGCGCCCGCTCTTCCAGACGACGACGCATGGCGGTGACGGCATCGGCCAGTTCACGAATCTCGTCATGGACGCGAAAGCGCGGCGGCGACGGTCTGCCGCCATCGGCCACCGCCAGAGCGTAGCCACGCAACCGTCCGACCCGGTGACTGATCCACCAGGCCAGACCAATGCCCAACAACAGACAGGCAACCAGCGCCTGCCAGCCGTAGCGGATCAGGCGCTGTTCCGCCTGCTCGATGAACGGCTCGATGGCGGCCCCCGGCTTGCCCAGTGTCACCACGCCGATCAAAGTGCCTTCGTGGCGCACCGGCGCCGCCACGTACAACACCGAGGAGGCCGGATCATTGGGGTCCGTGCGGGTAGTGCGGGCGCCGTATTTGCCCTGCAAGGTCAGATGCACGTCGTTCCAGCGGGAAAAATCCTTGCCCTCATTCTCCCCCCGGGAATCGAACAGGACGATGCCATCGGCACTGGTGATATAGATGTGGGTATCAATGCGATTCTTGCTCAACCCCCAGATATTGGCGCCTGGAAGCCGCTGAGCATAGCGCCTCAGCGCCGAACGCAGCGCCGGGGTGACCACCAGCTCGTCCCCATGAGTGTCCGCGGCGATCACCTCCGCCAGCAGGTTGGCGGCGTCCACCAGCGTTTCCTCCGCCGACTGGCGCACCAGCGGCTGGGCCTCATCCAGCACCAGATCCATGGTGAACCAGCTCACCAACCCCATGATCAGGAAGAAAATCAGCAGGAACTGGCCGCTGAGTTTCATGGCCGCTCCAGCACGTAACCGAGGCCGCGGCGGGTGACAATCCAGGCGTCCCCCCCCATCGGGCGCAGCTTGGCGCGCAGCGTTTTGATATGGGTATCCACGGCGCGCTCGAAACTGTCCTCGTCACTGCCACAAATATCCAGCAGCCGACCCCGGCTGAATACCTGGCCCGGATGTTTTATCAGCGCTTCGAGAATAAGAAATTCGGAGCGGGTCAACGATAACGCCTGATCCCGAAACCAGGCTTTCGCCGCCTGCTGGTCCACCCGCCATTCCCTGCCTTCCGCCACGGGCGCCGGTGTGCCTTTATCCAGACGCTTGAGAATGGCGCGAATACGTGCCACCACTTCGCGCGGACTGAAAGGTTTGGTGACGTAATCATCACCGCCCAGCTCCAGGCCGAGAATGCGATCCACCTCATCCTGGCGGGCGGTGAGGAACAACACCGGCACCTCGCTGGAACGGCGCAGCTGCTTGAGAACCTCGAAACCGTTGAGATCCGGCAGCCCCACGTCCAACACCACCAGCGCCGGGTTGTCGCCGGCCAGTTGCGCCAGCGCCTGCTCACCCCGTTCCACATGGGTGACCTGGAAGTGCTCCCGCCGCAGAGCAAAGATCAGCGGCTCCGCCACCCGTGGCTCATCGTCAACAATCAGAATGTGTTCCGTCACCGGGCATCCCCCTTTCTGGATCGCGCCCATCATACCATCGACATCGCTATCGGTTGCCCTGGGTGCCGCGAACGGCTTACCGTTGGGGCTCGCGAGGGCCGAGCGCCCGCCAGCAAACAACAGAATGGGAAGCATCATGAGCGAGGCACGGGAGTTTGATCTGATTGTATTCGGCGCCAGCGGCTTTACCGGTCGGCTGGTGGCGGAGTATCTACAGCAGCGCTATGGCACTGATGGCGGGCTGCGCTGGGCTCTGGCCGGCCGCAACGAAAGCAAACTGGAGCAAGTGCGCGACGAACTGGGTATCGACCCCGGCGTGGCGATCCTCAAAGCCGATGTCACCGATGCGGACAGCCTGCGCGCTCTGGCGCGTCGGGCCCGGGTCGTGCTGACCACGGTCGGTCCTTATCAGCTCTACGGCGAGCCGCTGGTGGCGGCCTGCGTCGGCGCCGGCACCGACTATGTGGATCTGTGCGGCGAAGTGGCGTGGATGCGCCGCATGGTGGACAAATACCAGGAACAGGCGCAAGACAGCGGCGCGCGCATCGTTTTTTCCTGCGGCTTCGACTCCATCCCCTTCGACCTCGGCGTGTGGTTCCTGCAAGAACAGGCCCGGGCCAGGCTGGGCGCGCCGCTGTCGCGCATCAAGGGACGGGTACGGCGGATGAAGGGCACCTTCTCCGGCGGCACCGCCGCCAGCCTGCAAGCCACTCTGGCCGCCGCGCGGGACGCGGAAGTCCGCAAACTGCTGGTCAATCCATTCGCGCTGACCCCGGGCTTCGAGGGTCCGATGCAACCACCCGCCGCCGAGATTGAGTACGACCAGGCTCTGGGAAGCTGGGCGGCACCGTTCATCATGGCCGCCATCAATACCCGTAATGTGCACCGCTCCAACTTCCTGCTCGGCCACCCCTATGGCGAGGACTTCGTCTACGATGAAATGATCCTCACCGGCCCCGGCGACAAGGGCGAAGCCACCGCCCAGGCGGTGGCCAACGACCGCTCGCTGACCGGTGACAAAGCGCCCAAACCCGGTGAGGGACCAGGCAAGGAGGAACGGGAAAACGGCTTCTACGACGTGCTGTTCCTGGGCGAAACCGCCGACGGCCGGACCCTGTCCGCCAGCGTCTCCGGCGACAAGGACCCCGGCTACGGTTCCACTTCACGCATGATCACCGAAAGCGCCTTGTGCCTGCTGCGGGACGCCACTGACACCCCCGGCGGCATCTGGACCACGGCGCCGGCCATGGGCGACAAGCTGATCCAACGCCTGGAACAAAACGCCGGGCTGCGATTCGCGCTGGAACACTGATCGCCACGATCACGACCGGGAAGCACGGGAGCCCCGGCTTCCCTTAGTCATCAAAACGGTAAAGAGCGGCGGGGTTGTCAGTCAGCACCTGCTTCCTTGTCGCCGGATCCGGAACCAGACGCAGAAACTCATCGACCAGTTCCCCATCATCCGGGATCGGCCCGGGCAGTTGCACATGGGGCCAATCCGTGCCGAACAGGCAACGATCCGCCCGTGTCTCCAGCAGTGTGGTGAAGAACGGATCCACATCGTGATAAGGCGCCCGATCCAGAGCGGTAATGCGATTCGGTCCGGTCAGTTTGACCCAGGTGCGCCCGCCTTCCATAAGTTCCTGGAGCGCCCGGAATCCAGGATGTTCGATCCCGCGATGGGTGGGAATATGCCCCATATGATCGACCACGCTGTCGGTGGGTAACCGCTCCAGACGCTCAACCAGCCGTTCGAACCGCGATACGTCCACCAGGAATTGAACGTGCCATCCCAGGCCGGCGATGCGACGGGACAGCAGTTCGATATCCGCGAAAGTCAGGCCACCGGGAAACACCAGATTGACACGCACGCCCCGCACCCCGGCCTCATGCATACGTTCCAGTTCGGCATCGGTGATGCTGTTATCCACCACCGCGATGCCGCGCCACTGAATGTTGTCATCAACACGCGGGCGGGCCAGCGCGTCCAGCATGCGCCGGTTATCGGTGCCGTAAACGCTGGGCTGCACCAGCACGGCACGCTGAAACCCCAGGGTGTGCAACAGCTCCCGATAGGTTTCCTCGGAAGCGTCCGGCGGCGTGTAGCTGCGATTGGGCTGATACGGGTAGCGGCTTTGCGGCCCGAACAGATGGGCATGGGTATCACACGCCCCCCGGGGCAAGGCGCTTGCCGGCTTGCTTGGCGCCGGGTGGGGTCCCGGGATCGTCGGTGCACTGATCCCGGACATCGGTTTCTGATTCACGGTCATACCATCTCTACCCCAACAGGCCCGGAAGCCAAAGCGTCACCGCCGGTACATAGGCGGTCAGTGCCACCACGCCAATGAGGACCAGGAAGAACGGCCAGAGATTGCGGGCCACTTTCTCGATACTCAAACCACTGATGGTGGAGGCGACGAACAGGGAATACCCCAGCGGCGGGGTGATCATCCCCACGGCGAAATTAATCACCACCATGGCGCCCAGTTGAATCGGATCCAGACCCACCTGAGTACCCACGGCGGTCAGCACCCCGCTGAGGATGACCATGGCGGACACGGTGTCCATGACCGCGCCAAGCACCAGCAACATGATGTTCAGCAACAGCAGGATCAGGAACGGGTTCGAGGTGAGACTCAGCAGCACTTGCGTGACCTGGGAGGGAATCTGCTCACTGGCGATGATCCAGGCAAAGCCGTAAGCCACCACGATAATGAACATGATCACCGTGGTGGTGCGCATCGACTTTATGAATAACGGTATCAGCGATTTCCACTGCAGATCCTTGTAAATGAACAGGCCAATGACAAGGCTGTACAACGCGCCCACCATGGCCGCCTCGGTGGGCGTGAACACGCTCCCGTAAATACCTCCGAGGATCACCACCGGCGCCAACAACGCCCATATCCCTTCCCGGATCGCCGCCAGGATCTCCCGGACACCGGGCCGCTTCTCCCGGGCGATACCCAGACGCCGGGCATGGACATAACCGACGACGCAGAACCCCGCCGCGGCGATCAAACCGGGCAGGACACCCGCCAGGAACAATTTGGAAATCGATTCTTCCGACAGTACCCCCCAGATGATCATGGGAATGGAAGGCGGAATCATCTGCCCCAGCGGTCCGATGGAGGTGGACAGCGCCGCGCCGTAACCGCGCGAGTAACCCCGTTTCTCCAGCTCATCGATCATCACCGACCCCACCGCGGCGGTGGTGGCCGGCGCGGATCCGGTAATCGCGCCAAAAAACGTACCCGCCGCCACGGTGGACATGGAAAGCCCGCCGGTCAGGTGACCGAAACAGACCGAGGCCACCCTGACCAGGCGCTTGGACAACCCACCCGCGCTCATCAGGTCCCCAACCAGGATGAAACCGGGTATGGCCAGCAGGCTGGTGATGGTGCTCCCGGCGATCAGACGCTGGGCCAGGATCATCGGATTATAGTCCGCCATCCAGATACCAACGGCGGTGAGCAGGCCCAGGGTAAAGGCGATGGGGACGCCCAATAGCAGCAGAACAAACAACCCGACGATCAGAACAATGCCAATCTCACTCATCGACGGCACCTCCCTGCTCGTCAAGCGGCCCGGGGCGGAACAGCAGCACCAAGGCATGGAAGACCATCAAGGCGCCGCAGGCCGGCACCGCCGCGCCTTGCAGCCACAACGGGTAGCGCAGCGCCGGTGACACCTGGTGCGCGGTGAAAGCGGTGAACTGCCAACCGGCCCAGAACATCAACCCGCCGAACAGCAGGATCAATAGCACGCTGCCCCGCTCAAGAGCGTGTTTGAGCAAGCCGGGCAAGGCGTCCACCACGATGGAAACGCGCACGTGTCCGAACTCCCGCGTCAGTACACTGGCGAACAGGAATACCGTCCAACTGAACGCCAGCAACGCGACCTCGTCGCTCCAGGACAAAGAGGAATTCAGTACGTATCGGCAGAACACACCCGCCAGCAAGGCCAGAGTCATGATCAACGCGCAGGCCGCGCCGAGCGCGGCCGTCGCGGCGGCAAGGTATTTGCTGCCTGCTTCGAGATATCTGTACATACCAAGGCTCTGAGGATTGGGCTCCGCGACCTTGCCAGAGCCCTGTACCACCGTTATTCCGTGACCAGTTCCATAGCGCGGTCGACCAGGTCTTCGCCGATGCGTGGCCGATATTCTTCATAGACGGGGCGCACCTCATCACGGAAAGCGCCGGTGTCGGCAATCTCGGTAACCGCCATGCCTTTGGCCTTGATCTTCTCGATCAGCGCCTGCTCGTTCTTCGCCACCTCGGCGCGTTGCCGCTCGATGGCTTTCCGCGCGGCGGTACGCACCGCTTCCTGCTGTTCGGACGACAAACGGGAGAAGGCCTGCTTGGACATCAGCAGCGGCAAGGCGTTATAGGTGTGGTTGGTCAGCGACAGGTACTTCACCACGTCGGCGTATTTGTTGGCGTAAATCACCGCCAGCGGAATCTCGAGACCGTCCACCGTGCCTTGCTGCACCGCCATGTAGGCGTCGCTCCAGGCCATCGGGACCGGGTTGGCGCCCAGGGCACGGAAGCTGGCGATAAACAGATCGCTTGGTTGTACGCGCAGCTTCACCCCCTGCAAGTCACCGGGCTCCAGCACTTCCCGCTTGTTGTTGATGACATGCCGGAAACCGGCCTCGCCGAATCCCAGGCCGATCAGCCCCTGCTTTTCCAACCGTGCGAACAACTCCTGCCCCACTTCGCCATCCAGCACCTCGTGGGCCTGGGCCCGATCCTTGAACAGGAAAGGCAGGTCAAGGAGTTGGAAGCTCTTGTCCAGGGTCCCTAACTGGGTGCCGGTGATAACGCCGGCATCCAGCGTTCCGAATTGCATCCCCTGCAACATGTCCGTGTCATTACCCAACTGGTTGTTGGGGAAGAATTTGATTTCGAACTGTCCCGGTGCCGCGGCTTCCAGTTCTTCCTGGAAGTAGTGCGCGGCAATGGCGTAGGGATCCACTTCGCTGTCGGCGGTGGTCCAGCCCAGGCGGATCACGGTGGCGGCCTGAGTCACGCTCGCCGCGGCCAGGGTCGTCGCCAGAATGGCAGCGGTCATCAACGTTTTGACGGATCTGGGTAAAGACGTCATCACGGCTTTCCTGTTTGTTTTGATGGAGTTGATGGCGTGGGGGCAGGCGGAATGAGAAGCGCCCACCCAACTTGTCCTACAAGTTGATCATAAATTTACCAGTGCTGTAAAGTCGGTCATCGTGCCTCCCCCGCGAAACAACCCGGGCTGCCTTTCCCGTGGCCGAACCACCACCGACCCGTGCATGGAGCGTGCAGCCCCCCGGAGAGGTACTATTACTGCCCACGGCCTCGGCGCCGTTTACCCGACACCGTTCGCACAGACCACAGGATGAGCCTTATGAAACAAGCTGCCGCTGCAGGACGCAGCCAGCTTTCCGTCAAGATCTCCCGCCATCTGGAAGCGGAGATTTCCGCCGGCCGCCTCAAGCCCGGCGACCGTATTCCCAGTGAGTCACAACTGACGGCGCGGTTTGGTGTCGGGCGTAACGTGGTCCGGGAAGCAATAGCGCGACTCAAGTCGGAAGGGTTGGTGGAGAGCCATCAGGGTCTGGGCGCTTTCGTGTCCAACAAGGCCCATCGCAACAGCTTTCGCATCGACCACGATGAGCTCAGCCATCTACCCAAGCTCCGCCAGCTCTATGAGTTGCGTCTTGACCTCCCGCCGTTCCCGCAGCCAGCTCGCGGCAATCCGGGCCGCCCTGTCCGCGTTACGCGACGCCCTTGCCACTGGCCAGGGCATGGTCGAGAGCAGCCTGGCTTTCAAACGCGCCATCGCCGACGCCACCGGCAACGAATACTTCAAGAATTTCGTGCTGTTTCTGACCGCCCATATCTTTGAGGCCGCCTCTTTCGAACGGCGCATCGCCACTTCCGAGGCACTGCGTGAAACCGTGCTGACCGAATACGAGGCGATCCTCGAGGCGATCACCGTGGGCGACCCGGACCTGGCCCGCCGCGCCGCCTGGACCCAGATCATCAATTCCGCCGAGCGCAACGGGCTGCGTGGTCTTCAGGGTTGGGAAGTGACCCGCATGACGTCACTTGGCGAAACCTACGCCCCGCCCTGCGCACCACCGGTATCAAGCTGTCGCGCGCCATCAATGCCACTTCCCGAAGGCGCCTGCGACTGCCACTTTCACATTATCGGGGATGCGGCGGTCCACCCTTTCACGCCACATCGTTCCTATACGCCACCGCCGGCATCACTGGACGACTACCGAAAAATGCAGGGCACACTGGGGCTGAGCCGGGGGGTTATCGTGCAACCCAGCGTCTACGGCTACGACAACCGGGTGGCCCTGGAAGCCCTGCGTCAAGGCGGCGACAACTATCGCGGCGTGGTGGTGATCAGTGACCAGACCAGTGAACGGGAACTCCGGGAAATGGATGCCCTCGGGGTACGCGGCGTGCGCGTCAACCTGATCTACAAGAGTGGTGTCGAGGTCTCGGACGTGACCAGTCTGGCCCGCAAGGTGGCGCCGCTGGGCTGGCATCTGCAGTTGCTGATCGACATCTCGGAATTCGCCGATCTCTACGACACCGTGGCCAACCTGCCAGTGGAGGTGGTGATCGATCACATGGGACACATGCCGGCCAGCATCGGCGTGAAGCATCCGGGATTCCGTGATCTGCTGCGTCTGGCCCGGGACGGCAAGGCCTGGGTGAAACTATCCGGCGCTTATCGCTTCACCAACCAGCCGGACACTCCCTACTCCGACGTCACGCCCTATGCCAAGGCACTGATCAAAGCCAATCCTGATCAGATCCTGTGGGCCAGTGACTGGCCCCACGTGTGTATTTCCGTGCCGATGCCGGATGACACCACGCTGCTGGAAGAATTCTTCCAATGGGCCGGGCATGACGAGACCATCATTCGCAAGATTCTGGTCGACAACCCTGCCCGCCTTTACGGTTTTTAAACCGATTGCTCGGAGGCCTTCCGGGCACCAGCAACGTCAACCGCTGGCACAGACGGGACTACGAAGCCACTGTGGGAAGCTTGCTGGCAAGCGAATCTCGGGATCCAGAGGCCCATTCGCTTGCAAGCAAGCTTCCCACAGCAGCATTGTAGCGGCCTCCAGATTTATGTCTCCAAGGCCAGCCCCCGAGTTTGCCGGTTACCTCGAGACCTAACACGGCTTCGCTGCCCTCGATGAAGAGATCACTAAACCCCGAGGAGCGCTTATAACTCCGGTGGCACCCGATCAAACCACGGCTCGGCCCGTTCCAACTGTGCCGCCAGAGACAACAGCTTGCCTTCGTCGCCATGACCGCCGACAAACTGCACACCCAGCGGCAAACCGTTGTCACACCAGTGCAGCGGCACCGACATGGCCGGCACACCAGTGACATTGGCCAGTTGCGTGAACGGCGTGTATTTCAGGTTTTCCCGCGCCATCTGCTCCACCAGCCCGGTTTTCATCAGCAGTTTTTGCGCACCGGTTTTCAGTACCAGCTTCAGTGCCGCTTGCTGCAAGGGCGGGGTCGCCATGGCACCGATACGCGCCGGTGGCATGGCCAGGGTCGGCGTCATCAAGAAGTCATACCCTTGAAGAAACGCCATCAGCTGATGTGTATAGGTCTGCCAGTGCTGGTAGCACCGCAGGTAATCCGGCGCGCTCAAGCTGCGCCCGAACGCCGCCATCCCCAGGGTATCCAGCTCAAATCCGTCGTCACCGGCGCCAGTGAGCCGGCGCATTTCGTTGACGCTGTCGGCGCACTTGGTGAACCAGACCATCAGCCAGTCCATACTCATGGCCATGACGTCGATCTCCGGTTCCGCTTCCTCCACCTGGTGACCGAGGGATTCCAGCAGACGAGCCGTGTTCTCCACCGCCTTCACCGCCTCCGGATCCACCGCCGTGCCTATGGGCGAGCGACTGGTGAAGGCGATACGCAAGGCCCCCGGGTCACGTTCAACCTCTTCACGGTATGGCCGCGCGGGCGGCGCCAGCGGATAGAGACTGGCGAGTTCGTCTCCGGCCACCGCCTCCAGCAACACCGCGCAATCGCGCACGGAACGGGTCACCGCGTGATTCACCGACAGTCCGTGCAGGGCTTCGCCGAAATCCGGCCCCCAGGGCGTGCGGCCGCGGCCGGGCTTGAGCCCGAACAGGCCGCAGCAGGCCGCCGGAATACGGATACTGCCGCCGCCGTCATTGGCGCCGGCGAACGGCACCACCCCGGCGGCCACCAGCGACGCCGAGCCGCCGGAAGAGCCGCCGGGGGTGTGCTCGGGATTCCAGGGGTTGCGGCAGGCGCCGAACGAATCCGGCTCGGTGATACCCTTGGCGCCAAACTCCGGCGTGTTGGTACGCCCGAACAACACCAGGCCAGCCTCGCGCCAGCGCCTCACCAGTTCCGAATCGTGGGGGGCGCGAAAGCCCATTCTCTTGAGCGCCTTGTTACCCATATAACAGGGCGCCCCGGCCATTTCCTGGAACAGGTCCTTGGCCAGCATGGGCACCCCCGCCAACGGCCCGGAAAGCGGTCCCGCCGCCGTGCGCCGGCCTTCCTCGTAAAGCGGAATGACCAAGCCGTTGAGCTTCGGATTGACCTGCTCCGCCCGGGCTATGGCCAGTTCCAGCAATTCCGCCGCGCTGACTTCCCCCCGGGCCACCAGCCCGGCCAGGGCCACGCCATCCAACTTACGGTATTCGTCGAAATTCATGATGGTATCCTTGTGTTCTGAAACCCGCGGCCCATTGCCATGCCGCCCCGAGACCCGCTTGTCATCCTACACGGCGGCGACCGGTCCGCGCGGGCTCACTTTGCGCCAAACTGCGTTACCAGGAGGAGAGGATGAAAGCTGTCGGTTTCGACCGCCCCCGAGCCATTGAAGACCTGCACGCGTTACAGGATATCGAGCTGGAGACACCGGTTTCCGGTCCCCGCGATCTGTTGATCGCGGTGGAAGCGGTGTCGGTGAATCCGGTGGACACCAAAGTGCGACAACGGCCATTGGCCGAACCCGGTTTCCGCGTGCTCGGGTATGACGCCGCCGGCCGGGTGCAGGCGGTGGGTGATGAGGTTCAAGGTTTCAAACCCGGCGACCGGGTCTGGTACGCCGGCGCCATGCAACGCCAGGGCAGCAACGCCCAGTTCCAATGCGTTGATGAAAGGCTGGTGGCACACAAACCCGACAGTCTGGGCATGCAGGAAGCCGCCGCTTTGCCACTGACCACCCTGACGGTCTGGGAAGCCCTGGAAGACCAGCTCGGCCTGACCCCGGACACCGCCAAGGGCAAGACCCTGTTAGTGGTGGGCGGCGCCGGCGGTGTCGGTTCCATCGGCATTCAACTGGCCGCCCGCCATTTTGGCATGACGGTGATCGCCACCGCCGGCCGTGACGAATCCGCCCGTTGGTGCCAATCCATGGGCGCCGCCCACACCATCGATTACCGCCAGGGGCTGGTGGAGCCGGTGAAAGCTCTCGGCATCAATGGCGTGGATGCCATTCTGCTGGCCCAGGAACCGGATCCGTACTGGACCCAAGCCTGCGAGTTGATTAACCCGCTGGGCGGCATCGTTACCATTGTCGATGCCCGCGGCCCTCTGGACCTGAACGCGCTGAAGCCCAAAAGCGCCCGCTTCGCCTGGGAGTTCATGTTTACCCGGGCCATGTTCGGCGTGGATATGCAGCGCCAAGGGGAGATTCTGTCCCAGGCCGCCAAACTGGTGGATGACGGCATACTGCAAACCACACTGGGCGAATCCCTGGGCCCGATCAACGCCACCAACCTGAAACAGGCACACCGCCGTATTGAGGATGGCCGGACCATCGGCAAACTGGTGCTGGCCGGCTGGGAGGAATGACCCATCACCCAGGGACTGGCGTTGCTTCAAACGGATAGCGCGGCTGGTAAGCCACTGGTTCCAGGACTCGCTGGCACGCCAAATTCAAAAGCCTGAAAACATCATGCCGGACTTGATCCGGCATCGCCTTCAGGCGGACATCAGCACCAGCCCGAGTTCCGCCAGCCGCTCCCGCGCCCGATCCTGCATGGCCGCGGCCGACGATGAGGACCAGTCGATAATGATTGATTTGGCGTCCGGCTGCGGGCAGCTTACCCGGGCGCCGGTATCCAGCTCGGCGATCAATTGCCCGGCCCGATAGCTCACCGCTTTCTGCCGCAATTGATAACGCGCCACCTTGCCCAGCGGTGTCATCGGCATCGAAGGCAGTACGAAGACATGGCGGGGGCGCGCCTGCGGCACGGCGATACGATCACGCACGAAGGCGTCGATGCTCTCGATGCAGGACGCCTCCGCCCCGGCGCGCAGCGTCACATACAGCACTGGCAATTCTCCGGCGTGCTGATCCGGCATCGCCACCACCGCCGCCTCCAGGACCGACGGGTGTTCTTCCGCCACCTGCTCCAGCATTTGTGGATCGATATTATGGCCGCTGCGGATAATCACTTCCTTGGTGCGACCGACAATCCGCAGCTGCCCATCATCGGTGACCGCCACCCGATCCCCGGACGGGACCCAGCCGTTGTGCGGCCGGTCCTGCGTGCCCGTGGCGGTGCGATAACCGGCGAAGACATTGGGACCCCGGACCCACAGCTCGCCCCGCTGGCCGGCCCGGAGCGGCCGCCCCGGCTCCTCGATGGCCACCTCCACCAGCGGCACCGGGTGCCCGGCCAAGGGCGGCCGGAACATCCCGTCGATGAATTGAGCGGTGATGATACCGGCGGACTCGGTCATGCCGTAAAGCTGATACACCGGCGCCCCGCTTAGCGTTTCCAGCCGCTGGGCCAACCGCGGATTGAGCGCCGAACCACCAGTGAGGAAAGCTCTCAGTGAAGCGCATCGCGACGGCTGCCGGGGAGCATCGGCCAGGGTCGACAGCAGCGTCGGCACGCCGCCCACCAACGTTACCTCCAGCGTCTCCAGCAGGGACCAGAAATGCTGGATCACCGCCGGATTCTTTAGTCCCAAGGCAGTGGGCAGCACCGAAGTGGCACCGCCTGCGATGATCGCCAGCACCGCGTCCACCGAGCTGCCCACATGAAACAGGGGCAAGCCGTTCAGCAGACGGTCACTCTGACTGTAGCCGCACCCCGCACAGGTCAGCACCGCGCCGGCGGCCAGATTACCCAGGGTCAGTTCCGCCAGTTTCGGCGCATAAGTGCTCCCCCCGGTGTGCAGCAGAGCGGCCACACGCTCCGGGTCGTCATCCGCGGCCAGGTCGGTGTTCTCCGCCTTCGCCAAGAACGCCGGCCAAAGCTCCCCGCCGCTTACGGCCCGCTCTGCCTCCGTTACCGGCAAGACCACGACATGAGGCGGTCGCGGCAAGCTCGCGGCGGCGGCGAGGACCCGTTCGCTCAAGTCCGACTCCACATGGGGGCCCACGGTGATCACCACTTTGCATCGGGCCAGCGCCAGTTGGGAGGCGATCGCCTGTTCCGACATCAGCAGGTTCACCGGAAACGCCACCCCCACCGAACAGGCGGCGATCAGCGTGGAAACCGCCTCCGGCACCAGGGGCAGGAACATGGCCACGCCATCTTCCGGAGTCACACCGCTGGCGCGCAGAGCGCGGGCCACCGCCTCGGTCTCGGCCAGCAAACGGGCATAACTGACCGTCATCCGATGGCCGGTATCGGCATCGCACAGGTACACCAGCGCCGGATGATCCGGGTGGCGGGCCGCGGCCTGACGCAATAATCGCAACGGCGTCGGCGCCTGCTCCAGACAAGTCCGAACCGCGTCACTGGTGTTCGCGATAGCAGGTTCCATCACCACATCCTGTTGTTGACATACTCCCTTGGCCAGCGCCGCGCTGCTGGTCGAATTGGAACGCGAACTCCGGCATGTTGTTTCAATTCCAAGTGGCAACCAGGCCTTCAAGCAGGTAAGTAAGACGGTTGGGTTTCATGAAATAATGCCCACTGGTCACCCCTTAACTTGTTACTCAAAAGTGGAATCAATGAAAGATGATGTAACTCCCCAGGGACGACCGTCAATCCCCTCGCTCACCAAACTGGCGGAATTGACCCCCAGAACACTGGTCCTGGATATGCTCGCCGTGGCCGCGGATACCGCTCTGACCTCGGTGGCCCTGGCCCAGGGTGGCGACATCATGGGGTTCAAGGCCGGAGCCGTTCGCGTGGCGGTGAGCCGCCTGTCCACGCAAGGCGCCATCATCAGCCCTCAACGCGGCAGCTGGCAATTGGCGGAAAACGCCCCCTGGGCCCGGGAGCAGGGTCGCTGGCAGGGTCTGAGCGAGTTGCTGTGTCCCTGGAGAGAAAACTGGTGGGTGGCGGTCACCCACCAGGTATCGCGTTCCAACCGTAGCGGCTGGCGGGGACATGAGAGAGCCCTCCGGCAAAGGGGTTTCGCCGAGGTGCAACGGGATCTGTTCGCCCGCCCCGCCAACCTGTCACTGGCTTTTTCCGCCCTGCGGCAGGAATTGCGGGCCTTGGGCATGGCCCCGCAAACCGTGCTACTGCGAGCCGATCAGTTATCAGTCACCCCAAGGCCCGGCTTGTGGGATTTTCGGCGCCGTCACACCCTGCTCGAGAAGGTCCGTGATGAAATGTGCCGGCTGCTCGACCAGGCCCCCGCCGGCACCGCTCCCGACAAAGTGCTGTGCGCGCGTTTTTTGCGCGTGGGCCGGGCCGCCACCAAAATTCTCAACACCGACCCGTTACTGCCGGAAGAGTGGACCGGGCCGTCCCCGCGTGGCGAAGTGGTCCGCCTGTTGCCGCACTTCATCAGCACCGGACGCGCGCTGTGGTTTCGTTATCTGGGCATAGACTAGACGCCGGACGCCGGAC
>NZ_AQPF01000014.1:0-87024 GCF_009846745.1 Alcanivorax xiamenensis | reverse complement strand
CAAGCCGCTCTGGGAGCGTGTCCGCAAGCGAATACCCCACACCAGAGGCCGCATTCGCCAGCAAGCTGGTCTCCCACGGATCATGCCACGAAGCCGCTGTGGGAAGCTTGCTGGCAAGCGAATCGCCAACGGCCCAGGGCATTCGCGGCCATGCGGAGTGCCCCTTCCCGCTAAGCCGCGATGAACCATAAAAAAGCGTTTTAGTGCTTGCCAGGGCGTTGGGTCTGGTTTTGCATTATCGGCGTCCGGCTAGGCCACCCGGCTAGGCCCACCCCGCCGCCCACGCTAGACTTGGCGCCTCATTTCATTGGGATGGTCTCCACAATCCATGGGCGCCTGGCTTTGCGTATTGGCTGTTTTACTGGACACCGCTTTGGGGGAGCCCCGGCGCGGGCATCCTCTGGTGGTGTTCGGCGGCTGGGCCACGGCTCTGGAACGGCGTTGGAACCGGCAACCCGACCGCAGCGGGGGAGCCGGCGTCAAAGCGACCCTGTTGCTGGTGGGCGGGCCGGTGTTGGTGGCGGCGTTCTGTCAGTGGTGGTTGCCGTCGGTGCTGCTATGGCCGTTGCAGGTGCTGGTGCTGTGGCTGGCAATGGCACCGCGCAGTTTGCACGAACATGCCCTGGCGGTGGCGCGGCCCTTGGCCCGCGCTGATCTGCCCGCGGTTGGGCGGGTGGTGAGCCGGGACACCGCCGCTCTGGACGAAACCGGCGTCGCCACCGCCGCCACTGAATCGGTGCTGGAAAACGGCGCCGACGCCGTGTTCGCCACGCTGTTCTGGTTTCTGCTGGCCGGATTGCCCGGCGTCGTCGCCCATCGCGCCGCCAACACTCTGGACGCCATGTGGGGGTATCGCAGCGAGCGTTACGAGCGATTCGGTAAAACCGCGGCCCGTCTGGATGATGTGCTCAACTGGGTGCCGGCGCGTCTTACCGCCCTGAGTTACGCGCTTTGTGGTCAGACCCGTTTGGCGCTGTCCTGCTGGCGCCGGCAGGCCCGGCAGTGGTCGAGTCCCAATGCCGGCCCGGTGATGGCCGCCGGCGCCGGAGCGCTGGGCGTATCGCTCGGTGGCGGCGCGCCCTATCACGGTCAATGGCGGCAACGGCCCGTGCTGGGGGAGGGCCCGACGGCGGAGGCGGCGACCATCGACGCCTCTCTGCGGCTGCTGCGGAGAACCCTGGGTTTGTGGTTGCTGGTGGCGGTGACCGGAAGTGTATTGCTGTCGGTGGGGAACCCATGAGCCGGGACTGGGAACGTGACCACGGTGGCGGCCGCCGGGTGGCGGCCCGGCTCTGGGGGCGGCCGGAGGCGGACTGGCTGGATCTGTCCACCGGCATCAACCCGAAGGGCTGGCCGGTGCCGCCGCTGCCACCGGAAGTGTGGCAACGGTTGCCGGAGCCGGCCCCGGGACTGGCGGACCTGGCCCGTCAATGGGTGGGCGCGCCTTCAACGGCGGCCTGTCTGGCGGTGCCGGGCAGCCAGGCGGCGATTCAGCAACTGCCGTTGTTGCGCGCGCCTTGCCGGGTCGGCGTGCCGGTGCCGGGTTATGGCGAGCACGCCTTGTGCTGGCGGCGTGCCGGTCACCAGGTGCGTGGTCTCGGCAGTGATCAGGTGGAGGCGGCGCTGGATCAACTGGATGTGCTGGTCTGGATCAATCCCAACAACCCCACCGGCGAACGGCTGCCGCCGGAACGGCTGTTGGCCTGGTGCCGGCGGTTGGCGGATCGCGGTGGCTGGCTGGTGGTCGATGAAGCCTTTCTCGATGACCCGGCAATGAGCGTCGCCGCCGATACCGGGACGCCGGGGCTGGTGCTGCTGCGTTCCCTGGGCAAGGCGTTCGGGCTGGCTGGCGTGCGTGCCGGCTGGGTTTTCGCCGAAGCGGCGTTGTTGCAACAGCTGGCGCGGGCGCTCGGCCCCTGGAGCCTGAGCGGCCCGGCGCAGGCGGTAATGGCGGGCGCCCTGGCGGACCACGCCTGGCAACGCGAAAACCGGCAATGGCGCCGGCAGGCGGCGGAACGCCTGTCCGGGTTATTGAGCGCAGCGGGACTGAGGGTGGCCGGTGGCACTGATCTGTTCCTGTATTGTCCGCACCCCGGTGCCGACGCCCTGGCCCGGGCTCTGGCCCAGGAGGGGATTCTGGTGCGTGCTTTCGGTGACCCGCCGGCCCTGCGCGTCGGCCTGCCGCCGGACCAGAACGCCGCCTGGAAACGGCTGGAACGGGCCCTGGCCGAGCCGGCAGTGCGGGAAATCATTGACCCGCCGAGGCCAGATTGATAGCTTCGCGCCACTTTCGGGTGCCCGTGAGCCTGCCAGGCCACGGGTTAAACGGGAAGTCGGTGTGCCCTGGGTTCCGAGCAGCTACCAGGGGTGAATCCGACGCTGCCCCCGCAACGGTGATTGAGTACACCGCGATCCGCGACCGGTCCGGCGCCGGCCGCCACCACTGTGCCCCAGGCATGGGAAGGTGATTGCGACGGAAGGTGTTCCACCTTCCACCTCATCAGTCCGGATACCGGCCCGAAGGGGAGAGGCGTGCCTCTCCGCCAGGCGTCGCGGTGGGCGACCGCCGGGTGATGCGAGGGCGTTTCCCACGCCCGCTTTCGTGGCTTGCCTCCGCCGCCTCTCCCGGATGTCCCGCCGTGACACGACACCATTCGCCGTGCGGGTGAGCACGGCCAGGGGAAATTCGTGCCATGTCCAGATTCAAACTGACACCGGTGGCCGCCGCCGTTATCGGCCTGTGTGCCACTACCTCCCATGCTGGGGAAACCCCAACCGATCCCATCTTGCTGGCGCAGCTGTCATTGCCGGAAGTGAAA
Source organism: Alcanivorax xiamenensis (assembly GCF_009846745.1). Lineage (NCBI taxonomy): Bacteria > Pseudomonadati > Pseudomonadota > Gammaproteobacteria > Oceanospirillales > Alcanivoracaceae > Alcanivorax > Alcanivorax xiamenensis. The sequence continues at coordinate 84,205 of NZ_AQPF01000014.1, read as the reverse complement.
CCCCACGAGAATCGGCTTGATCCGGTGGTGGTGACGCCGAGCATGACCACGCAAACCGCCCGCGCCAGTCTCACGCCGGTGGCGGTGATTGACGAAGAAACCTTGCGAGAACAACAACCGCTGGAAATGGCGGACATTCTGCGCGCTCAGCCCGGGGTGGATATCATCGGCAATGGCGCTTTCGGCAAAACCACCAGCGTTTATATGCGCGGCACCAGTGGCAGTTCCACTTTGCTGTTACTTGACGGCGTGCGTATCCGGCCCGCCACCGGCGGCACGCCGTCCTGGCAGTTCCTGCCGCCATCAATGATCGACCGGGTGGAAGTGGTGCGGGGGCCGCGCGGCAGTCTCTATGGCTCCGACGCCGTGGGCGGCGTGGTTCAGGTATTCACCCCGGACGGCAGCGGTGAGCCCGGCGCCTGGCTGGAACTGGGCGGTGGCAGCTTCAGCACCCGTTCCATCGGCGGCGGTGCGGCCGGTGAAAAAGACGGCACCCGCTACAGCATGGCGGTAAACCGTTTCGACACCGACGGCACCCGCCTGCGTGAGCACGGCGATGATCGCGGTTACGACAATACCTCCGGCATCGTCAAACTGAGCCATCGCTTCGGTGAGCGAGCGGAAATCGGCGTGATGGGGTTCCGCGCCGAGGGCAACACCGAGTTTGAGCCCGGCACCGCCGCCACCCGGGAAGACACCGATTACCTGATCCAGGTAGGGGCTCTGCACGGTGAATTACTGGTGTCCGATGACTGGCTGATGCAGCTGCAAGTCAGTGAAGCGAAGGATGAGAACGACAATTTCACCGACGGTGATCTGACCAGCACCTTCAACACCAAGACCCGAGCCGTCAATCTGAAGAACCACTTCCTGGTGAACGATTACGTGGAACTGATCGTCGGTGGTGAGTATCTGCGTGACGACATCGAAAGCACCACGAAATACAGTCTGGACAACCGCGAGAACAAGGCGGCCTTTGCCCAGTTGATGACCACTGTCGGTGATCTGGATGCGCAAGCCAGCGTGCGCTATGACGACAACGAAGCCTTTGGCCACAAGAGCACCGGCGGCATGGCCCTCGGTTACGCGCTGAACCCATATCACCGCCTTCGTGTCAGTTACGGCACCGCCTTCCGGGCGCCGACCTTCAACGAACTCTATTATCCGGGCTTCGGCAATCCGGACCTGTCGCCGGAAAAATCCGAAAACAAGGAAATAGGCATACGCGGGCAGTACGGCCGTGGCTTCTGGGATCTGTCGGTATTCCAGAATGATGTCGAGGATCTGATCGCCTCGGAACTGCGGGACGGCAAATACCTTCCCTATAACGTCAACGAAGCACGCATTCGCGGCGCCGAACTGCAAACCGGTCTCGACCTGGATCAGTGGCGTCTGGCCATGGCAGTCACCGTACTGGATCCCAAGGACGAGGAAACCGATGAGCTGTTACAGCGTCGAAACCGCAAGAGCGTGCGTTTCGATGTGGACCGGGATTTCGGATCCGTGTCACTGGGCGGCAGCGCGGTGTTCCAGGATCACCGCTACAACGACGCCGCCGCCACCCAGCGCCTGCCGGGCTACGGCTTGCTGGACCTGCGCGCCAGCTGGCGCTTCGCCCCGGACTGGACCACCCGGGTCTCGGTGAAGAACGTATTCGACAAGGAATACGCCACGGCGCGGAACTATTCCGGCTGGCATTATCTCAACGCCGGCCGCACCGTGTTCGTCAGCGTGCGCTACGATATCCGCTGATCGCAACGGGAGAACGTTATGGTGGCCAGAATGGGGCAATGGACTGTATTCACGATACTGATCGCGCTGTTGCCCCTGGCCGCCATGGCGGCACCCCGTTGCGTCGAGGACGATGTCGGCCGTGAAGTCTGCCTGGAGCATCCCGCGCAACGTATCGTGGGGTTGTCGCCGGGGGCGGTGGAGCTGTTGTTTTCCGCCGGCGCTGGCGAGCAGGTGGTGGGTGCGGTGGGTTTCAGCGACGAACCGCCAGCGGCGCGCAAAGTGCCCCGGGTCGGCAGTTACAAACGATTGGACCTGGAAGCGATCCTGGCGCTCAAGCCGGATCTGGTGATCGCCTGGCGCAGCGGCAATCCGGCCGGTCAGACCGAACAGCTGGAACGGCTTGGTCTCACCGTTTATTACAGCGAACCGGTCCGCTTCGAAATGATCGGCACGACTTTGGAACGGTTCGCCAGACTGGCCGGTACCGAGCAGCTGGGCAAGCCGGTGGCGGAGCAGTTCCGCGCCGGCATCGATGCTCTGCGCCAGCGCCACGGCGACGCCAAACCGATCACCGTGTTCTATCAGGTATGGGAAGAGCCGTTGATGACGGTGAACGACCGGCACCTGATCAGCGAAGCGATTCGGTTGTGTGGCGGCGTCAATGTGTTTGGCGAGTTGCCGGCGTTGACGCCGCGAATCGGCCGCGAAGCGGTGCTGGGCGCGGACCCGGAGGTGATCATCGCCGGCGGCATGGGCGAGGACAATCCGGCCTGGCTGGACCCCTGGCGCGAGTTCGGCTCGCTCACCGCGGTGCGTCGCGACAATCTGTTCTTCGTTCCGCCTTCCACCTTGCAGAGGCCCACGCCGCGCATGCTGGAAGGCACCCGCCGTCTGTGCAAACACCTGGAGCAGGCCCGTGCCCGGCGTTGACGCGCCGGCGCGCGCCTACCCCTGGACCGCTCTGTGGGTTCTGGCGCTGGCGGGGGGGCTGGCGATGGCACTGGCGGTGGCGGTGGGCAGCGTGCCGTTGGGCGCCGCCGATCTGTGGGCGGTGTTCACCGGCGGTGGCAACGAGCTGCAGCGGGATCTGATTTGGTCACTGCGTGCTCCTCGTGCGCTGGCCGCGTTCGCCACCGGGGGGCTGCTGGCCCTGGCCGGCGCTCTGATGCAGGTGCTGTTGCGCAATCCACTGGCCGATCCTTATGTGCTCGGATTGTCCGGCGGTGCCGCCGTCGGCGCGCTTGGCGCCATGCTGCTGGGTGCTGGAGCGATGTTGGTGTCCGGCTCCGCGTTCGCCGGCGCTTTGTTGTCCACGCTGCTGGTGTTCGGTTTGGCGCGGGGCTCCGGCAGTTGGACCCCGACCCGTCTGCTGCTCACCGGCGTGGTGGTGGCGGCGGGCTGGGGCGCGGTGATCACCTTTCTGCTCACCATGAGTCCGACGGAACGTCTGCCTGGCATGTTGTACTGGCTGATGGGCGACCTCGCCCATGCCAGGCATCCGGGCTGGGCCTGGCTGGTACTGGTGATCGCGGTGGCGGCCATGCTGCCGATGGGACGTTCACTCAATGTGCTGGCGCGCGGGCCGCTGCAAGCGGCGGCGCTGGGCGTGGCGGTGCGGCCACTGGAAACCTCGGTGTATGTGCTGGCCAGCCTGGTCACGGCGGTGGCGGTGACCACCGCCGGCAGCGTCGGTTTCGTTGGCCTGATCGTGCCCCATTTGTTGCGTCTGGTGCTGGGCAACGATCAGCGCTTGATCCTGCCGGCCAGCGCCCTGGCCGGCGGGACCCTGTTGACGCTGGCGGATACCCTGGCCCGTATCCTGTTGGCACCGCAGCAACTGCCGGTGGGCGTGATCACCGCCTTGCTGGGTGTGCCGGTATTTCTGTTCCTGCTGTACCGGAGCCGATGATGAGCGTGCTGGAAACCCGCGAGCTGATCATCGATGTGCCCGGGCGAGTCTCCGGGCGCGCGCTGAGTCTGCGCATTGAACCGGGACAACGCTGGGGCATTCTCGGACCCAACGGCGCCGGCAAGACCACCTTGCTGCACACTCTGGCGGGATTGCGCGCGCCACGTTCCGGGCAGGTGCTGCTGGATGGCAAGCCGCTGTCTCAATGGCGCCGCCGTCAGGTCGCCCAACGGCTGGCGGTGGTGTTTCAGGAACGGCAGGACGGCTTCCCCGCCACCGTGCTGGAGACCGCGCTGATCGGCCGGCATCCGTTCCTGCCGCCGTGGCGCATGGAAACCGCGGCGGATCTGGAACAGGCCCGGAACGCTTTGCGCCTATTGGATTTGAGTCATCTGGAACAGCGCCTGGTAAGCACCCTGTCCGGCGGTGAACGGCAGCGTCTGGCGCTGGCCACGGCCCTGGCTCAACAGCCGGCATTGTGGTTGGCGGACGAGCCCACCAACCATCTCGACTTGCACCATCAGGTGGCGGTGATGCGGTTGCTGGCACAGCAATCGCAACAGGGCGCGGGCCTGTGTCTGTGCCTGCACGATCTGAACCTGGCCGCGCGCTGGTGCGACCGGGCCCTGCTGCTCTATCCCGACGGTGAGCTGTGCCATGGGCCCGCCGACGCCATGCTGATACCGGAGGCGCTCGAGCGGTTGTACCGGCAGTCGCTGATCATCACCGAAGTAAATGGCACCCGGGTATTTTTGCCGGGGTGATTCTCTGACATAAGGACCACCGCTGTTCCACGATTCACATACACGCAATACGCCGAGACCGGACTACGAAGCCGCTGTGGGAAGCGGCCTTGGCCGCGAATGCCCCCGGGTCGTTGGCCATTCGCTTGCCAGCCAGCTTCCCACGGTGGCTTCGAGGTGATCCTTAAAGAAGGTGCCAGCGTGTTGCGTGTAAGTGGCCAGACCCATAATCGCGGGGCAGCCATGACATAAGGACCGCCATCCATGACACAAGCGGTTTCCCGAGTGGAGGGCCGCGCGCCCGCCGCTCTGATCAGTGCACCCGGATCGGGGCAGGGCAAGTCCCTGATCACCGCCGGCCTGGCGCGCCTGCACCGCAACGCCGGCCGTCGTGTGCGGGTATTCAAGTTTGGTCCGGATTATCTCGACCCGATGATCCTGGCCCGCGCCAGCGGCGCGCCGGTGTACCAACTGCAGCCGTGGATGACCGGCGAGGCGGAATGCCGCTGGCGTCTCGCCGAGGCCGCCCGTGAGGCGGACCTGGTGCTGGTGGAAGGGGCCATGGGCCTGTTCGATGGCTCGCCTTCCAGTGCCGATCTGGCACGGATGTGCGACCTGCCGGTGATTCCGGTCATCGATGCGGCCGGCATGGCGCAGACATTCGCCGCACTGGCCCAGGGGCTGGCGAGGTTCCGTCCCGGGTTGAGACTGCGGCAGGTGATCGCCAATCGCATCGGCAGTCCCCGTCATGGTGAAATGCTGGCGGAAGGTTTGCCGGCGGATCTGTCGTTGCTGGGTGCGGTGCCCCGTCATTCCGATCTGGCTTTACCGGAGCGGCATCTGGGTTTGGTGCAGGCGGAGGAACTGACCGATCTGGACCGGCGTCTGGATGCGGTGGCGGCGGTGCTGGCGGAGGCCGGCCTGGATCGCCTGCCGGAGGAAGTCACGTTGAATGCCGATTGTCCGCCGCCGCCGGCGGCGCTGTTGGCCGGGCGCCGCATCGCGGTGGCCAGGGATGCCGCCTTCGGTTTTCTCTATCAGGCCAACCTGGACTTGCTCACCGCCATGGGCGCCGAGCTCCGGTTCTTTTCGCCCCTGCACGATCGGGGGATGCCGGAGGCGGAGGCGCTCTGGCTGCCCGGCGGCTACCCGGAACAGCATGGCGGCGCGTTATCCTCGAACCTGGCCATGCGGGCGTCGATCCGTGACCACCATCGTCAAGGCAAGCCGATCCTGGCGGAGTGCGGCGGGCTGATGTATTGCATGGAGACACTGGTGGACAATAAGGGCCGGCGCCATTCCATGCTGGGCCTGCTGCCCGGCGAAGCACTGATGATGGGGCGCTTGCAGGGGCTGGGGTTGCACGCGCTGTCATTGCCACAAGGGCAGTTGCGTGGGCATACCTTCCACTACTCCAGGTTGGAAACGCCACGTGTGCCGGATCAGCATAGTGAAAAACAAAGCGGCACTGGCGGGGAGCCGGTGTTCCGTGAAGGCACTCTGACCGCCAGTTACTTTCACGGCTATTTCCCGTCGGCGCCGGAAGCGGTGGCGGCATTGTTTGCAGGCAAAATGTCCGATCATTGAAAGCAGGGAGACGGATCATGCGTGAAGACGCCAAAACCCCGCAACGCCATGCCGACCGCATGGCGAAAAAACAGAAAATCATGCAGGAACGGATCGCCCGGGCGCAAAACAGCCAGGGTGTGTTGCTGGTGCTGACTGGCCCCGGCAAGGGCAAAAGCAGTTCCGCTTTCGGTATGGCGGCGCGCGCCCTGGGCCACGACATGAAAGTGGGTGTGGTGCAGTTTATCAAAGGGGCGTTCAAAACCGGCGAGGAGCGCTTCTTCCGTGCGCAGCCGCTGGTGGACTACCACGTCATGGGAGAGGGCTACACCTGGGACACCCAGGATCGCGAACGCGATGTGGCCGCCGCCAAAGCCGCCTGGGCCGAGGCGCGCCGCATGCTGCGTGACCCGGACTACAAGCTGGTGGTGTTGGATGAACTGAACATCGCGCTGCGTTACGAGTATCTGGATCTGGATACTGTACTGGATGACCTGCAGGACCGCCCGGAAATGCAGCACGTGGTGGTCACCGGCCGTTACGCACCTAAGCCGCTGATCGAGCTGGCCGACACCGTCACCGAAATGAAAGTGGTGAAGCACGCGTTCAAGGATCTTGGCGTGAAGGCGCAGAAAGGCATAGAGCTTTAAAGGCGGTGAATAGTTAACAGTGAACAGTGAAAATCAGAGCGCGCCTTTCCGTGTGACCGGCGGCTCGGTGACATTAATGGTGCAGGGCACGACTTCGGATGCCGGAAAAAGCACGGTGGTGGCGGCGTTGTGCCGCTGGCTGGCGCGGCAGGGGGTGGCGGTGGCCCCGTTCAAGCCGCAAAACATGGCGTTGAACAGCGCGGTGACCGGGGACGGTGGCGAGATCGGGCGCTCCACCGCGTTGCAGGCGCTGGCCTGTGGTCTTGAACCGCACAGTGATATGAACCCGGTATTGCTCAAGCCGCAGACCGATCGTGGTGCCCAGGTGATCCTGCGCGGACAGGTGCTCGGCAACATGGACGCCATCGCCTATTACGAATACAAAACCACTGCCCGGGAAGCGGTGCTGGCGGCCTGGCATGATCTGTCCGCACGCTATCCGATCATCATCGCGGAAGGCGCCGGCAGTCCGGCGGAGATCAACCTGCGTGAGAACGACATCGCCAACATGGGTTTTGCCGAGGCGGTGGATTGCCCGGTGATTCTGGTGGCGGACATTGACCGGGGTGGTGTTTTCGCGCAGTTGGTGGGCACGCTGGAGCTGCTTTCTGAAAGCGAACGGGAACGTGTGGTCGGCTTTGTCATCAATCGTTTTCGCGGAGACCCGGCGCTGTTGCAAAGCGGCCTGGACTGGCTGGAGCAACGCACCGGCAAACCGGTACTCGGCGTGCTGCCTTATCTGCATGGCCTGTTGCTGGACGCGGAAGACGCGGTGGCCGACGCCGGTGAGCATGTCGGTGAAGCATTGAACGTGGTGGTGCCGGTCTTTCCCCGCATCAGTAACCACAATGATCTGGATCCGCTGCGCTTGCATCCCGGTATTGCCCTGCATCTGGTCGGGCCGGGGCAAACACCGCCGCCAGCCGACTGGGTGATTCTGCCGGGCAGCAAGCATACTCGCGCCGATCTTCACTGGTTGCGGGAGCAAGGCTGGGAGCCTTATTTGCAGCGTCATCTGCGTTATGGCGGGCGCATATTGGGTATCTGTGGCGGCTTCCAGATGTTGGGCAAGGCGATACATGATCCGGACGGTATTGAGGGGCGTCCCGGCAGTAGTGATGGACTGGGGCTGCTGGATATGGAAACCACCCTGGTGGCTGGCAAGCAACTGCGGCAGGTGGGGGCACGTTTGCTGCCTGGTGGTGAAGCCGTAGCCGGTTATGAAATCCACAATGGCGTCACTGGCGGGCCGGCGCTGCAACGGCCGTTGTTCGATGTGGGTGGTCGCATGGACGGCGCGGTCAGTGACGACGGCCAGGTGATGGGCGGCTACCTGCATGGCTTGTTTGATCGGGCTGGCGTGTGCGATGCGTTATTGCGGCCACGGCAGGAGAGCACAGCGGATCATGAGCAACACCGGCAAGCGGTTCTGGATCGTCTGGCGGACAGTGTTGAACAGCATTTGAATCCGCCTTTGTTGCGCCGCTGGCTGCGGCTCTGAACTTGTCCTGGTTGTGCTGGAACGGCTCTGTTTGATTGCGCCTTTGGAGCGCTTGTCCTATCGATCGTGCCCCGTGACGAGGCAAACACCGTGCTTCGAAAGTCCGGCTCCGATTCGCCGTCGATGTTGTCATCTCCCGGTAAAAAACGCTTCTGCCCCGATCGACATGGAAACTGGTACGGCGCCTGCGTCTTTCTTCTTCAAGGTATTGACCGGTTAGTACAAGTCATCTTGACGAGGAGGGAACATGAGCAGGCTTACTGGAACGGATCCTGTGAATCGATGTGGCCCATTGGCGGCCGCCATGCTGATCGCCGCTCTGCCGGGTCTCGCCCTGGCTCAGGCCGAGTCGCTTCAGGAGGCGTTTTCCGAGGGGGAAGTCAGCGGCAATCTGCGCGCCTATCACAACATCAGGGACGCACACGGCAGTGACGCCAACCATACCTTCGCGCTCGGCGGCAGCCTGCACGCGGAAACCGCGCCCTGGTCCGGTGTGTCCGCCGGCGCCACATTTTACACCTCCAACGGATTGGGGCTGCAGTACGAAGAGCGCTCCCGGCGTAACGCCAATCTGCCCGATGACGTGGACGTGCTGGGCGAAGCCTGGATGCAGTATGAGGGCGCCGGCAATCGGCTGCGGGCCGGGCGACTGAAAGTGGATACGCCTTTCTCCAATCCCTCCGATGCGTTTCTGATTCCAATTACCTATGAAGCGCTGTCGGTGGCCAACACCGCGATCGACGGACTGGAGCTGTCCGGGCATTATTTGCGCCGGATCAAGAACCGCCCGGACGATGCATTCGAACGGATCGGCCAGTTCGCGCTGGATCGTTATGGTGTTGTCGATGACAGTGACAAAGGCGCCTGGATCGCCGGCGCCCGTTATCAACCGGCGGAGCGCCAGTGGCAGGCCTGGGCCATGGCGCTGCCGGACCTGTTCACTCTCTATTACGTGCGGATGGATACCCCGCTGGCGGATTGGCGCGGCCTGGCCTTTGACCTTGGCGTGCAAGGACTTTACGGGGATGACGCCGGTGACGCCCTGGCGGATCGGATCAACGCTCGTGGTGGCGGGCTGCAACTGTCGTTGTCACGGAACGCCACGACTCTGGCGCTGGCCTGGAACCGCTTCTGGGAAGACGCCGATGCCTATGGCCGCGGCGCCTTGCCGATGCCGTTCAGCTATTCCACCGGGCCACTGTTCACCAACTCGATGACGCAGACACTGGAAAACAGCGCTGCCGGCCAGGCTTACAAGATCAGCCTGAAACAGTCGTTTTCGCCGCGCTGGAGCGGGCAAGTCAGCTATGCCCGCTATCAGCGGCTTGGCGCGGTGGACACGGATGAGGCGGATCTGGACATCAGCTATGCCTTCGGTGGTGGCCTGGAAGGGCTGTCGCTGCGTCTGCGTGTCGGCGTGATCGGTTCCGACCAGGCCGATGCGCGTTTTGTCGAGGTGCGGCCGCAACTGCAATACGTGTTTTAACACCGGGGACCGTACTCGCCAGGATTGTATTTTCGCGTAATATGTAATATTGTTTGTTACATGAAAAGAGACAGCAGATTATCAGGTGTGCTGCACGTGCTTCTGCACATGGCGGAAGTGGAAGGGCCGGTTACTTCCGAGACCCTTGCCGGGATCATGCAGACCAACCCGGTTGTGATTCGCCGTACCCTTGCCGGACTGCGCGAGCAGGGGCTGGTGACCTCGGTAAAGGGGCACGGCGGCGGCTGGCGTCTGTGCTGCGATCTGGATGCCGTCACCCTGCATGACATCTATGTGGCGCTGGGCGAACCCGTGGTGTTCGCCATGGGAAACCGTACGGAGTCGCCTGGCTGCCTGGTGGAAAAAGCAGTCAACGCACATATGAACGATGCTTTTCAACAGGCCGAAGCGGTGCTGATGGCCCGGCTGCGTGATGTGACCCTGGCGGATCTGAGCCGGGATTTTCATCGTGGCCTGCAACAGCGGGACCACGCTCACTGCCCCTCCTGACCGCGCTATTTTTGCCGGAGGCTATTATGTTTGACGTCATTATTGTTGGCGGCGGTTACGCTGGTATGTCCGCAGCGCTGCCGCTGGCGCGCGCCCGCCGCAAGGTACTGGTGATCGACAGCGGACTGCGCCGTAACCGCTTCGCTGACGCCGCCCATGGTGTTCTGGCCCAGGATGGACGCCCGCCGGGGGAGATCGCCGCTGAAGGGAAGCGGCAATTGCTGCTTTACCCGGATCTCACCTGGCGTGATGGCGAAGCTGTATCCACGAGTCGGCTTGATGACGGGTTTGCAGTGGGCACCGCCGACGGCGACCAGTTCCGAGGTCGCCTCCTGATCCTTGCCACCGGTGTTTCCGATACCTTGCCCGATGTGCCGGGTTTGAAGGAACGTTGGGGGCGTTCGGTGTTTCACTGCCCATACTGCCACGGTTACGAACTGAACCGGGGCGTGCTCGGGGTGCTTGCCAGCGGGCCTATGTCGCTGCATCAGGCGCAATTGATTCCGGAGTGGGGACCCACCACGCTTTTCACCAATGGCGCGTTGACCTTGGATCAGGAACAGCAACAGGATCTGGCCCGGCGTGGTGTCACGGTGGAGACGGAAGCCGTGGTGGCGGTGTCCGGCGACCGGGCCACGGTGGCGTTGAAGGACGGCAGAGAGAAGGAACTGGTGGGTTTGTTTGTGGCCACCGAGATAGTGCCCGGTCCGTTGGCGGAACAATTGGGATGCAAACTGGAATCCACTCCCATGGGCACAATCATCGCCACCGATGAGGTCAAGGCCACCTCGGTGCCCGGTGTGTTCGCGTGTGGCGACACGGCCCGGGCCGCCGGCAACGTGACGCTGGCCATGGCCGATGGCACCATGGCGGCCATGGGCGCGCACCGGGCTTTGTTGTTCGGTTTGCCGGAGAGCGGCTGACGCCGGACGCCAGCTGCTTGTGGTGGTTTGCCCGCTGGCGCGTTATTGCTCCACGAAGGCGCGTTCGATGACATAGTCGCCGGGCTGCCCTTGATGTGGAGACGCCTGAAAGCCACGGGCGTCCAGCATTCTGGTCAGTTCCTCCAGCATCGCCGGGCTGCCGCACAGCATGACCCGGTCGGTTTCCGGGTTCAGTGCCGGCAGGCCAAGGTCGTCGGTGAGTTCGCCACTTTCGATCAGGGTGGTGATCCGCCCCCGGTTGCGGAACGGCTCCCGGGTCACGGTGGGATAATAAATCAGTTTTTCGCGAATGCACTCGCCAAGGAATTCGTGTGCGGGTAGCGCCTGATGAATGTAATCGTGATAGGCCAGTTCGCTCACATAACGGACGCCGTGGACCAGGATGATGTTGTCGAAACGGTCATAAATCTCGGGATCCTTGATGATGCTCATGAAGGGCGCCAGGCCGGTTCCGGTGCCGAGCAGGAACAGGTTCCTGCCCGGATTCAGGTCGTGTACCACCAGGGTGCCGACCGGTTTGCGGCTGACGATCAGCGCGTCTCCCTCTTTCAAATGCTGAAGCCGGGACGTCAACGGGCCGTCTGGTACCTTGATGCTGAGAAATTCCAGATGTTCTTCATGGTTGGCGCTGGCGATGCTGTAGGCGCGCATCAGTGGTTTGCCGTCCAGCTCCAGACCAATCATGACGAAGTGCCCGTTCTCGAAGCGCAGGGCCTGATCACGGGTGGTGCGAAAGCTGAACAGGGTGTCGTTCCAATGGTGCACACTCAGTACGTTTTCTTTACCAATGGCAGCCATGTCTATCCTCCAATAACGAACAAAGTTGAATGCGGTCTCCTTCGGGGAGGTTGCAAGCGTGCACGCCGTGATGCGGGCGCCGGCGTCCGCTGGTGGGTGTCACGGTGGCGCCTCCGCGTTGTTGTCGAGGCGGCAAAGGCTGTCGAGACGGTAAAGATAGCTCCAGGGAAAACGGCCGCGATCGTGGCCGTCGGAGAAGGTCAATTGCAGCGCACCGAGGTCGGCCATGGCCACGTCTCGGATGCTAACGTCGTCGTCGACCAGATCAGTGCCGCGCCGCCGTGCCGCTTCGCAGTGCGCGCAGCGGCAGGCACGGCGCAGAGCGGTGCTGGCGAGGCGGGAGATTTCGCCATTTTCCCACAGCAGTTGCAGAGCGCCACCGCCGTCGAGCAGACGTATTTCCTCCGGGGCATTGATCCCGCTGTGATGTGTCATCGTCGTGTCCGGATTGAGTGAGTGCCTGGGATAACCTGTCATGACAAGTTGTCGTGCACTCAGCGTTGCAGGTACCGCAGCTTGTCGCTCTTGCCTTCCCAGGCTTCGGCGTCAGGCAGGGGCTCCGACGCTTCCGCCAGTACCGGCCAGACCTGAGCCAGCTCCGCGTTCAGTGCCACGAACATTTCCTGGCCTTCGGGCAGTTCCTTGTCCGCGTGGATGGCGCCGGCTGGACACTCCGGCACACACAGAGCGCAATCAATGCAGACCTCCGGGTCGATCACGAGAAAGTTTTCCCCCTCGTGGAAGCAGTCCACCGGACACACTTCCACGCAGTCGGTGTATTTGCAGCGAATACAGTTTTCGGTCACCACGAATGTCATCGTCGTCTCCTTGCCGGCCGAGGCCGCCGGTCAGGCGGCACTCAACTTCGATTGCGCCCAGCGGGCCAGTTTGCGAACGTCCGGGTCCGGATCATCCAGAGCGGTTTGAATGTAAGGCCGGCATTGTTCGTGAGCGATGGCGCCGAGCGCGCCGATGGCGGCTTTGCGCAAATTGCTCATGGCATCGCGGCTGCACTCGCCCAGTGCCGGAATGCCTTCCACCCGGCCGAGTTTGCCGATGGCGTCGGCGGCTTTTTCCCGCACCTGCCAGGTGCTGTCCCGGGTCGCCTCGATCAGCAGCGGCAGGCTGTCTTGGTGATTGAGCTTGGCGATGCTGTTCATCGCCTCGGCCCGCACCTGCCAGTGCGGATCACTTACCACTTGCCGGAGCGCTTCCGCCACCGAGTCCGGCTCGGCGTAGACCAACGCACCGACGGCGGCGCGGCGTACCTCGGCATCGTCATCGTCGCGGGCGCGTTGGATCAGCGCCGGCAGGTTGCGTTCCTCCTTGAGCCAGCCGAGCAGCCCGACGGCTTCACGGCGGATCGTGGCGTCGTCGGCTTCCAGGCGCGCCAGCGCCGGTTCACGGGCCGCCGGTTCGCGCAGGGGCTTCAGCGCCCGCAGAATGCCCGCCACCACGAACGGGTCGCGGCTTTCTTCCAGGGCGGCCAGTAGCGGTTTGGCCGCGGCCGGATCCTTGAGATCAGAGAGCGCATGAGCAGCGGCGTTGCGCACCACCTCGTCGCTGTCATTGAGCGCGGCGATCAGTGCGTCGGCCATATCCTCGGATTCAAATTCATCGACCACCTTGGCGGCCTCCTGACGCACCTGGGGGTCGGGGTCCCGGAGTGCCTGGATCAGCAGCGTCACTGCCTCCGGTTCCGGGCAATCGACCAGGTCCAGCACCGCCACGCGGCGCAGGCCGGGATCCGGCGAGGCCAGGCGCTCGGCCAACTCCCGCAGTTCGGGATCGTGAAACACGTTCATGGGCACCTCAGCGCAGCAAGTAGGGAATGTTCACGGTGACCGCATCGGTCGGGCAGTCCGCTTCGCAAGGCATGCAGTACCAACACTCGTCGTACTTCATGTGGGCCTTGCCGGTGCTCTCATCGATCCAGAGCACATCCAGGGGGCAGACGTCGATGCACACGGTGCAGCCTTTATCGGCGATACATTTATCCGCGTCGACGGTGACGGGCACGGCGCTGTGATGATTGGCGATAGGCATGAGAATCTCCTTGTCGGAATCAGGCGTTGGCGGCTTTTTTTACACGCAGCTGGTTGTAGGCATCCTTTTCTTCGCCGAGTGAAACGATGTACGGAGCAATCGGGCGGGTGCCGCTGGCCATCCCGCCGGACTCGTCCTTGTACAGGCGGCTGTGACAGAACCACTGCTGCTCGTCGGTCTCGGGGAAGTCCACGCGATAGTGGTACAGGCCCCAGCGCGACTCGGTGCGGTAAAGCGAGGCGCGGGCGGCCATCTCGGCGCAATCGACGATGGAATGCACCTCCATGGCGCGCATCAGTTCGTGGGCGTCACCGGCCTTGAGCAGCGGCAGGTCATCGCGGACCGAGAGAATCCGTTCCAGGCCGATCTCCATGCGGCGGGTGACCTTTGGCGGTTGCAGGTAGTCGTTGACCAGACGCCGGACTTTGTACTCCATCTGTTCCGGCGGGATACCGTCGGCCCGTTGCAGTGGCGCGCGCAGACGCACCAGTTCTTCCTCGATCAGATTTTTGTCCAGTTCAAATTGGCCGCGCTGTTGCGCGAAGTCAGCGGCGCTTTCGCCGCAGATCTGGCCATATACGAACGCGCCGAGCATGTAGTTATGGGGCACCGAGGCCATATCGCCGGCGGCGTACAACCCCGGCACGGTGGTGGCACCGGTCTCATCCACCCAGACGCCGGAGGCGGAGTGGCCGCTGCAGAAGCCGATCTCGGAAATGTGCATTTCCACCATGCGTTTGCGGTAGTCGACGTGGCGGCCGTCATGGAAGCGGCCACGGCTGGGCCGCTCATTGGTGTGCAGAATCGTCTCGATCTCCTGAATGGTTTCCTCGGCGAGGTGATCCAGCTTCAGGAACACCGGACCCTTGCCGGATTCCAGTTCCTTGAAAAACTCCAGCATCATCTGCCCGGACCAGTAGTCGCACTCTATGAACCGTTCGCCGAAAGCATTGGAGGTGAACCCGCCGAGTGGACCGGTAACGTAGGCGCAGGCCGGGCCGTTGTAATCCTTCAACAAGGGGTTGACCTGATAGCACTCGAGATTGGCCAGGTCGGCGCCGGCGTGATAGGCCATGGCGTGGCCGTCGCCGGAGTTGGCCGGGTTTTCATAGGTACCGAACAGGTAGCCGGAATGCGGCAGGCCAATGCGACCCGCGGCGCCGGTGGCCATCACCACCGCCTTGGCGCGGATGATGATCGGCTCGGCGGTGCGGGTGTTGATACCGATCATGCCGGAAATATTGCCCTTGGTGTCCTTGAGAAGACGGGTGGCCTGATAGCGGTTTTCCACCTTGATGCGATGACGGCGCAGGCGCCGGTAGAGAATTTTCTTGACGTTATGGCCTTCCGGCATGGGCAGAACATAGGTGCCGAGGTGATGCACCTTTTTCATGTCGTAGTCGCCGGTTTCGTCCTTCTGGAAATGCACGCCCCAGGAATCCAGTTTCTCGATCATCGGGTAGGAGCGCTGGGCATAGGCCATCAGCGCTGGCTGGTGGACGATGCCGTCGTTGGCGATGGTGATTTCCCTGACGTACTGCTCCGGGGTGGCGTGGCCGGGGACAATGGCGTTGTTCAACCCGTCCATGCCCATGGAAATGGCACCGGAGCGTTTGACGTTGGCTTTCTCCAGCAAGGTCACGTCGAGATCCGGGTGACGTTCCTTGACGGTCACCGCGGCCATTGGACCGGCGGTGCCGCCGCCGATCACCAGCACATCGGTATCGATGATGGCTACGTCGTCGAAGTTCATGGTTCCTCCTATTTCCGACCCACGCGGAAGTGATATTTGAAAGAGTCGCCGCGGAAGCTCAGATACTCGAAGTCGATCGGGCGTCCACGACGGTCATGGGTAAGGCGTTCCACCCGCAGCACCGGCTCGCCGGGTTGCAGGTTCAGATGGGCGCGGGTGCCCTGATCGGGAAGCGCCGCTTCGATGCGAATGCTGGCCTCACCCAGGGGAATGGCGAACAGGTTCTCCAACATCGGAAAAATGTCACCGCTGAGCTCCATGCCGAACATGCGCCGGCCGATATCCAGCGGGAAATAGCTGTGTTCCAGGGACAGCGCCTCACGGTTGAGGAAACGGACCCGGGTGATTTCCACCACGTCCTCGCCGCTGGCGAGGCGCAGCGCGGCGGCCACTGCTTTGGGAGCCTTCAACTGCTGGATGCTGAGCAAACGGGCGGAGGCTTCATAGCCTTGCGCGGTCATGGCTTCGCCAAAACCCTGCAAGTGCTCCACGCTCTGCACCGCCTTGGGTTTGCTGACGAAGGTCCCCTTACCCTGGGCGCTGAACACCAGCCCTTCGTTATGCAGGTCGCGCAACGCCTGCCGGATAGTGATACGGCTGACGCCGAAGGCGCTCATCAATTCGCTTTCCGAAGGCAATTTCTCGTGGGGGCGATAGTCGCCTTCGAGAATGCGCCGCCGGAGCTGGTCCTTGATCTGCAGGTACAGCGGTTGTGGTGACCGGTTCGATAGCGGCCGGGTCAGGGTTTTGCTCACGGTACTGTCCTCTTGTTATGACAGGTCATGGCATTTACAGGCATGAAAGCGAACGGCATGAAGCATCTCAGCCGGCCTGTCCGTTCTGTTGCTCGAACGCGCGCAGGGTTTCACGGCGAATCAAATCCAGGCATTCGCGTTTCAGGGCCATGAAGCCGGGCTGGGTCAGCAGGTCCTGGCTGCGCGGGCGGGGCAGATCCACGGAGATGTCGGCGATGATGCGGCCGGGGCTGGCGCTCATGATCAGAATGCGATCGGACAAAAACACCGCTTCGTCGATATCGTGGGTGACGAACAAAACGGTGTTGCCGAATTCGCTCCAGATATCCAGCAGGCTTTCCTGCATCATGGTGCGGGTCTGGGCGTCGAGAGCGCCGAACGGCTCGTCCATCAGCAGCACGCTGGGGTAGTTGGCGAGCGCGCGGGCAATCCCCACACGTTGCTGCATGCCGCCGGACAAGGTGTCAGGAAAGGCATTGGCATGGGCGGACAAGCCGACCAGGCCAAGAAAGGTGCGTGCCAGACTCAGCGCTTCGTTGCGGCCGAGCCCCGACATCAAGGGACCGAACGCCACGTTGTCGCGCACTGTTTTCCAGGGGAACAGGGAATGTTGCTGGAACACCATGCCGCGATCCGGGCCCGGTGCCTTGACCGGATTACCGTCCACCAGCAGTTCGCCCCGGGTGGGGCTGACGAATCCGGCGACCGTATTCAGCAATGTGGATTTGCCGCAGCCGGACGGGCCGAGCAGGCAGACGAATTCGCCGGGGCGGATGTCCACCTGGGCGCGGTGTACCGCGGTAACCCAGTCGCCACTGCGCTCAAATTCCACCGAGACATCACGAATCTCGATATGGCCACGTTCACCGCCGGGGGCTCTGGAGCTCCGTCCTGGCGGTTGCGCCAGCCTCCGGGTCATGTCGATGGCGGAGGTCATGGGGTTCTCCTTGGCTCTGCTCTGGTCCCGGATGGTGCTTTCCGGAGTCGATTTGGTGGCCGGTTTCATCGGTCTTTCTCCTGTACTTGCCAGCGCAACAGTGGACGGCACAACCACTTGATCAACAGGGTGCAGAGCGTGCCGAGGCCACCGATCATCAACATGCCGATGATGATCTGCGGGTACTGGATCAGGGTGTAGGCGGACCAGGTGAAGTAACCGATGCCGTACTGGCCGCTGATGATTTCGCCGGCCAGCAGCGAGAACCAGGCGACCCCCATGCCAATAGCGAGGCCGGCAACGATGCTGGGCAGTGCGCCGGGCAATACCACATGCCGAAGGATGGCGGCGTTGCTGGCGCCAAGACTGCGCGCCGCCCGCACCAGCACTTTGGGTGTCTGTTCAACGCCGTGCACGGTGTTGATGACGATCGGAAACAGGGCACCGAGAAAGGTGATGAAGATGATGCTGGACTCCTCGCTGGGCATCATCAGGATGGCCAGCGGAATCCAGGCCACCGCCGGTATCGGTCTGAGCAGTTCGATGTAGGGCGTGATGATGTCTTCGGCGAGACGGGAGCGGCCCATCAGAATACCGAGCCCGACGCCGAGCACCACGGCCACCGCATAGGCGACGGTGATGCGTCGCAGACTGTGCAGGATGTGCAGGTAAAAATCGCTGTTGGACAGCGCTTCCGTCAATGCCTGGCCCACCACCAATGGGCCGGGCACGTTCTCGAAGTTGATGAACAGATTGAAGCCGCTGCTGGATGCCCAGTGCCATACCAGTAGCGCGGCCAGAAGGGCCAGGCCGCGTACCAGATAACGGCTGAGGGTTTCCGGCAGGCGTAGCGGCGAGCGGCGTGCCGTGGCGGTGTCGGCGGCTGGGGTATCGACCTGATCGATCACCGGGCTGCCGGCCTCGCCACCGATTTCACTATTGTTCAGGCTCATAATGCGCTCCTCCCTGACCCGCCATCACCGTTCGGCGACCGCGTTGTCTTTGCGGCTTTGCAGAATTTGCCGGTAGCTGAAAACCTCGCCGTCGGCGGCGAAAGCCTCCGCCTCCGGGCGGCGCATGAACGCGGCCAACTGGTCGCCGTTACGGGCGTAGAAGGCGCTTTTCCCGAACAGCTTCAGACCACTGTTTTTGTCGTAGACATAAGAGGCGTTGATACCACTGCCGTTCTGTTCCGCTTCGCGTTCGGCGGCCAGCATGGCATCAATGGAGTCATAGCCTTTGACGCCGTCTTCGGCGTACCAGATTTCCGCCGGCTGCAAGGCCGGGTTATCCGGAATCGGGGTGACCATGGCGGCGACCGCCTTATCGTAGTCGAGGCCGCTGGCGGCGTAGGCGTTACGCAGATAGCTGTCGTCCACCCAGGCGTTGAAATTCAGGTCCGGAATCTGCTTTTCTTTTTGCAGCAGTTCATGATCGTACTTCATGGCCGCTATCCAGGCGGGTTTGACGCTGGCGTCCATGGTGGTGATGCCGCCATTGCTGAAGTACAGATAGAGCACTTCTTTTTCCACACCGGTCCACTCGGCGACCTGTTCGGCGGCACGTACCGGGTCGTCCCGAATCCATTGCTGTGCTTCGAGGGTGGCCTGCAGAACCGCCTGCACCACCTCGGGGTAGTCCCGAGCGTAGGATTCACGCACCACGATGCCGTGGAAGGTGGGAACGCCGGCCTGGCGGCCGTCGTGGATTTTCCGGCCGGTACCGCGGAATTCCATGATCTCGGACCAGGGACAGAAATCGGCGTGGGCGTCGATTTTGCCGGCGGCGATATTGGCGGCGCCAACTGGTGGTGACTGATTGACAATAGTGACCTTGTCGATCAGCCCTTCGTCTCGCAGTGCCTTGAGCGTCATACCCCAGGCGGCGCTGCCCACTGGGGTGGAAATGGCTTTGCCGGAAAGATCGGAGAGGGACTGGACCGGGGAGTCCACCGGCACCACGATGCCATTACCGGTGCCCTCCTTGTTGTAACCGGTGATGGCGATGAAACGGGTTTCGGCGCGGCCGCCTTCCTGGAATTTGGCGCCATTGACGATCAGCGGGTAATCGCCCATGACACCGAAGTCCAGCTTTCCCGCCAGCATCTGGTTGGTGATCGGCGGGCCAGAATCGTAGTCCTTGAAGACAATGTCGTAGTCCGCGTCTTGATACTTACCGCTCTTGGGTAAGTGCTTTTCGATCAGATTCAGTTTTTCCAGAACAACGCCGCCCGACACGGTGTTGGTCACCATGCTCTGGTGGCCAATGCCAATGCGAATGGTTTCCGCCAGCAGCGGTGTCGAAGCAAGCCCGATAAAAACGCTGAAACAGGCCGCGACGCCGTATCGTTTGTGATTCATGTCCGGTTTCCTCATTGAGAGTTCACTTGTACTAACAAGACATCACCACTGCTTATAAAACGCATTAGACGTGCCAGTTTTCGAAAGCCTGTTCGTATCCGTATGTTTTATAAGGGCAATTTTCTTGTTTGGTGTTTGCGACGGAATCCGGGCGTAAGGTGCGCTTGCCCCTTGCTGGGGCAGGTGCACAGTGATGACGCCAGTTTTCGGGACAAGGCGAGGCGTAACGGTACGACAACTAGAACAAGTTGCTGGCCGCGGCGTGATTCCCGTCGGAGATGTCGGGCCGCCCGCGGACGGGTAGGCGGTATCGTCGAGGTGGACGATGCGAAACAGGGTATGAAAGAGCGAAGGAACAGATCAAAGAATGTTTTTAAATATGGATATCCGTTTTTTCTGTTCACGGCACACTTCGCGGCATGGAAATTGCTGCCTTAAAAGGTATGACCGTTCAGGAGCGCCTCCCATGACAACTCTGGATACCACGCACTTACGCCATCTTCTGCACCATTGGAAAGAACCAATGCAGGGCCAGGATCTAATCAACAGCAAAGCGCTCAGGAACATATCGGTGGACGGTGGCGTCGCGACTTTGAAAGTGTCCCTGGGGTTCCCGGTGGACCGCTATAAAGAAGAAAGCGCGGCGGGCTTGATCGACTATCTGGGTGCTCATGCGAATGCGATGCGGATTGTCGTTGATATGGAATGGCAGGTGCGGCCACATCGTGTCCAGGGCGGCATGGAGCCGTTGCCGGAGGTGCGCAATATCATTGCCGTGGCTTCGGGTAAGGGCGGCGTCGGGAAATCCACCACTACCGCCAATCTGGCGCTG
This sequence comes from Alcanivorax xiamenensis, assembly GCF_009846745.1. Classification (NCBI taxonomy): domain Bacteria; kingdom Pseudomonadati; phylum Pseudomonadota; class Gammaproteobacteria; order Oceanospirillales; family Alcanivoracaceae; genus Alcanivorax; species Alcanivorax xiamenensis. Next base: position 63,681 of record NZ_AQPF01000014.1, on the reverse strand, counting down.
GCCTTGCAGGCGGAAGGCGCGCGGGTCGGCATTCTCGACGCGGACATTTACGGTCCCAGCCAACCGCGCATGATGGGCGTCGATGAGCGGCCGCAAAGTGATGATGGCAAACGAATGACACCGCTGATCGGTCACGGTGTGCAGATCATGTCGGCGGGTTTCATGGTGGAAGAGGATTCGCCGGTGATCTGGCGCGGCTCCATGGTGACCCGGGCACTGACGCAGTTGCTCAAGAATACTCGCTGGCGGGATCTCGATTATCTGCTGGTGGATCTGCCGCCAGGCACTGGCGACGTGCAACTGACACTGGCCCAGCAGATTCCGGTGGCTGGCGCGGTGGTGGTGACCACGCCCCAGGACATTGCCCTGCTGGATGCGCGCAAGGCGTTACGCATGTTCGAGAAGGTGGATATTCCGGTGCTCGGCGTGATCGAGAACATGAGCACTCATGTGTGTAGCCACTGTGGGTATCAGGAACCGATCTTCGGCAGCGGCGGTGGTGGTCGCATGGCGGAGGATTACCAGGTGCCGCTGCTGGGCCAGCTGCCGCTGGACATCGGTATCCGCACCCAGGCCGATGCCGGTCTGCCGTCGATACTGGCTGATCCGGACGGCGCCGTGGCACGGCAATATCGGAATGTGGCCCTGGCCCTGGCCGGCCGGCTGGCCTGCCGGCCACTGGACCACAAAGCCCGCTTCCCGCGCATCGTGGTGGAGAACCGCTGACACGCGACACGCCATTCGCTGCCAAGGCAGCTTCCCACAGGGGGGGTACGAAGCCGCTGTGGGAAGCTTGCTTGCAAGCGAATGCACCAACCTCGGAAGAACGGTATTCGCCAGCAAGCTGGTCTCCCACGGTCGCCGCGTGGCCATCTCTGCATCCATGTCAGCAGGCAGCGCTCAGGACACCTCCGTCACCGGCTTGTGCCTGGCGAACAGCGGTGTCGCCAGCGTCAAGGTGGCGGCGCAGAGCAGGGCGCTGCCGCCGATGATGAAAATCAGAGAGCTGTGCTCGGCGCCGGCGTAAATCGGAGCCATCAGATAGGCCGCCGCCGCTTGTCCGACGGCGAACAGGGCGGTGGCCCGGCCCCAGGCGGTGGCGTGCGCATGGGCGGGTACCAACTCGCCGATGCGGCCCATGGTGGTGGCGACCATGCCAGGGATCAGCGCGCCCACGGTAAAGGACGAAAGCGATACCACCAGGGTGCCTGGTACCAGCATTGGCAGCAGGACCGCCGTTCCCTTTAAGGCCAGAGCGGTGAACAAGGTGCGGTGCCAACCGGCGTGGCGCGCGATGGCGCCGACCAGGAACGGGCCGCTGATGGCGCCGAGAGCCACCAGTCCCCACTGCATCGCCGCTGCCCAGGTGCTGAAATCCCTGTGCCTTTCCAGATAATCCACCCAGAACACGGTATGCGGCACGAAGCCCACGGCATCCAGCAGGTAGGCCAAATAGATGGCGGCCAGCACCAGCCCGACCCGGGCAGGCTGATGGCCCTGTTGCGGAGCGCTCGGCAGGCTTGGCCAGGGGCGCCACACCAGAGCAACGGGTAACAGGGCGATCAGGCCGAGACCCAGCCAGGTCAGTGCCGGCCCTTGTTGTATCAGCAACGGGACCAGGGTGGCGGAGATCAGCACACCGGTGCCGACGCCGGTGAAGACCAGCGCGGTGCCTCTCTTGCGCTTGGATTCCGGTAACTGGCTGGCGATCAGTGAGGGCGCCACCACCATCAGCAGGGCGCCGGTGACACCGGCGACGAAGCGCCAGAGGCTGAACCACCACACGGGCCCCTGCCACATGCTGGCCAGGAAGCTGATCGCGATCAGCAAGGTGGAAAGTTTGATCACCGCGCCCGGGCTGGTACGGCGGGCCAGACGGCTGGCGAGTACCGCGCCGACCAGATAGCCGAGCAGATTGGTGGCGCCGACGAAACCGGCATCACGGGTGCTCAGCCAGCCGGCCTCGATCAGCCCGGGTAACTGCGCGGCGTAGGCGAAACGGCCCAGTCCTATGCCCGCCAGGGTGGTGGCGGCCCCCATCAGGACAAGACGGGCGGGCGAGGCGGAAGTGGTCATGTGCGGCTCCGGTTCTCAGGGCGGTCGTTGGCAGGTGCCCAGTTAAGCAGAGTCCGCCTATCACTAAAAATGATTTATACAGATGCCAGGTATCACTGATCTGAATGCGCGGGGTCAGGCGTGGAGAGCGTCGTCCTGCTGACGCAGATTGATGGCGATCTGCACCAGTTCCGCCAGGGAGTCCGCCGCCATCTTGCTCATCATGTTGGCGCGGTGGCCTTCCACTGTTTTGCGGTTGATGCCGAGTTTATCGGCCACTTCCTGATTGGACAGGCCGTTGACGACTTCCTCGAACACTTGGCGCTCCCGTTTGGTCAGGCCCTCGTAGCGTTGCCGGTGCACCGCCAGTGCCCGCAGTTTGCGGCGATGCTGGCGATCCCGCTCAAGGGCGTTCTGGACATGGTCGATCAGCACCTGATCGTCGAACGGTTTCTCGATAAAGGTCAGGGCGCCATCGGTGAGGGCGGTCACCGCCATGTCGATGCTGCCGTGGGCGGAGATCATGATCACCGGCAGGTCGATGCCGTATTCGGGAAATTTTTTCTGCGCGTTGATACCGCTGAGTTCGGGCATGCGCACGTCCATCACCACGCAGCCGCCGTCGCCAGGCTGGAAACGCTCGAGGAAGGCGAGGGCGGTTTCATGGCAGCGCACCCGCAGCCCCACGGACTCCAGTAGCCATTGCAGGGAGTCACGCACATCGGCGTCGTCGTCGATGATATGAATGGTTTGCGTTGGTTCGCTGTTTGCCATTGGGATCCGGATCAATTCGTCGTGGCCGGCGTGTCATCATCCGCCAGCGCCAGGGTGAAACAAAAACAAGCGCCCCCTTCCTCCACGGCGAGGGGCCACAGTTCGCCGCCAAGGGATTCCACCAGGGAGCGGCTGATTGCCAGGCCCATGCCCAGCCCGTTCTTTTTGGTGGTGAAAAAGCGCTCGAACAGTTTATCCGAGCTGTGTGGCGGCAGGCCAGGGCCCTGATCGCGGACACGGATCTCCAGTTGCTTGCCGTGCCGTTCCGCCTCCAGCCAGACTTTGAGCGGTGCTTGCCCGGCCGGCCTCTGGCAGGCTTCGATGGCATTGACGATCAGGTTGAGCAGAATCTGCTCCAGTTGAATACGGTCCGCCACCACCCGGGCGTCCGTCAGGGTTATGCGGTTTTCCAACACCACATTGTGGCGCTCGGCGTTGGGTTCGCAGAATTGCAGCAAATCATCGACCACCGGCAGCAAGTTCATTGCCTCATGCACCGGGGCTCTTTTGCGGGTGAAATCCATCATCCGGTGGATGATGCCGCCGGCGCGCAGAGCGGTATCCACGGTTTTTTCCAGCGGCACGCGCAGGTCCTGCCAGCGGACCTCGGCCTGATCGCCGAAGCGGCGCTGGATGCCGCGCAGATAATTGACGATGCCGGTGAGTGGCTGGTTCAGCTCGTGGGCCAGGCTCGAAGCCAGCTCTCCCATGGTCACCAGGCGGCTGGCGTGTTCGATGTCCGCCTGATAGGCCTTCAATTGCGCTTCCGCCGCCTTGGCCGCGCTCAGATCCCGGGCCACCAGGGAGAAATACTCCATGTCGCCGTGATAGGAGCGGTGCGCCAGCAATTCCAGGGAAACCGGGATGGTCTGGCCACGACGGTCGCGCATCTCCAGCTCACCGCTCCAGTTACCGTGCCGCAGGGCGGTGGGGAAGGCGGCTTCGCCAAGCAGACGGTAGCCGGCCTCGGTAAACAGTGCCGACAAGTCGGCGGAGGGGGTGGCACTGTCCAGCGACAGAGCCTGGCGGGCGGACTCGTTAAGATGGGTGATGCGGTGATCCAGCGAGGTGAAGATCACCAGATCGCTGGTGCTTTCCAGCACCCGTGCCAGCCGCCGGTTGGTTTGTTCCGCCTCGATGCGGCCGCTGGCGTCCCGGGACACCACCAGGATTTCACGAATCTCGCCGGTGACCGGGTCACGCAAGGTGCGGCTGGTGCTTTCCAGCCAGGTGTAATGGCCGTCCTTGCAACGGAACCGGTAGGTGTGGGTGTACAGGCCGCGCTCGTAGCGAACGCTGGGGGAGCGCCGCTGGAAATTCTCCACATCGTCCGGGTGATAAAGGTCATAGGCGGAGACGCCGACGATTTCCTCGACGCTGTAGCCGAGCAGATGGGTTACCGCTGGTGAGGCATAAATAAAACGCCAGTCTCCGGGGGTATGCCGGGAGATCATGTCGGTGGACTGCTCGGCCATCTCCGCCAGCAGGCGGTTGCGCTCGGCATCGTCGGTGAGCGCGGTGAAGCCCTCTTCCGGTGTCGGTGTGTCCATGGCGCCGTGGTTGGGTTGCTGGCTAAGGAACATAGTGTACCTCGTGCGGTGCCCAACCACCGCCGGCGTGATGCCGACGGTGTTTTCGGGTATCAGCGCAGGAACTTCTGGCTGAAGGTTTTGAATTGCGGGGCCAGGGAGTCACGAACCCACTCGAAGCCCACCATCTCCCGGGTGACCACGCGTACACCTTCGTCGCGCAGGCGTTGCAGGGCGATGTCGGTGTCCAGTGGGTTGCGCGCGGAGATCGCATCGGCCACCACGAACACTGTGTTGCCGGCCTGGTGCAGCCCCAGGGCGGTCTGCATCACACAGACGTGGGCTTCCATGCCACACAGCACGAAGGTCTTGCCGCGGGCTTCCGAGAGCAGCGGTGCGCATTCCGGTGCGTCGGCGCAGGAAAATACCGTTTTGGCGACGGCGGGATTCCCCTCGCCGGCCAGTTCCAGCAGCTGGTCGGTGGTGGGGCCGACGCCTTTCGGGTATTGCTCGGTGAAGCGCACCGGCACGTCCATCAGTTGCGCCACTTCGATCAGCCAGCGGCAGTTTTTCACCAGGGTTTCGTGTTCATGCACGCCGGGCAGCAGACGTTCCTGAACGTCGATGACCAGCAGAGTGGAATCTTGGGCTTTGATCAGCATGGGCGGATCCTTAACTCTTTATGTCTTATTGGGAGGGGCGGCGGTCCACCATATTGGTGGCCACGCCCTGGGCTACGATCTTGTCCTTGACGCGGCAGACGGTTTCCAGCTTCACCCGGCGCCGTTTTTCGTCGATCTCCAGAACGGTGGCGGTGGCCACCACGGTATCGCCGATGTGCACCGGCGCCTTGAAGGACAGTTGCTGGTCCACATAGATGGCGCCTGGGCCGGGCAGGCGGGTGCCGAGCACGGCGGAGATCAGGCCGGCGCTGAACATGCCGTGCACGATGCGTTGGCCGAACTGGGTGCCGGCGGCGTAGTCCGCGTTCAGGTGCACCGGATTATCGTCACCGGTGATGCCGGCGAACAGTACCACGTCGGCCTCGGTAATGGTCTTGGCGTAGCTGGCGCTGAGGCCGACTTTCAGGTCTTCCAGGTAGTAACCGTGCAGTTCGTCCATCGGGATTCCTTGTTTTACGTAGTGACTCTTTATGTCGTGGCTTTGGTTTGTTCACAAGGCGTGAAGCCATCCAATTAAAGCCAGTGACTGAAAAGTGTAGTGGTTTACACTTTTAAATCCAAGTAGAAATACTTGGTTTTGAAATCCGCCTTTGCTAGTCTCTTGGCCGTCGGTGTCGAACCAGCGTGGTGCGACCTGGTGGGAGAGAACAATGATGCAGGATCAGAATGACGGTCTTTGGGAGAAGGCCATCCGCAGATTGGTGCCGCTCGGACTGGAGGCCTGGAACGAGCGCCGGTTGCTGGACGGCAAGCTGACACTGACCCCGGACCTCAACGGTGGTGACGTGGAGCGCCTGATCAAGTGGATCGACGCTTGTCTGGCGGACGACGGAGGGCAAGTGGCGGCCCGCGACCGGGCGGTGACCCTGGCGCGTGAATTCAAGGCATTGAATCGCGACGGCCGTGCCCGTTTCCTGATGTTGCTGGCGGAACAGTACGCGGTGGATGAGGCGCGGGTGGAGCGGGCCATGGAGCAATGGCGCGCGGCCGGCAATGAGGGGCGCATGCAGGCCGCCTTGGCTTTGCGTGATGCTCTGGAGCCGCCGCGCATGACCCTGCTGACCCGCTTCAACGGCGTGCCGGAGGGGGTCAAGTTCCTGGTGGATCTGCGTGCGGAACTGTTGTCGTTGCGCAAGGAATACCCTCAACTGGCGCCGCTGGAAGCGGATCTTAAGCGGCTGCTCGGCGCCTGGTTCGATGTCGGGCTGCTGCAACTGGAGCAGATCAGTTGGCAGAGCAGCGCCGAGTTACTGGAAAAACTGATCGCCTATGAGGCGGTGCACGCGATTCGGGACTGGAACGATCTGAAGAACCGTTTGCGCCCGGACCGCCGCTGCTTCGCGTTTTTCCATCCGAACATGCCCAACGAGCCGTTGATTTTTGTCGAGGTGGCGCTGGTGGAAGGCATGGCCGGCAGCATTCAGGCGGTACTGGATGAGGACGCGCCGGTGCTGGATGCCCGGCGGGCGGACACCGCCATTTTCTACTCCATTTCCAATGCCCAGGCCGGCCTGGCCGGAATCAGTTTCGGCAACTTCCTGATCAAACGGGTGGTGAAACTGCTGCGCCAGGAACTGCCGCAGTTGAAACAATTCGCCACGTTGTCGCCGATCCCGGGATTCAGCCGCTGGCTGGAGCGACTCCCCGACGATGTTCTGGCCGGATTGCCCGGTGGCACGGTTTGGCGGGACACCGGCAGTGCCGGGGCGCTGTTGGATCCGGAACGGCTGGATCCGTTGCGGGCCGAGGCATTACAGCGGCTGATGGCCTGGTACCTGTGCCGGGAGCAACGCAATGGTCGATACGCCCTGGATCCGGTGGCGCACTTTCATCTCAGTAATGGCGCTCAGGTGGCGCGTCTGAACTGGGCCGCGGACCTGTCGGAAAAGGGCCGGCGCCAGTCCGCCGGCATGATGGTGAATTACCGATACGAGCTGCCGCGCATTGAAACGCGCAGCCAGAGCTACACCGTCGACGGGGCCGTGGCCACGTCGGCATCCATGAAAAAACTGTTGAAGGCTTAATAATATGAGCGAAAAACGATTGGCGGTGGTGACCGGCGCCACCGGCGGCTTGGGCGTGGCCATGTGTCAGGCTCTGTGTGATCAGGGCCGCACCGTGGTGGGGACCTACTATCCGGACCCGCAACAGGAACAACAGGCGCGGCAATGGCAGGAAAGCATGGAGCAGCAGGGCTATTCCGTGCACGTGCGTCCCCTGGATGTCACCGACTATGACGCCTGCGCCGTCTTCGCCGCTGATGTGGAAGCGGAGCTCGGTCCCATCGATGTGCTGGTGAATAACGCCGGCATCACCAGGGACGCGCCGATCAAGCGCATGGAGCCGCACTTCTGGCAGGATGTGATCAATACCAATCTGACCTCCATGTACAATCTGTGCCGGGCGGTGTTCGACGGCATGTGCCAGCGCGGTTTCGGCCGTATCGTCAATATCTCTTCCCTGAACGGTGAGAAAGGCCAGTTTGGGCAGTGTAACTATGCCGCCGCCAAGGCCGGTGTTTATGGGTTCACCCGCTCCATCGCCCAGGAAGGCGCGCGCAAGGGGGTGACCGTCAATGCTGTCTCCCCGGGTTATATCGACACGCCGATGGTGCGGCAGGTGCCGGAGAACATTCTTGAAGGTATCATCGCCGGTATCCCGGTAGGCCGTTTGGGCCAGCCGGAGGACATCGCCCGGGCGGTGGCGTTCCTGACCGCGGAGGAAGCGGGTTTCATCACCGGTACAAACTTGTCGGTAAACGGCGGCCAGTACATGAGCTAGGCTTCCGGCGGGCGCCGGCCTGGCTGATTGCCGGCGCCGCATTAGCCGTTTTATCCATTTTTGCCGCGAACAACAAAACAGAGGATGCCCCATGCCGGAATACAAAGCGCCGTTGCAGGACATGGCCTTCGTGCTTGGCGAATTGACCGATATCGATGGCCTGGCGGCACTGCCGCCGTTTACTGAAGTGTCCCGTGACCTGGCCGAAGCTGTGTTGGATGAGGCCGGCAAACTGGCTTCGTCGGTGATCGCACCGCTCAACGCCGAGGGCGATCGCCATGGCGTGCGTCTGGAAGCGGATGGCGTGGTCGCCGCTCCCGGCTTTCGCGACGCCTATCAGCGTTATGTGGACGGCGGTTGGGGCAGTCTGCAGTTCGATCCCGAGTACGGTGGCCAGGGGCTGCCGTTCTCGCTGGCGGTGGCGGTGCAGGAGATGTGGCACGCCGCCAATATGTCCTGGGGGCTGTGTCCGCTGTTGTCCCAGGGCGCGGTGGAAGCGATCGCCGCCAACGCCGATGACACGCTCAAAGCCGGCTATCTGCCGTCCATGGTCAGCGGTGCCTGGAGTGGCACCATGAATCTGACCGAGCCGCAGGCCGGTTCCGACCTGGCGGCGGTGAAGGCGCGGGCGGTGCCGGAAGACGATCATTACCGCATCACCGGGCAGAAAATTTTTATCACCTGGGGCGATCACGACATGGCCGACAACATCGTCCATCTGGTGCTGGCCCGTTTGCCCGATGCGCCGGAGGGGGTGAAGGGCATCTCCCTGTTCCTGGTGCCCAAGTATTTGCTCAACGAGGACGGCTCCCCGGGCGAACGCAATGATTGCCGGGCCATCTCGCTGGAACACAAGATCGGCATTCACGCCAGCCCCACCTGCGTCATGAGCTACGGCGACAATGGCGGCGCCATCGGTTACCTGGTCGGCAAGCCCAATCAGGGACTGGCCTGTATGTTCACGATGATGAACAACGCCCGTCTCACGGTGGGACTGCAGGGCGTGGCCGTCGCTGAACGGGCCTGTCAGCAGGCGCGTGAATATTGCCGCGAAAGAGTACAGGGCGTGGCTCCCGGACAGCGTGAGGCGGGGCCGATCATCGGCCATCCGGATGTGCGCCGTATGCTGATGACCATGAATGCGCTCACCGAGGCGGGGCGCGCGCTGGCCTACGTGGGCTGCGCCGAAGTGGATCGGGTGCACGGTGAAAGCGATCCGCAACGCCGGGCCCGCCATCAGCGGCGCCTGGATTTGCTCACGCCGCTGGTGAAAGGCTGGTGCACGGAGATGGCCCAGGAAGTCACGTCCCTGAACGTGCAGTGTCATGGCGGTATGGGGTTCATCGAGGAAACCGGTGCCGGGCAGTTGTTCCGGGATGCGCGCATCCTGCCGATCTACGAAGGCACCAACGGCATTCAGGCGATGGACCTGGTGGGGCGCAAGACCTTGCGTGACCGCGGCGCCGCCATGTTCGAGATGCTGGAAGAGATCGACGCGTTCCTGGCCGAGCCGCGTCTGGATAGCGTGCTGGGCCGCGAACGCAAAGCGCTGTTGGCGGATGCGGTGGTGGCGGTTTCCGACGCCACGGAATTCTTGCTGGGCGCCAGTGACAGCGCCACGCTGCCCGGTGCTATCGCGTTCCACTATCTGATGTTGAGCGCCACCGTGGTGGCCGCCTGGCAGATGGCCCGCGCGGCGCTGAGCGTGGCGGAAGACGATTCCCCGTTCGCTCGCCGCAAGCGGCATCATGTTCACTTTTACCTCGAGCAGATATTACCCCGTTATCTGCATCACGCCCGGGCTTTGCGTTTCGGTGACGATACATTGATGGCGCTGCCCGAAGAGCTGCTGTAACCCGCAGGAGAAAACCATGTACATCAACGGTGAATGGATCAACAAGGACAACACCTTCGCGGTGTTCAACCCCGCCACCAACGAGCAGATCGGTACCGTCGCCGACGCTGACGACGCTGATATCTCGGCGGCCATCGAAGCGGCCAATACCGCCTTCGCGTCCTGGTCCGCCACCACCGCCTATGAACGGGCGGCGCTGTTGTACAAGGCCCACGGGCTGATGCTGGCGCGCAAACGGGAGCTGGCGGAATTGATGACCCGCGAGCAGGGCAAACCCCTCAAGGCGGCGCTCAACGAAGTGGGTTATGGCGCTGATTTTCTACTGTGGTTCGCCGAGGAAGCCAAGCGCATGTACGGCGAAACCATCCCGTCCGCCCGCGCCAACCAGCGCTTCTGGGTGCGGCAGCATCCGGTGGGCGTGGTCGGCGCGATCACGCCGTGGAATTATCCGATTTCGATGATCACCCGCAAACTGGCGCCGGCGGTGGCGGCGGGTTGCACCATCGTGTTGAAACCGGCGGAAGCGACACCGCTGTGCGCCCAGGCCATGTTCGAGATTTTCCATGAGGCCGGCTTCCCGCCGGGGGTGGTGAATCTGATCACCAAGCAGGATCCGAAGCCGGTGGGTGAGGCGTTCTGCACCCACCCATTGGTGAAGAAAATCACCTTTACCGGCTCCACGCCGGTGGGCAAATATCTGTCCGGGCTGGCCGGCGGTCATCTCAAGCGGGTTTCCATGGAGCTGGGCGGTCATGCCCCGGCGATCGTCTTCAATGACATGGATCCGGTGCATGCGGCCAAAGGGTTGTCTCTGGTGAAATTCCTCAACACCGGCCAGGCCTGCATCAGTCCCAATCGCATCTTCGTTCAGCGTGACATCATCGAGCCGTTCCTGGCGGAGATGAGTAACCGCATCGCCAGGTTGAAGGCCGGCAACGGCATGGAAGAGGGCATCAGCATTGGCCCGTTGATCAATCAGGCGGCCATCGACAAGGTGGCCGGACAGGTGGACGACGCGGTGGCCAAGGGCGCCCGCCTGATGCAGGGCGGCGAGCGTCTGTTCGCCGGTGAGGCGGACCGCGGCCATTTCTATGCGCCGACCCTGTTGGCGGACGTGACCCCGGACATGCGCATTTACCGGGAGGAGACGTTCGGCCCGGTGGCGCCGGTGATTCCCTTCGACGACGAAGAGGAAGTGCTGGCCATGGCCAACGACACCCATTACGGGCTGGCGGCCTACGTGTACACCGAGAAGCTGTCCCGGGCGATTCGCATGTTCGAAGGTCTGCGGTTCGGCATCATCGGCATCAATGACATCAATCCCACCAGCGCGGCGGCGCCATTCGGTGGTATGAACGAAAGCGGTCTGGGGCGCGAGGGGGCCCGGGAAGGCTTGCTGGAATATCTGGAAACCAAACTCGGTGGCGTGGCGGTCTGACCGCCGGGCAGCCCCGGCTCCGTTGAAAGGCCCGCTTTAGCGGGCCTTTTTATTTTGGGTGTTTTCACTTGATTAAAAAGGTATATATACCTAGTATTCAGGGGAAAACCCCTGATTCAAAAAAACGGCATTACCGCCGCATCGATAACGCCAATAAAACCGGATAACGGAGAACAACATGAGTCTGCGAAAGAGAGCGGACGGAGGCGAGCAGCCTTCGGCGCTGGGTTTCCTGAAGCTGCGCATCCCCTTTGTCCACTACAAACTGGAATTGCCCGACATTCTGCAGGGCGCGATTCTGTGTGTGGTGCCGCTGAGTATTTCCGGCCTGATGACATCGGTGCTGGGTATTCCTTTCGAGATTGCCGTGGCTTTCGTGGTGATCAACAACTTCCTGTTCATGCTGCACGGCCATTTCGGTGATCCGGCGGTGTCCGGCTGGATTACCGCCGGCATTCCCTTGTACGTGGCTTTTCTATCCGGCTACCCGGAAGGGGACGCGCGCATTCTCGCCCTGGTGGCGTTGCAGTTAACGGTGGCGGCGGTGTTTTTCGCCATGGGCCTGTTCAAGGGGGCGGATGTGCTGGTGCGCAAGATGCCCATGTCATTGAAGGCGGGGATTCTGATCGGCGCCGGCTTTTCCGCGGTGATGACCGAGTTCTCCGACACCGGCCGGGTCTGGTCCATGCCGATCACCATTCTGCTCGGGGCCACGCTCGGGTTCTTCATGCTGTTCTCCAGAACGGCGGCGCCGCTGCGTGAGCGCTACCCGATGTTTCGCTTCATTGCCCAGTACGGTATCGCCGTGCCGTTCCTGATTGCGTACGCGTTCGGCATCCTGATTGGCGAGGTGCGGGCACCGAGTCTGCAATGGGGTTGGGTCTCGCTGCCATTTGGCGAAATGCTTGAGAGCTATACCGTATTCGGCCTCGGCTGGCCTTCTTATCAGTATTTCCTGGATGCCCTGCCGCTGGCGCTGGCCGCCTATGTGATCGCGTTCGGGGATGTACTGGTGATCGACTCTCTGTTTAAAAACGCGGACAAGGTACGCAAGGATGAGAAGCTGGTATTCAGCCCGCGCCGCAACAGCATCATCGCCGGTATCCGTAATCTGTTTCACGGGCTGTGCGCGCCTTTCATCAGTCTGTCCGGGCCGTCCTGGACCGGTGGCCAGGCACTGGTGGTCAATCGCTATATGAATAACGACCGCAAGGCCATGGACAGCTATTGGGGCGGTGCCAACAGCATCTATTGGGGTATGAGCATCGCGCTTCTGCTGCTGCCGGTGGTGTCGCTGTTCAAGCCGGGTTTGAACATCGGCCTGGCGCTGACCTTACTGATCCAGGGTTATCTGTGCGGCTACCTGGCGGTGGAGATGCTCGGCAAGGGCACCAACCTGCAACGCGGTGTGGCGGTGATCGTCGGTGCCATTCTGGCCACCAAGGGCGCCGCCTGGGGGCTGGGCGCCGGTCTGGTTCTGTGGCTGGTGCTGGAGCGTGACTGGCTGGCTGGCGAAAGCCGCGCCACCGCCGGTGCCGCCGAGCCCGCCAGCTCTGAATAGACCGGATTGTTTCGCGAAAACAACAAAGTGACACCGTAACCCGGCGCCCCGTGATCGGCATGGGGCGCCCTTGATTCAGGAGATTCCGATCATGTCCAGCTCGCTTGCTTTCGATGCGGACCTGACGCCCAACGCCGCCAATTTCTCGGCGCTGACACCGCTCACTTTTCTGGCCCGTACCGCGCTGGCGCATCCCTATCGCACCGCGGTGATTCATGGTCCGGTGCGGCGCACCTGGGGCGAGACTCATCAACGCTGTTTGCGGTTGGCCTCCGCGCTGCGGGCCATGGGGGTGGGGCCCGGTGATACCGTGGCGGCATTGCTACCCAATGTACCGGAAATGCTGGAGCTGCATTTCGCCGTGCCGATGCTGGGCGCGGTACTCAACACCCAGAACACCCGCCTGGACGCGGCGTCCATGGCGTTCATGCTGGATCACGGGCAGGCCAAGGTGTTCTTCACCGACCCTGAATTCCATGAGCGAAGCCGGGAGGCGTTGTCCTGCTGCTCGGTTTCGCCTCTGGTGGTGGATGTGGAGGATCCGACTTTCGAAGGCGGGGAGCGGGTCGGAGAACTGACTTTTGACGAACTGCTGGCTCGTGGGCGTGACGACTTTACCTGGCAGGCGCCGGCGGATGAATGGCAGGCGATCACGTTGAACTACACCTCCGGCACCACTGGCGACCCCAAGGGCGTGGTCTACCATCACCGTGGTGCCTACCTGAATGCCCTGAGCAACATTATTGGGCTGGGGTTGCCCCAGGGCGCGGCGTATCTGTGGACGCTGCCCATGTTTCACTGCAACGGCTGGTGTTTTCCCTGGGCGGTGACCGCCGTGGCCGGTACCCACGTGTGTCTTCGCCAGCCCCACCCGGAGCCGATTTTTCGTGCCATCAGCGAGCACAAGGTGACCCATTTCTGCGCCGCCCCGGTGGTGCTGAACATGATGATCAACGCGCCGGAAGAGCAGCGTCGGCCCTTCGATCACACCGTGACCGTGGCCACCGGCGGTGCCGCGCCACCGGCCGCCACCATCGCCGCCATGGAAAACCTGGGGATCAACATTGTCCATTTGTATGGTCTCACCGAAACCTACGGCCCCAGCCTGGTGTGTGAATTCCAGGACCCGTGGGCGGCGCTGTCCCTGGAAGACAAGGCCGACAAGGTGGCGCGGCAGGGGATTCTGTCGCTGTCGATGACCGACATGATGGTGGCCGATCCGGAGACGATGACACCGGTACCCCGCAACGGCGTCAGCCTGGGTGAGCTGTTCGTGCGCGGGCACAGCGTCATGAAAGGCTATCTGAACAACCCCGGAGGCACTGAAAAAGCCTTCGCCGGCGGCTGGTTCCATACCGGTGACCTGGGAGTGTGGCATGAGGACGGTTACGTGGAGATCAAGGACCGCTCCAAGGACATTATCATCTCCGGTGGCGAGAACATTTCCACCCTGGAAGTGGAGAGCGTGCTGTACGCCCACCCCGCGGTGCTGGAAGCTGCGGTGGTGGCCGGCCCTGATCCGCATTGGGGAGAAATTCCCTGTGCCTTCATCGCCTTGAAGAGCGGGCTTTCGGTCAGCGAGGAAGACATCGTCAGCCATTGTCGGGAGGGTCTGGCGGGCTTCAAGTGCCCCAAAAAGGTGTTCTTCGTCGACGAGTTGCCGAAAACCTCCACCGGAAAATTCCAGAAACACGTGTTGCGCGAGCAACTCAGCGCCTGATTTTCCCTGCGTTCTTCCGGGGGCTCCCCCCGGAAGTTTTTTCTATTCGGGATCCCCCGGTCAGGTCATGAAAGCACTGACTTCCAACGCCTCTCTTTAAAGAACCCTGTCAGTCCGAAATCTGCCCGTTAGCACTTACCCATCCCCAATTTGGGGGATGTGGATTTTTTTCAGCATGGCTACCTTGCTTTGGGCTAATGGAGGACAAGGCGATAAACGCTGCCATTGGTGGAACTAGAATGAGGGACGGGGAATGATGACAAAGAGCTGGTTCATACGGAGTGCGTTGGCGATGGGGGTTGCGGCGGTACTGTCCGCCTGTGGTGGTGGGGGAAGCAGCAATCCGCCGGCCAGTGATACCGGGGGCTCAGGGATGAAAATGTCCGGGGCTGCGGTGAAGGGGCCGCTGGCCAATGCGCCTGTCATGGCCTATCGAATTGATGTGGCCGTGGGAAATTTACAGGGCGCCAGCGTCGGCGAAACGCGCACCAGTCAGCAGGCGGCCATCGACGGTTTGACACTGAAACCAGTGGAGGCTCCTTTTCTTCTGGTGATCACCGTTGACGGCGAAACCACGGACCTGTCCACCGATGACGGCAGTGCCGCCATGCAGACACTGAAAACAATAGTGACTCAATCGCAATTAAGCGGAAATCAGCCGGTTTATGCCACACCGATGACTACCATGGTGGTTGAGCTTCTGAGCGAGAAAGAGCTCACTACGGAAAACTTCGATAGCGAACTGGTTGCCGCTCAGGCGCAAGTCGCCACGGCGCTGGGATTTGGTATCGACCCTACTCTGAATCTGTTTGAAACACCCCCTCTTTATGTATCGGGTATGGAGGAAGCGGATTATTCCTCTGTCGTGAAATACCGCATGGCGAATGAGGCCTTGGTCGCGGTTGCCACGGGAATTGGAAGTAGAACAAGTACGCCGGCGTCCTCCGATGCGGTCATCGCCATGTTGGCGGAGGACGTCAGTGATGGTGTTGTGGATGGGGAGGCGGGTGGTGTCGCCATCTCCGGGTTTTCCGGTACCAACGTGGTGGATGATCTGAGCCAGGACCTGAGCATGGTTAAGGTGCCTGGTACCGATACTTTTATCAGTGACCTGGAAGATTTGCTGGCATCAGAAACAGAACAAACCGGAGTAGAGGTGAATCCTCCCGAGGATCTGGATGAAACCGTGGAAAACCCGGATCTGGAAGTGGATAGCGATCTGGATGGCCACCTTGACAGCGCGGACAACTGTCCTTCCGTCGCCAATCCGGACCAGGCGGATGAGGATGCCGATGGTACAGGCGATGCCTGTGACCAGGACAGGGACAACGATGAAATCCTGGACCATGAAGACAACTGCCTGGAAACGCCGAATTTCAACCAGGAAGATGGCGATAACGATGGTATCGGAAATGCCTGTGACCTGGACGCCGACAACGATGGCATTGTGGACGCCGAAGATAATTGCCCGGCAATCCCCAATGCCAGTCAGTTGGACACCGACAGCGATGGCCAGGGTGATGTGTGTGACAGCGACGATGATGGGGACGGTGTTGCCGACACCTCAGACAACTGCCGCCTGACCCCCAATGCCAGTCAGATCGACGACAACAGCAATGGCACGGGGGATGCCTGTGAGCAGGATACCGATGAGGACGGCGTGATCGATGACCTGGATAACGCGCCCAATGACCCGAACCCGGGCCAGGAAGATTTTGACAATGATGGCGTAGGGGATGTGGCCGATGACGACATCGATGGTGACGGCCTGGCCAACGCTCAGGATCCGAACGATTTTGACCCTGATTCGGATGATGACGGGATTGAGGATGGTATTGATCCGGCTCCTTCCAATAGCACCACCACGCTGAACCTGACAATTACCGAGACACTGTCAGCCTATACACCAGGTGAAGAGCTGACTTACTACCACGACCCGGAAAATGACCCCACCAACCGGGCCATTATGCAGTGCCATATTGATGGTCAGATTGGTGATTCCGAGAGCTTTGGTGAAACATGGCGCCTTTATGCTGACAGTGGAAATTTCACTATCGATGGTGAAAGCGCAGGGAGCTACGACAAGGCTGATCGTTCTATTTCCACCAGCGGCGCGGACCCAAAGGAAGTGATTTACCAAGGGTGCAATGGTGTTGGCGACTGCGTTACCCAGTGGGCCGAAGTGGAGTTTGACTGGAATGCAACCTATAACCCAGGCGAATCCCCCAAGATCACAGGCTCGATTGATGTCACCGAAACCTGGACGTGGGATCTCAACAGCGAAGAAAGTGTTTGCCATTACACCCTGAACTTTACGGCAGACTAAGGAAGCCAATAACCCACCGTCATCCCGGGCTCGCCCCGGGATCTCACGCCGTTGGCAGAGTGTTTGGAACGTCTGCGATGGTTTAAGAGAGGCTCCGGGGCAAGTCTGGAGTGACGAAGGGAAGTGTTAACGCAATAACGCCGCCAGAATCCGGCTGATCAGTTCCCCCTGCCGGGAGCAGCCGGTTCTCTGGAAGATATGTTTGATCTGTGTGCGTACGGTGGAGACCCCGCGGCCCAGTTGCCTGGCGATGGTCTGCACGTCCTTTTCGGCAAAGTTGAAGCGTTCGTCGCGGATGCTAAGGCAGCGCTCTCGGTTGATCAAAGCGCGGGCGGCCTTGTTGGAGTACAGTACGGTGGCCAGGCTGTCGAGTACAAAGGTGGCATCGGGGAGAACATCAATGACCGCTGACAGGGATGACGCTGCCTTGCTGCGGGTTTCCAGTTGCCGATATAGCTGCACTGTGTGGCGGATATGAGGAACCAGCCGGTTCAGGGCTCTCAGTTCCGCCCGCTGATAAGGTCCCTGGCTCACTGTGCGCTGAATGGTCAGGACAAAGGTGTGGGTGCGGGTGCTGTCAACCACCAGCCAGGCGGAGTCCAGCATGTCTTGCTCGTTCTCCCATTTGGAGTAATCCGCGTCGGGTTGAAAATCCGGCAGCAGCGGCAGGGCTGACTGGAAGAGCCCTGGTGCCTGTTTGATTGCCTGATTGCTCACCACATCCTGGGCGATCATGTTGTTTTCCAGATACCAGTCAAGGAACTCTTCCGACAGGCCGTGATACCAAAGATGTTCCATGCGCGGGGGCTGACGGTGAATCACCAATAGCTGGGCGGCACAGCCGTTGATGGCGCCAGTCAGTTTTTCCAGAAAGGCGTGAAAGCCTTCCTGGTGAGTCAGAGAGCGGTACAGTGTTTGAAGCAGATCAGGCTCATTCTGTAGTACTGGTGCCATGGTTTTCCTGGTTGTTATTGGGACATCCCCTACACAAATTCAGCTCTGTCATCCCGGGTCCGGTTCGCGATGACAGTGCGCGGGATGATATTGTCTTGTTTTCTGGTTGGTGTGTATTTTTATCCCAGCGCCCGCACCAGCATGGCCACCAGCTCGGTCTGTTTACGATAGCCGTTTTTGGCCAGCAGGTTCTTGATATGCTGGCGGGCGGTGTGGACGGATATTTGTTTTTCTTCGGCGATGGCGCCGGCGCCCTGGCCCTGGATCAATGCCGCCGCCACGGCGGCTTCCGCCGGGGTGCATTGAAACAGCGTTTGCATTCGTTGCAGATCGGGCACCAGCTCTGTATCGAAACTGAACAACTCCGCGAGAACACCGTTGTTCTCGACACTTTCCGCGACCAGTGGGGTCAGGCAGATGGCAAGCCGCTCGGGCCCATTGCGAATAAACAGGGTGCGGGTATCCAGATGGCCTTTGTGGGAATGCACAATGCTGGTACTGATGGCGTCGTGCAGTTTGCGACTCAGACGTTTGTCACTGCTGTGCAGACGCTGGTCGTCACCAATGAAAAGATTGCCGGTATGGGTCAGCAGGTTTCGGGCGGCGTCATTGGCCTGGGCAATGCTGCCCAGCGCATTGAACACCATCAGAGGTTTGTTCACATGGTTGAGCGCCATGGCCAGGTTTTCGTTGTCGCTGTTTGATTGGTACAGCTTCAGGTGCAGGGCAACGGCATTTTCGATATGCGGGGCCAGCAGGTTCATCTGCAGGAGTTCGCCATCGGTATAAGGCCCGAAATCCTGGTGGCGGTTGGCCATGAAAACCACATTGGTGTCGTTTTCCCGCGTTACCAGCATGCCGGCGCTGTCCCCCATGCCAACGGCTTCCGCCCAGGCGCGGCTTTCAGGGCCGAGGATTTCGAGGATGGTGCGGCTGTCATCGCCGCGCAAAAAGGAGTCGAATTGTCGCGGTGGCAATTGTATGTAACGGGTCAGAGCCTCGTCTTTTTCCGGAAGATCGCTGTTGATATACCACTCCTCGAATCCTTCCGGGTAGCCGAAGGTCCAGCCGTACACCATGCGCTGGGGATTGGAGGTAACCCCGAGAATTCCGCCCTGCAAGGCTTTGAAATGTTGTTGAAAGGCATTGAAGAAGGATTGAAAGCCGGTGTTGTCATGCAAACCGCTGTACAGGGTGGCGACCAGCTGGTTGTACGCCTGAAGCGTTTGTCCGTCCAGAGAAGGGAAAGGCAGGCTGGTGTCCCGGTCAGTTCCGGGCATCGTCGTCACGTGTTGCGTATCCACTGTATTGGCTCCTGGCTAGCCGATCCGCACGACTCCGGATAACAGAGTGCGAATCACATCCTGCTGCTTGTTAACACCCATTTTCAGGTAAATACTTTTCAGCTGGCTGCGAATGGTTTCCAAACTGACGCCATGCTGTTCACTGATCTGCATGGTGGACAGGCCGTTGACCAGCCCCATGGCGACACTGGCCTCGGTGGGGGTCATGTCATACAGGGAGCGCAATGCCTCGGCCGGCAGATGGAAGGAAGTGTCCGGATCGCACAGGTACAATGCTACGCCGCCGGTGGTTTGAACGGTGCCGGTCATGGCGCCCGCCAGCGGTGCGAGCATCAGATTCAGGGCATGTTTCCGGTCAGGATGGTTGAGACCAATGGCCTGATCATGAGTGCTGATATCTTGCCGGTCGGCTGTGGCCAGCTGCGCCAGTAACGTCCGCAGACGTTGATTTTCTTGCGGGTAATGCGCCTGCAGCCGGCGATCGCCGTTGATGCTCAACGCCTGGTGCCGCGAGAGGATGGCTTCGGCAACGGGGTTGCAGTAAATGGCATTGCCGTCCGGGTCAACAATGATGAGACCGGTCATGAAACGCCCGAGAGCGGATTCGAGTGTCTGCTGGCGGTTGCGCAGTCGATGAAACTCCTTATGAATGCGCAGCGCTCGTTTGAAATGCGGGTAGAGCCGTTGCAGGATCAGACAGTCGTCATCGGAAAAGGGTGCCGCCTGGAAAGAGCGGTGCAAGCCGATGCCGACGTGCCATTCTTCGTCGTTATAGACATTCATGGCAGCCAGAAAGCCGATGTCATAGGGCTTGAGGATCAACCGGTAATAGAAGGGATGCTCAGTGCGGATGTCCTCCGCCCGAAGCAATTGGCGGGCTTTGCCCAGTGGCTCCCGGCGTTGCAGCTGGAACGTGTGATCGTATTTGGACATGCCAAACCGGTAGGCCGCCCTGACCGGTTTGGGTAACCCGTGGGCGCCGATCATACCCCGGATGCGGCCTTCGTGATCGTCCAGGAAGATGGCGCCGGAACGTGCCTTGAGGAGCTTGCACAGGCCAGCCGCCACATCATCCCAGTGCCCCGGGTTATAAGAGGCTTCATAGATTTCCCCGACGAAATCCAGCAACGCGTCCATCTGTCGGTTTTCCCCGTTATGCCCGCTTCGGTCGCCAAACGGGCGATATTGTTGGTCTGTCCCGATCGCGACCTTTCTTATCCGCGCGAATGGATTCAGGGGAAATATAGGTGACCGGGCTTTAAATGTGAATGACGTCACATGATCAGGGGCCAAGAATGGATGAGCGGAGTCGGAAGAGTTCGAAGAGCGTGCATTATCATTATTTGTGATGATACCTTTGAAGAATATTGGAAATAGGGATTTCGCCATGCTGATTCGATCTCTGGAAATCTTTCAGGCCGTGGTGGACAGCGGCAGTTTCAGTGCCGCCGCCGAGCGCCTGCACACGGTGCAGTCCAATGTCACCGCCCATATCAAGAAGCTGGAAAGCGAATTGGGCGTGCGCGTGTTGGAGCGCCGCAATCCGGTGGCGCTCACTTCCGCGGGGCATCAGCTGCTGGGATACGCTCGCCGCATCGGCGATTTGCACAGTGAGGCGCTCAACCATTTCAAGGGCGGTGGCGAACCCACAGGGGAATTGCGCCTGGGCAGCATGGAAACCACCGCCGCCGTGCATTTGCCGCGGGTGCTGCCCGCGTTCAGTCGGCGCTGGCCGGCGGTATCGCTGAATCTGCGCACCAGCCCTTCCGCCTGCTTGCTGGATGAACTTCGCGAAGGGCGACTGGATGCCGCGTTCGTGATTGCCGGTAACGTCGGCGATGGCCTGGCCATGAGGCCGGTGTTCCGTGAGCGGCTGGTACTGGTGAGTGGCCGGCCGCTCGAGAGCGTGCCGTGTGCGGCGGAGTTGTCTCGCACGTCCTTTTTATCCTTCCGTCAGGGCTGTGGTTACCGGCAGACGGTGTCGGTGCTGCTGGCGGAGCAGGGCGCGCCCCCGGCGCCGGTCCATGAACTGGGCAGCCTGGATGCCATTCTCGGCTGTGTCAGCGCGGGGATGGGGCTGGCGGTTTTGCCGGAATCCACGGTGCGCCAGTACCGTCATCGCTATCCGCTGCACACGGTGGCCTTGCCGGAAGCGCTGTCGGCGGTCACCACCGCCATCGCCACGGCAGGGGAGGAGACCTGGAGTCAGCCGCTGCGTGCCTTCATGGAGGGGCCATGGCTGCCGGACCTGAATGAACCGTCGCGGCCGGCGTTGGCGTCGGTGTAACCAATGGTCATACAAAATAGTCGGTTCTGACGAATACCCACCGTCTTCTCCCAGGCAACATCAAGGGTCGACGCCTGCCGGGCGACATCCCAAAAACAACAATGCTAGGAGAGGTTCATGAACACGGAAGCCCGTCCGCGCCATCCGGGGCTGCACGCACAGGAAAAACCCGATCACCCCGCCGTGATTCTGGCGGATACTGGTGACACCATGAGCTACGCGGAACTGGACGCCTTCGCCAACCGCTTGGCCCGGGTGCTGCAGAACGAAGGGCTGGATTACGGTGATCATATTGCCTGTTTACTGGAAAACCGCCTGGAGTGCCCGGCGGTCCAGTGGGGTGGCCATTACGCCGGTTTGTATTACACCTTCGTCAGCACCCGGCTGAAACCGGAAGAGGTGCTCTACATTCTCGAGGATTGCGAGGCCCGGGTGGTGATCCTCAGTGCGCAAACCGCCACCCCGGAACTGGTTGAGGCCATCGGTGAGCTGCCGTTGGCACCGAGGATATTCATGCTGGATGAGCCGCTACCGGGCTGTGAGTCCCTGGAACAGGCCATGGAAGCGCAATCTCCGGAGGCGCTGCCCGGCGCTCGGGAAGGCAGCGACATGCTCTATTCTTCCGGCACCACCGGCCGCCCCAAGGGGGTGAAACCGGAAATCAGCGGCCTGCCGGTGGGCAGCACCGAAACCCTTGCGGGGTTAATTGAACTGGCGTTCGGCGGCAATGGTGACATGGTCTACCTGTCTCCGGCGCCGTATTACCACGCCGCGCCGCTGAAATGGACCCGCGGCGTGCTGGTGCTCGGCGGCACCGCGGTGATCATGGAGAAGTTCGATCCTGAGCGGGCACTGGAAAACATCCAGAAGTACAAGGTCACCCATAGCCAGTGGGTGCCGACCATGTTCCACCGCATGCTGCACCTGCCCGAGGAAGTGCGTAATCGCTATGATGTTTCCAGCCTGAAAATGGCGGTGCACGCGGCGGCGCCCTGTCCGGTGACCACCAAGCAGGCGATGATCGACTGGTGGGGCCCGGTGATTTATGAGTACTACGGCAGCACCGAGGGCGCCGGTCTGACCATGACCAACAGCGAGGACTGGAAGAAACACACCGGCACCGTGGGCAAGGCGATCTACGGCACCCTGCATATCGTCGACGAGGAAACCGGTCAGGAGCAGCCTATTGGCGAGGAAGGCGCCATCTACTTCTCCGGGGGCCATCCGTTCGAATACCACAAGGATCCCTCCAAAACCGCCGAGGCGCACAATGACAAGGGCTGGGCCTGTGTCGGTGATATCGGCTGGCTGGATGAGGATGGTTACCTGTACCTCACCGACCGTAAGAGCAACATGATCATTTCCGGTGGCGTGAATATCTATCCGCAGGAAGTGGAAAACACCCTGATGGGACATCGTGCCGTATTTGACGTGGCGGTCATCGGTATCCCTAATGAGGAGATGGGGGAATCCGTGCATGCCATTGTTCAGTCCCGCGAGGACAGGCCGAGCACCGAGCAACTGGCCACGGAACTGCTGAGTTTCTGCCGCGAGAAGCTGTCGTCGATCAAGTGTCCACGGACGCTGGAATTCCGCGATACATTGCCGCGCGAGCCCAACGGCAAGCTGCTCAAGCGGCTGCTCAGGGATGAGTATCGGGAAGGAAAAAAAGCGGAGGGGTTCTTCCGTCTTTAGGCGAAACGTGCTGGGTTGGCGCTATTCGCGAGCAAGCGGAGTGCCGCCCTGCTCGCATCCCACAAAAGAAGGCTGCGAGAGTCGCCGTGGGAAGCTGGCTTGCCAGCGAATCGACGCGCAGGCGCGCCCGCGTATAGCGGGCACGCCCACAACAACGATTAGTGGTCGTGGCCGTCCGGCCCATGCACGTGGCCGTGCTGCTGCTCTTCTTCGCTGGATTCACGGATGTCGGTGATTTCCACGGCGAAGTTCAGGGTTTCCCCGGCCAGCGGATGGTTGCCGTCGATGGTGACCTGATCGCCATTCACCTCGGTGATGGTGAAGATGCGCGGGCCGGCTTCCGTTTGTGCCTGGAATTGCATGCCCGGCTGCAGCTCATCGCCGGCACCTTCAAAGGCGGAGGCCGGAACCTGTTGAATCAGGCCGTCGTGACGCTCGCCGTAGCCTTCTTCCGGCGCTACGGTCACGTCCAGTTTGTCGCCCACTTCCTTGCCCACCAACGCCTTTTCCAGACCGGGGATGATGTTGCCGTGACCGTGCAAATAGGTCAGCGGCTCCTGCCGTTGGTGGGAGGAGTCGATGGTCTGACCGGCGTTGTTGGTCAGGGTGTAGTGGAACGCCACCACCTTGTTGTCTGCAATTTGCATGGGTGCCCTTTTCGGGTTGATGAATTTTGGACGGGAACCGTTCCCGGACCCACATACCGTCATGGTAACAGGGCAGCGACGGCCGTGACCAATCGCCGCGCGGCTGCGCGCCGGCGCTCCGGACGCTATAATCGGCCCCGCCTGCCGCGTCATCGGCTTGTGCCACTGGTGCCTTGCCCCCCCGGGCCCGGACGGATCCGATACACTTTGAAAGGGTTTTCGCCGTTTCTTTACGGAGCCGTTCCGGCATCATGGGGGCCGGATATGGAGAATGCCCGACCATGAAAACCCTGCCGCAGCTTTTCACCAACAACGAACATTGGCGCCATCAGGTGGAGGAAGAACACCCCGGTTTCTTCCGTACCCTGGTGGGCCAGCAAAACCCGGAATTCCTGTGGATCGGCTGTGCCGATTCCCGTGTGCCCGCCAACGAGATCGTCGGCCTGATGCCCGGCGAACTGTTCGTGCATCGCAATGTGGCCAATCTGGTGCATCACACCGATTTCAATCTGCTCTCGGTGCTGCAGTTCGCCGTGGAAGTGCTCAAGGTCAAGCACGTCATGGTGGTGGGCCATTACGGTTGTGGCGGTGTGCGTGCCGCCATGGAAGACCAGCCTCACGGACTGATCGATAACTGGATCCGCCAGGTGCGGGAGCTGTATCTGCGCCATCGCAAACAGCTGGCGGACCTGGATCCGGTTGCCCGGCTTGATCGCATGTGCGAGTTGAACGTGGCCCGGCAGGTGATCAACGTTTCCAATACCACGGTGGTGCAGGAGGCCTGGCGTCGCGAGCAGCCCTTGACCATCCACGGCTGGATTTACGGCATCGGCGATGGCCGTCTCGGTGATCTGGGCATCGAGGTGGACAACAATGCCCACCTGCGTGAATTGGAAAGCCAGGAATTCGAGGTCTGATCCCTCGGCATTCACGGGTACACCAACGTGGATCAAAGCCGCTGCAGGGCAAACGCCTACAGCGGCTTCGTAGTCCGGGGTTGGATTCGAAGCGGGCGGCTTGGGAACTGGCGGATAACCTTCCTGGACCGTGCTTCACCCGTGTCCAGGAAGGCTACCCACCGGCTCTTACTCTAGTACCAGACCCGGATACCGGCCACCAGCAGGGTGTCACTGGCGTCCTCACCGTGATCACGGGCGAAGTCGGCGGTGTCGCCGAATTTCTTCTCCCAATGCACGCCGATGTAAGGGGCGAATTCGCGGCGGATTTCGTAGCGTAACCGCAATCCCGCTTCCACCGTGGCGAGCCCCTTACCGATACCGAGGTCCCGGTCCTCCTTGCCGTACAGGCTGGCTTCCACTTCCGGAGTCAAGATCAACCGCTGCGTGAACAGCAGCTCGTATTCCGCTTCCAGACGCAATTCACTGTGGCCGGATTCGCCCAGGAACAGGTTGGCCTCGGTCTCGAAGAAGTAGGGGGCCACGCCCATTACCCCGACGCTGACCCAGTCCCGGTTGGGATCGTCCGGCTGCCAGTCCCGGCGCACACCCAGTTGCCAGTCCCAATAGGGTGCGAAGGCACGGCTCCAGGCCAGCCGGGTTTCCAGGCTCTCGGTCTCGCCGCCCCGATCCATGAGCCGCTCGCCCTCTGTGGCGAAATACAACTTGTTGATGTCACCGCCGTACCAGGCGCTGGCGGACCAGGCCGCCACGGTGCCGTCGTCGGCGTCACGGGCTTCCAACTGATCCACCAGGATCTGGCCGAAGCGGGCGGGAACACCCTCCATGGCCAGAGCCGGTGTTCCGGCGGACACGGAGATCATCACGGCCAGCAGGCCGCTTAACGTCATTGATGCTTTCATGGGCGGCTCTCCTCGTCGCTGTGGTGTTGATGGCGTGGCACCACGCGCACTTCCCGGAACATGCCCGCTTCCATGTGATAGAGCAGGTGGCAATGGTAGGCCCAGCGCCCAAGAGCGTCGGCGCGCACCAGATAGCTGAGTTTTTCTCCAGGTTTCACCAACAGAGTGTGTTTGCGCAGCAGGCGCCCGTCTCCCAGCTCCAGATCGCTCCACAGACCGTGCAGGTGGATCGGGTGGTGCATCATGGTGTCGTTCACCAGGGTCAGCCGCACCCGCTCGTTGTGATACAGCTCGAGCGGCTCGGCATCGGCGAAGGGGATGCCGTTGAAACTCCACATGTAGCGTTCCATGTTGCCGGTGAGGTGCAACACGATTTCCCGCTCCGGCCGCGTGCTGTCGGGCAAACCGTGGGCGTATTCCAGGTCGGCGTAGGTGAGCACTTTCCAGGCCCGGTCGCGCAGGCCGATGCCGGGATCGTCGAGCATCGGCGCAGGAGACATGGCACGCATGTCCACGCCAGGACCGTATTCGCTGTCGGCGTGCTCCGTGGCGCTTTGCCGGGGTGGCAGATCCGGATTGTCCGCCGAGACCGCGAAGGGCACGGCGGCGTTGGTGTCGTGGTTGGCGTGCCCCATGGCCGAGTGGTCCATCCCGCTCTGCGTGCCGTGGCTCATCCCTTGATGGTTCATGCTTCCATGATCCATGCCGCCGGACATATCGCCATGGTTCATATCCCCATGGTCCATGCCGCCATGATTCATGCGAGAGTGGTCCATGGTCTTCATGGCGCCACTGTCGTGTCCCATGGCGCTGTGATCCATGGCGCCCATGCCCATTTCCCGGTGCCCGAGCAGTGGCACCGGGTCCAGCTCCGGCACTTCGGCACTGAGAGAGGGATCCGGCGTCAGGGTGCCGCGGGCGTAGCCGGACCGGTCGATGGTTTGTGCGAACAGGGTGTAGGCGCGGTGATCCTTGGGCTCGACGATCACGTCCAGGGTTTCCGCCACGCCCAGGCGGCACTCATGGAAGCGCACCGGCTTCACCGGTTGGCCGTCCATGGCTACCACGGTCATGTCCAGACCGGGGATGCGCAAGTCGAAGATGGTCATGGCGCTGGCGTTGATGAAACGCAGCTTGATGCGCTCGCCGGGTTCGAAGCGGGCCTGCCAGTTGGCGGCCGGGGTATGGCCGTTGACCAGGAAGCTGTAGCTGTAACCGGTCACATCCGCCAGATCGGTCTCGCTCATGCGCATCCGGTTCCACATGTGGCGATCCTTGAGCGTCCGCACCACGCCTTTCTCACGGAAATCCGTCAGCGTGTCGAACAGCGTCCGTTCGCTGAAATTGTAGTAGTGGCTGAGTTTTTTCAGCGTGGCATAGATGCGCTTGGGATCCTGGTCACTCCAGTCTGAAAGCACCACCGCGTAATCGCGATCCACCGCATGCGGGTCCGGTTCCGCCGGGTCAATAATCAGGCCGCCGTACAGGCCGGTCTGCTCCTGAAAACCGGAATGGCTGTGATACCAGTAGGTTCCGCTCTGCCGCAGCGGAAACTGATAGGTGAAGGTTTCGCCCGGGCCGATGCCGTCGAAAGACAACCCCGGCACGCCGTCCATCTGGAACGGCAGCAGCAGGCCGTGCCAGTGGATCGAAGTGGTTTCCGGCAGATGGTTTGTCACTCTCAGGGTCACCGTCTCACCTTCACGCCAACGCAGGGTTGGCGCCGGCAGGCTGCCGTTGACCAGGGTGGCGGGCCGGTTGCGGCCGGTCAGGTTCACATCGGCGGCACCGATGTTCAGTTGGAATTGGTTACCGCGCAGCTCCGGCGCGCCGGTCTGGCCCTGGCGGGCGAACAATTGTGCCGGGGTGAGCCCGAGCCCCAGAGCGGTGCCGCCCAGAGCCAGCCCCTGCACGAAGCGACGGCGGGGCAGGGAAAAAGACGTCGTCATGGACGTTCTCCTCAATAGAAAACAAAAGACGCCACCCGTCTGCGGGGGCGCGTGTTTCGATGGGAAAAACGGTCTAGACGGAGGGTGGGCGCCACGGTGGCGTGGGGAAACCGGCGAACCGCTGGCCGGGAGAGGCAAGGCGGTCCGAGGCTGGCCGTTGAGGCGCGCGGACTGAACTGGCCTCGGTGGTCAAGGCGCCGCCCTGGCAGGCCTGAAGACAGGTGCAGCCTTCCGTGTCGCCGGCGTGATGGGGGCAGGGATGATGCTCCCGCCCCTCGCTGCTGGCGCAAGAATGATCGCCGCCATGGTGAGAAGCCATGGCGGCGATCGGGCTCAACAGGGCCCAGGTCATCAATACTCCGGCGAGCAGCGTCGCCACGGGCCGGAGGGCGGCGGAAACGGGAATCATGGTTCGCTTATACAACCCGGGGGCTACCCCGGGGTCAAGCCCTTTTCAGGCCGGTGCCGGAACCGTCTCGTCGTTCCGGGGCAGGTCCTGGGCGGTGTGGTTCTCCGTCTGTGACGGGGTCGCCACCTGAAAGCGGGATACTTGCCGGCGCAGTTGTTGGCTCTGGTCCGCCAGGCGTTGGGCGGCGGAGAAGCTTTCCTGGACCAGCCGGGCGTTCTGCTGGGTCATCATGTCCATTTGCGTGATCGCTTCGTTGGCCTGACCAATGCCCCGGCTCTGCTCATTGGACGCGGTGGCGATGTCGCTGACCAAAGTGCTGAGACGGCCTATATCCGACACCATGCCGGTGATGATCTCGCCAGTGTCGCGCACCTGCTGGCTGCCGGTGGCGACCAGGGTGCCGGCGCTTTCGATCAGGGCCTTGATCTCGCCGGCGGCCTCGGCGCTGCGGCTGGCCAGATTGCGCACTTCTTCCGCCACCACCGCGAACCCGCGGCCCTGCTCGCCGGCGCGGGCGGCTTCCACGGAAGCGTTGAGAGCCAGAATATTGGTCTGGAACGCGATCTCGTCGATGGCGTCGACGATGGCGCTCATCTGTTCAGCGCTGTCATGGATACTGCCCATGGTTTTAATCACCGCCTCCATGGCGTCATTGCCGCGGCGGGCGTCGCCGGCGGTATTGTTGGCCAGGTGCCGGGCCTGCTCGGCGTGGTCCGCGTTCTGCTGCACGGTGGTGGTGAGTTGTTCCATGCTGGCGGCGGTTTCTGTGAGCGAGGCGGCTTGCTGCTCGGTGCGGGTGGCCAGTTCGTCGTTGCCGGCCTTGATGTCCTCCACCGCGGTATTGACCACATCGGCGCTGCCATGGATGTTGCCCACCGTGGCGCCCAGGGACTGGCGCATCCGTTCGATGTCGAACAGCAGGCTGCCGGTGTCGCCGTCCTTCAAACGGGTGGGTTGACTCAGATCGCCTTCGCTGATGTAGCGCACCGCTTCGGCGGCGTAGCCCGGTTCGCCGCCAAGCCGGCGCAGCACGCCGCGAATGACGGCGCCCATCAGCAGTGTCAGCGGAATGCCCAGAGCCAGCAGGAACAGCAGCGACTGAGTGAGGCTGGCTTGGAAAGCGTCGTTGATGTCGTTGATATAGACGCCGGCGCCCAGGTACCAGTCCCAGCGCGGATAATGCACATGCAGGGACGACTTTTTCGCCAGGCCCTCCTGGCCCGGATGCACCCACAGGTAATCGACGAACCCGTCTCCGTTCTCCACCGCCTCCATGAACTCGCGGAACAGGTAGCGCCCTTCCTCGTTCTGGTAGTCCCACATGTTGGTGCCCTTGGCGAGACTGGGGTGGGTCAACATCCGGTGATTCTCATCGAAGGCGTACAGATAACCGCGCCCTTCGTCATAGGTGCTATCGCGAATCAGTTGCTCGGCACGCTGCCGGGCTTCGGTTTCGCTGATGACGCCGGAAGCGGCCAGCCGGGCCTGCCCATCGATGGCGTTGAGGGCCGAGTCCACGTACTGGGACAGCCCTGTCTTGCGCTCGGTCAGAATGGTCTGGCGGTTTTCCCAGGCGGTCCAGCCCGCCAGGAGCAGCATCGCCAGCCACAGTAACCCGAGCATGCCCCACAGTTGTCGGGTCATGGTCCACTGCTTCATATCTGAGCCTCTTTATTGTTGTCTTCAAGAGAGCTATCGGCAGAAGCGGCCGCGGGTTGATAGGTGCTAGCCGGTTAGAGCGGTACCGCGTGAAACGCGCTGACTGAGCAGCCAGCGCAGATCCTCGAAGCCGCGCCGCCATTCACCGATGCCGGAGGCACTGTTGATGTGACCCAGATCGCCGCCATTGCGAAACGCACAGCCCCAATCCCGGGCCAGACGGCGCGCCTCCTCCTGCGTCATCCAGGGATCGCTGGTGCTGGCCACCAAACGAGCGGGAACGGTCAGCGGGGCGGACAGGTGTCGTGGGATGGCCTCCGGCAGGGCTGGGGCCACCAATAATAGTCCGGCCACTTGCCGTGGCCGGGTCGTGCTCCAGTGGGCCGCGGCGACGCAGCCGAAACCGTGAGCAATAAGCACGAAGGGGGAGGGCAAAGCGGCGGCGGCCAGGTCGAGTCCATCGAGCCAGTAGGACAGCTCGGTATTCCGCCAGTCCGGTAACGAGAGACTGTGCAGCCAGGGCAGATGGGTTTGCCAGCGTTGTTGCCAATGATCCGGATCGCTGCCATGCAGTCCGGGCACCAACAGTCCATGGAAGGGGGCGCTATCGCGGGCGGACATCGTCAATGCTCCCAGTGATAAGGAGAGGGAGCGTCAGCATAGACAGAGGAGTTGTCGCTTTCTTTACCGGCGCGGGAAAGGAGGATGACAATGACCTTTGCCGGTGCCGCTGGTGGGCGGAGCCGCCTTCAAGGGAAGGCGCCCCGCCGCCAGGTGGGGCCGGTGAGGCCTTCCGCCGGTGGCGCCATGGCGCGCGCCTGCACGTGGCTGAGCCCATGCTGCAGAGCAAGGTCGGCGGTCAGGCCCAGTTGCAGGGTGAACGGTGTGCCGTGCCGCGCGGCGGCGGCGAGCACCCTGTCACGCTCGATCGCTGCCAGTTCGGGGGCCAGTTTCACCATGTCCGGGGCCAATGCCCGCCAAAGCGTGGTGCTCGGTGTCGAGGTCACGTTGTCCAGGGCGATGCGATAGCCGTGGCGGCGATAGCTCTCCACCGCCCGGCGAGGGTCTTCGGTGCCGGCGGGATCATGACGGATTTCCAGGATCACTTGTTCCGGCGCGAGACCGCATTGACGCAGAATCTGTTCGAAGGCGAGACCGTGATCCTGCCGCACGCTGGCCAGGTGGCGCGGGTGGATATTTAGTGAGAGCAGGCCGCCGGTGTCCGGTTGCAGCAGGAAGTTCAGTGCGTGCACCGTGCGGCACAGACGATCCAGATAGACAATCTCGTCAGCGCTGGTGGGAATCATGAACAGTGCCTGCGGTGATAGCGGGCCGCCCTTGCCGTGTACCGACAGCAACGCCTCATGGCCGTAAACCCCTTCCTGGCAGAGGGGCAGGATCGGTTGGAAGCGACTGCGCAGAACCAGGCCGGCGTAATCGGCTTCCACCGTATTGTCCCGCATGCGCAGGGTGTCTTTCGGGACAATGGCGGTGCCGTACTGACGGCGTTGTTCACGGTTGAAGTAGTCGACGAGGTCGTGCAAGGGCATGGTGGATCCCTCCATCAAGCGTCAATGGAGCCGCCAGGATAAAGAGAAATTTATTATGTTTAAAAAGAATAAATAAATAGAAATATATTACTTTTTGGTCTTTTGGTTTTCTCGTTAGCATCATCCCCATCATCAACAAAGGATGCCCACCCGACCTCGGGAGGCGTTGCTTTTCATTTCTTGCGCAACGCTGTTTTGGAGAACACCGAATGAAAATCGGGAACGCACTGGGGATCGGCCTGTTGGGGGCATTACCTTTGGTGGCGGGGGCCAACGGCCCGACGCTGTACGGCAAGATCAATGTCTCGCTGGAGAACGTGGACTTCGAGGGCGCCAGTCTGGCCGGCGCCGGTGGCAACGACCAGTGGGAACTGAATTCCAACGCTTCGCGTCTCGGGATCAAAGGGGACTTCGACCTCGAAGTCGGCGGCCTCAAGGCGATCTATCTGGCGGAGTATGGCATCGACGTGGACGGCGACGATGACGACACCTTCAGCAAACGCAACATTTACGGCGGCCTGACCGGAGCCTTCGGTACCCTGCGCGCCGGCAACATCGACAGCCCGCTGAAAAGCATCGAGGGCAAGGTCGATCAGTTCAATGACCTGTACGGCGATATCGACCATTTCCTCGGTGGGCAGACCCGTAACAAGAACAGCGTCCAGTATCTGAGCCCGACGCTGCTGGGTGGCTTGTCGGTGCACGGCGCGTTCTCCCCGGGGGAACAGGAGGACACCGATGATGATGGCGAGCCGGACGATGATCTCGCCGACGTGGTGTCCCTGGCCCTGGCCTGGGAGCGCAAAGGGTTTTATGCCGCTCTTGCCTACGAAAAAGATCAGGCGGCGCGGCGGGCGGTGGACGGGTTCAACCGGGCCGACATTCTGCGGGCGGTGACCACCTATCGCTGGCGGGCCCTGGAGCTGGGCGCCCTTTATCAGCAGGCCAAAGACACCGCGCCGGGCAGTGACCTGGAAGATCGTGGTTACCTGATCAGCGCCGCCTGGCATGTGGATGAGCGGCTTACGTTGAAAGCCCAGGGTGGTGAAAACCGGGGTGAAGAGACCGACGAAAAACTGACGCTCTGGGCTCTCGGTGCTGACTACAGCCTGGGGCGCAATACCGTGGCTTATCTGTATCTGTCGAATCTGGAGCGGGATGAGGCCGGCACCGAGGACCGTGCCGTTGGCACTGGTCTGGCCTTTAAATTCTGACATTCATTAACGAACGGAACCGAGGAATACGCGACATGGCTCGGCCTGACACGCATCGCAACCCGGCGTCGGAAGAGGTGGATCTGGCCACACTGGTGACGTCGCTGATCAAGGATCTGCGCTTTGGCGCCGTGGAAATCATTGTCCACGAGGGCCGGATAGTGCAGGTGGAACGCAAGGAAAAGTACCGTTTCGACAAGCCGCGTTGAGCGGTTGAAACAACGCAATCCGGCTTGCGGCCGACCGGACCACCGGAGGTCTCCAACGCATTCGTGACACCCGATTTTTGTGGAGACTGCATCGTGAAGTTCACTCGCTTTTTTACCGCGGCCGCGCTCGGCCTGGCTCTGTCCTCTCCGGCCCTGGCGGACCGGGAAATTCTCAACGTGTCCTACGACCCCACCCGGGAGTTGTACGAAGCGTTCAATAAAGAGTTTATCCATCACTGGAAGGAAGAAACCGGCGAAACGCTGGTGGTGCGCCAGTCCCACGGTGGCGCTGGCAAACAGACCCGCGCGGTCATCGATGGTCTGGAAGCGGACGTGGTGACCCTGGCGTTGGCCTACGACATTGACGCCATCGCCGAGAAGACCGGCAGGATTCCCGCCGACTGGCAGAAACGGTTGCCCAATAACAGCTCGCCTTATACGTCCACCATTGTGTTTCTGGTACGCAAGGGCAACCCGAAGGACCTCAAGGATTGGGACGACCTGGTGAAGCCAGGGGTCGAGGTGATCACGCCGAATCCGAAAACCTCCGGCGGCGCGCGCTGGAATTACCTGGCCGGTTGGGCCTACGCCAAGGAGAAGTACGGTTCCGAGGACGCCGCCAAGGACTTCGTCACTAAACTCTACCAGCAGGTCCCGGTGCTGGACTCCGGCGCCCGTGGCTCCACCACCACCTTTGTGCAGCGGGGGATTGGCGATGTGCTGCTGGCCTGGGAAAACGAAGCACTGTTGGCGATCAACGAACTGGGCAAGGGTGAGTTCGAGATCGTGGTGCCTTCGGTGTCCATTCTGGCCGAACCGCCGGTGACGGTGGTGGACAAGAACGCCGAAAAGCATGGCACCACCGACGTGGCCAAAGCCTATCTGGAGTACCTCTATACCCCGGTTGGCCAGAAGCTGGCGGCGGAACACTACTACCGCCCCGGCGATCCGGAAGTGGCTCGTGAGTACGCCGACGCCTTCCCCGACGTGAATCTGATCACCGTGGACAGCGCCTTTGGTGGCTGGCGGAAGGCGCAGGAAACGCACTTCAACGACGGTGGCGTATTCGATCACATTTACCAACCCCGGTGAGCGGATAACGTCATGTCACGAAACCGAGTCATACCCGGCTTCGGGTTGTCCTTGGGATACGCCACGCTCTACACCAGTCTGATCGTGTTCATCCCGTTGGCGGCGCTGGCCGCCAGCGGGATTTCCCTGGGCGCGGAAACGTTCTGGGCGGTGGTCAGTCATCCGCAGGCGGTGGCGAGTTACAAACTGAGTTTTGGCGCTTCCCTGGTGGCGGCGCTGATCAACCTGGTGTTCGGTCTGCTGGTGGCCTGGGTGCTGGTGCGTTACACCTTTCCGGGCAAACGCATCGCCGACGCCCTGGTGGACTTGCCGTTTGCCTTGCCCACGGCGGTGGCCGGCATTGCCCTGACCGCGCTGTATGGCCGCAACGGCTGGTTCGGCCAGTACCTGGAAGGCTGGTGGGGATTCAAAGTGGCCTATGCCCCCGCCGGCATCGTCGTGGCGCTGACCTTCATCGGCCTGCCGTTCGTGGTGCGCACGGTGCAGCCGGTACTCGAAGGGCTGGAGCGGGAGCTCGAAGAAGCCGCCGCCAGCCTCGGTGCCAACCGTTGGCGGACGTTCCGGCGGGTCCTGCTGCCGGCGTTGGTGCCGGCCTTGCTCACCGGGTTCGCGCTGTCCTTCGCCCGGGCCGTGGGAGAGTACGGCTCGGTGGTATTCATCAGCGGCAATATGCCATACCGCACCGAAATCACCCCGCTGCTGATCTACAGCAAACTGGAGCAGTACGATTACGCCGGTGCTTCGGCGCTGGGTGTGACGATGCTGGTGTTCTCGTTCATTCTGCTGCTCGCCATCAACGCATTGCAGTACTGGAATCTGCGCCGGCAGGGGGGAGGTTGAAATGAGTGGTGCGGTGTCTTCCCTGTCCACGCCGGCCAACGCGGTGGTCACCCGTCGGGCGGTGACCGAGGCAGCCTGGTTGCGAATCTTGCTGACCGCCCTGGCGCTGGCGTTTCTTGGTGTGTTTCTGGTGGTGCCTCTGGTTCTGGTGTTCCAGGAGGCGTTCTCCAAAGGCTGGCAGGCGTATCTGGCGGCGTTGACCGAGCCGGACGCCTGGCACGCGGTGAAGCTGACGTTGATCGCCGCCGGCCTGGCGGTGCCGTTGAACGTGGTGTTCGGTCTCGCCGCCGCCTGGAGCCTGACCAGATTCCAGTTTCGCGGCAAGCAGGTGCTGATCACCCTGATCGATCTGCCGTTCGCGGTGTCGCCGGTGATCGCCGGTTTGATTTACGTGCTGGTGTTCGGCTCGCGGGGCTGGCTCGGCCCCTGGCTGGAAGAACACAACCTGTCGATCATTTACGCGGTGCCGGGCATCGTGCTGGCCACGGTGTTCGTGACCTTTCCGTTCGTGGCCCGGGAGCTGATCCCGTTGATGCAGGAGCAGGGTGTCAGTCAGGAGGAAGCGGCGTTGACGCTTGGGGCCAGCGGTTGGCAAACGTTCCGCCGCGTCACCCTGCCGTCGATCAAGTGGGGGCTGCTGTACGGCATCATTCTGTGTAATGCCCGCGCCATGGGCGAATTCGGCGCGGTCAGCGTGGTGTCGGGGCATATCCGCGGCAAGACCAATACGCTGCCCTTGCATGTGGAGATTCTCTACAACGAGTACCAGTTCGCCGCTGCTTTCGCCGTGGCGTCGCTGTTGGCGTTGCTGGCGGTGGTTACCCTGGTAGCGAAGTCCTTTCTTGAATTCAAGCATCAACGGGACCGCGAGCGTGCCACGCACGCCGCCGCCCGTCAGGAGGTCTCATGAGCATTCAGGTCCGTGATTTGCGGAAAACCTTCGGTCACTTCAAGGCGCTGGACGAGGTCTCGCTGACCTTCAACAGCGGCGAGCTGGTGGCGCTGCTGGGGCCGTCCGGGTGCGGCAAGACCACCCTGCTGCGGATCATCGCCGGGCTCGAATACCCGGACAGCGGCGCGGTGCTGTTTTCCGGTGAGGACGCCACTTTCACCCATGTACGCGAACGGGGCGTCGGCTTCGTGTTTCAGCATTATGCGCTGTTCCGTCATATGACCGTGTTCGACAACGTCGCCTTCGGCCTGACCGTGCGCCCGCGCCGGCAAAGGCCTTCGCGGGGGGAGATCGCCGAACGCGTGCATCGGTTGCTGGAATTGGTGCAATTGGACTGGCTGGCGGACCGTTACCCGGATCAGTTATCCGGCGGGCAACGCCAGCGCATTGCCCTGGCCCGGGCGCTGGCGGTGGAGCCACGGGTGCTGTTACTTGACGAGCCGTTCGGGGCCCTGGATGCGCGTGTGCGCAAGGACCTGCGGGGCTGGTTACGGCGGTTGCACGATGAACTGCACGTGACCTCGATCTTCGTTACCCACGATCAGGAAGAGGCGATGGAAGTGGCGGACCGTATCGTGGTGATCAACCAGGGGCGGGTCGAGCAGGTGGGCACACCCCAGGAAATCTATAACGCGCCGGCGTCCCCGTTCGTATACGGCTTTATCGGTGATGCCAACCGGCTGTGCGGCCACGCCGCCGACGGCTGGGCGGAACTGGCCGGCCTGCGGGTGCCCGCTCCCGAGTTCGGTCAATCGGAACCGCGCCAGGTGACCGGCTATATCCGCCCCCACGACATCCAGTTGCAGGCCGGTGACCAGGGGGAAGGGGTGGCCGTACGGGTGGAAAGTGTGTCCCAGGTCGGCGCGGCGTTACGGGTCAGCGTACGGATACCGGACGGTGACACCTCGTTGCAGGTGGAATTGCCTCACAGTGGTGGTCGCTGGCCGTTTCAGGTTGGCGAGCCGGTAAAGGCACTGCCGCGTGCCGCGAGGGTGTTTGCGGGGTAACGCGTGAACTGAGCGCGAGCTGGGCGCAATGCCTGCGCGCTCCATGGGCCATTGCTGTCCCGCCTTGGTCGGGCAGCAATGGCCGTTTAGCACTAAAAGACCTCGATTGGACGCTTTTCAGCGCCACCCGGGACCTGCCCTGGTCCAATGGCGGATTCAGTGCTCACTTCTTCCTCGATTCAGGACATCGTCTTGCCATTGTCACTGATGCTAATGAAGATGAAGCCCGGACGACCGCCCATGGAGACCGTCTGTCCCAGGGGAGACCCGGGAGCCGGCGGCTGTTTATATGGATAGGTAAAACCAATCGCGGCTATTCCACCTATCCATTATGAATATCGTCTCGCCGGCGTTATGCTTCTCTCCGTCAAGTTGACAACCCTTCGAAAGGAGTAAGACATGTCTGTAATCAATACCGAAATCAAGCCGTTCAAAGCCCAGGCGTTCAAGGACGGTAAATTCATCGAAGTGACCGAAGCCGACCTGAAAGGCAAGTGGGGAGTGTTCTTCTTCTACCCGGCCGATTTCACCTTCGTTTGCCCCACCGAGCTGGGCGACGTGGCCGATCACTACGAAGAATTCCAGAAGATGGGCGTGGAAATCTACTCCGTCTCCACCGACACCCACTTCACCCACAAAGCATGGCACGACAGCTCCGAGACCATCGCCAAGATCAAGTACACCATGATCGGCGACCCGACCATGCAGATCAGCCGTAACTTCGAAGTACTGCGCGAAGACGAAGGCCTGGCCAACCGTGGCACCTTCATCGTCGACCCGGACGGCATCATTCAAGCCGTTGAAATCACCGCCGAAGGCATCGGCCGTGACGCCGAAGACCTGCTGCGCAAGGTAAAAGCCGCCCAGTACGTGCGTGCCCATCCTGGCGAAGTGTGCCCGGCCAAATGGAAAGAGGGCGAAGCCACCCTGGCTCCGTCCCTGGACCTGGTCGGCAAGATCTGATCCCGCCTTTGGCATGGATCAATCCCGGGCCCGAGGGCCCGGGGTTCAATCGACATTCTGTTAATCGTTCATGGAGACCGTCAGCATGCTGGACGCCAACCTGAAAACCCAATTGCAATCCTACATGGAGCGCATCACGCAACCGTTTGAAATGGTCGCGTCCCTGGATGATGGCGACAAATCCCGGGAGCTGTCGGCGCTGCTGCGCGAAATCGAGGCGATGTCCGACAAGATCACCCTGCGTGAAGACGGCGATGACGAGCGCCGGCCCTCATTCAGTCTGAACCGCGTTGGTGGTGATATCAGCCTGCGATTCGCCGGTATTCCCATGGGCCATGAATTCACCTCGCTGGTGCTGGCGCTGTTGCAAGTGGGTGGCCATCCGCCCAAGGTCAGCGACGAGGTGATCGAGCAAGTGCAAGCGCTGCAAGGTGACTTTCGCTTCGAAACCTATTTTTCCCTGTCCTGCCAGAACTGCCCGGACGTGGTCCAGGCGTTGAACCTGATGGCGGTACTGAACCCGCACATTAAACACGTGGCTATCGACGGCGCCTTGTTCCAGGACGAAGTCGACCAGCGCCAGGTGATGGCGGTGCCCAGTGTGTTCCTGAACGGCGAAGAATTCGGCCAGGGCCGTATGGGGCTGGAGGAAATCCTCGCCAAACTGGATACCGGCGCCGCCGAGCGTGATGCCGAGAAACTGAACGCCAAGGAGGCCTTCGATGTGCTGGTGGTGGGCGGTGGACCCGCCGGTGCCGCCAGCGCCATCTACGCCGCCCGTAAAGGTATCCGCACCGGTGTCGCCGCCGAGCGCTTTGGCGGCCAGGTGCTGGACACCATGGCCATCGAGAACTTCATTTCGGTGAAGGAGACCGAGGGGCCGAAACTGGCCACGGCGCTGGAGCAGCATGTCCGTGAGTACGACGTGGACATCATGAATCTGCAGCGCGCGGAGCAGCTGATTCCGGCGGACAGCGAAGGCGGCCTGCATGAAATCCGTTTCGCCTCCGGTGCCAGCCTCAAAACGAAGACGCTGATTCTGGCCACTGGCGCCCGCTGGCGCGAAGTGAACGTGCCCGGAGAGAAAGAGTACCGGGGACGCGGCGTGGCCTACTGCCCGCACTGTGACGGCCCGCTGTTCAAAGGCAAGAGCGTGGCGGTGATCGGCGGCGGTAACTCCGGCGTGGAAGCGGCCATCGATCTGGCCGGCATCGTCGAGCATGTGACGCTGCTGGAATTCGACACCAAGTTGCGTGCCGACGCCGTGCTGCAGAAGAAACTGCACAGCCTGGCTAACGTCACCGTGCACGTGAATGCTCAGACCACCGAGATCACCGGTGACGGCGCCAAGGTGAACGGCCTGCTGTACAAGGACCGCGACAGTGGTGAAGAGCACCGCGTGGAGCTGGCTGGCGTGTTCGTGCAGATCGGTCTGGTGCCCAACACCGACTGGCTCAAGGGCACGGTGGAGTTGTCCCGCCACGGCGAGATCATCACCGACGCTCGCGGCGAGACGTCCATTCCCGGCATCTACGCCGCCGGTGACGTCACCACGGTGCCGTACAAGCAGATCGTCATCGCCATGGGCGAAGGGGCCAAGGCCGCGTTGAGCGCCTTCGACCATCTGATCCGCGCTTCGGTGAGTGACGCCGCCTGATCCTTGGCGCGACAGCGCTGTCCCACGATCGTGGGACAGCCGCCGGCGGCCTTCCGCTCATCAAGCGCTGCCCGTATCAGCGCTCCTCCTCACTGACTTTGAACCAGGACAGGCACAGTACCGCCGTGGCCAGGGTCAGGCAGTAGGCCACGATTGGCCAGGCGGAGTAGGCCGGCAACAGAGTCACGGCCAGCGTCCCCAGTCCGCCAAGCACCAGCCCTCCCAGACAGAAGTACAAAGCGGTGGCCGTGCCGGCTATGTGGTCCAAACCACATAGCGCGCCGTTGGGTGTCACCGAGACCGTGATGGCAATACCAATGCCAACCAGCCACATCGGTGTGATAAAGCCAAACAGCGATTGCGGTATCAACGTTTCGGTGAGCGCCAGCAGCAACCCCCCCGCCAACAGGCAGATCATGCCGGTTCGCAGGAGACGCGGGACGCCGTATCGGCCACCCAGCTTTCCCAATACGCGAGCGGTGAGCATCATTGCCAGTGCCACGGTGGCGAACCATAGGCTGAACGCCAGGGATGACAAAGCCAGCCGCTCCATCATCAGCCAGGGGGCGGTGGAGAAGAATACAAAGAAGCTTCCCATCGCCGCGCTGTAACCCAGGGTATAACGCCAGAAATGAACACGCCGGAGGGGGAGCAGCAGTGCCGATGCCGATATTGCGGAGGCCTGACGTCGACGGGTTTCAGGCCAGAACCGCCAGGCCATGATGACCGCCAGGGCCATCGCCACACCCAGGCAGGTGAAGATAGCGCGCCAGCCGAGCCAGTGGTCCACCGCGGCACCCAGCAGCGGGCCCGCCGCTGGCACCATCGCCAGCATGGAACCCAGCAAACCGTAGACCTCACGGCTTTCCTCGCGACCAGCGTAGATATCGCGAAGGGTGGCGAAGGTAGCCACCAGGCAGGCCGATGCCCCCGCGCCCTGAAGCACACGAAAAGCCAGGAACAGCTCGGAGGACGGCGCGGCGGCCAGCGCGAATGAGGCGGCGGCGTAGCTGAGTCCGCCACCCAGAAGAATGGGGCGGCGTCCAAGGCGGTCGGAAAGCGGCCCGAACAGAAGCTGTCCGACGCCGAGCAGAACCAGATAAGTGGTCAAGGTCCACTGAATGGTGACGGGGTCGACGCTGAAAACGTCGGCCATGAGCGGCACCACTGGTAAGTACATGTCCATGCCCAGGGAGGCCAGCAAGTCGAAAGGAGAGAGCAGCAGTAAGGTGGCGGGAAGGGAATACCGCCAAAGAGCATCATCTTCAGAGCGCACGAAATCATCTCCGCAAAAAACTATCTCGCGGCGCTTCGCGGAAACAACGAAGTTCTCCGGACCGCCGCAACAACGAGGAAAAGGGGTTGTTGCGGCTTATTTCTCGGCTTTCTTGGCGGAACTCATGCGGGTGATTCCATGGAAAAACGGCATCAAGCCTACATTCAATGCGCCAAGGAGAAAAGAGAGTGCCGGTCCGGTATCGGCGTTGGCGGGAGATCCCGGGTCAGGCGCCGCAGATAATGACGGCCCTCGTCCCAGCGATGATGTCCGGAAGCCACGTTGATATGCCCAACACCGTGCAGTAACTCGAAATCACTCCCCCACTCATCGGCGAAATGCTCCGCGCGGGCGGCACTGGCGGCGCGGTCGTTGCTGGAACCAATCAGAACCGACCGGAACGGCAGCGGCTCCATGGGCGCCGGAGCAAAACCGCGCAATGCCGCCGGTGCGGTGTCCCGTTCCACATCCGCTGGCGCCACTAACAACGCCCCGGCCACTCGATGAGCCCATTGTTGGCCATGGCGGCGGGCCCAATGCGCGACAGTGACGCAGCCCAGACTGTGAGCGATCAGAATCACGCGGTCAGCAGTGCTGGTACTGACCAGATGGTGCAGGGCTTCGATCCAGTCTTCCCGGTCCGGCAACTGCCAGTCGCGCACGCGGGTGCGGCGGCTCGCGGATAACTGGTTCTGCCAGTGGCTTTGCCAATGGTCCTGACCAGAGCCGTGCCAACCGGGGATGATCAGATACTCGAGGGACATGGGCGGAGTCCTGCCGGAATGGATGTCCACACAGGATATCGTCCGCTGAAAATCTTAAAAGGAATAAATACAAAAATGTATATTCTTTTTTGAAATATGAGGGCGGCCTGCTGATCCAGTGATTCACACGTCCGGGCATTATGGGTGTTTACGAAGTAACGTCCGCCTATATAGAATGAGATCAATTCTCATTATCTTGTAACCCCGGGTTTGAAAGCCTGAAAGGATCGCGCTGCCATCGTGAATGCCACCGAGCCCGCCATTCCACAACGGATCGAAGCGCTCTACGCCGACCATCATCGTTGGTTGCTGGGCTGGCTGTATCGAAAACTCGGTGATGCCTGCGTCGCCGATGATCTGGCTCAGGACACCTTCGTCAGTGTATTGAAAGATGGTACCGCGCCGGCGATTCGCCAGCCGCGCCCGTTTCTTGCCACCATCGCCCGACGCCTGATCGCCCGCCGTCATCGCCGGCAGTTGCTGGAAACCAGCTACCTGGAAATGTTGGCGGCGCTGCCGCGGGAACTGGCACCGCCGCCGGAGAACCGCTTGTTGGCGCTGGAGGCGTTGCAGCAGGTGGACCGGGCGCTGGATGGGTTGCCGGCCAAGGTCCGCGAGGCTTTTTTGCTGGCCCATCTGGAAGGGCTGCGTTACGTCGATATTGCCGCGCGGTTGGGGGTGTCCGCCAGTTCGGTGAAGCAGTACCTGACCCGTGCCAACCGCCAATGCCTGTTCGCGCTGGCGCTTTGAGTAAAGCATCGGGAGCGCGCGGCGATGGCTGAATCCTTGATCGAGAATGTCGGTGATGGCCCGCCGATGGCGGAAGGGCAGCCGTTGAATGAGGAGGTGGCGCTGCAGGCTGCGCAGTGGCTGACGGTGCTGATGTCCGATGACGTTGCCGAGCAGGATCGGCGCCGCTGGCGGGAGTGGCGGGGAGCCCACCCCGATCATGAACGCGCCTGGCGGCACATCGAGTCGGTCACCGGGCGTTTCAGGACGCTGGGCGGTTCCGCCGCTTACCGAACCCTCTCCCCTTACCCGCAGGACAAGCAACCGGTTTCCCCGGGCCGGCGGAGGGTGCTGGGTTGGCTGTTGCTGGCGGGGGTGACCGGCGCTACCGGTGGCCTGGGTACCCGCACGCGGACCTGGCGAGCATGGGCGGCAACCTATCGCACCGGGCCAGGTGAGCAGCGCTCGTGGACCTTGGCGGACGGCACCAGCATTACCCTCAATACGGACAGCGCGGTGACGGTGGACTTTGACGCCGATACGCGCCGCTTGCGTCTGGTTGCCGGTGAGCTCTGGGTGATCACCGGACATGCCGCCGGTGAGCCCGAAAATACGAGACCGCTGCTGGTGGAGACC
Organism: Alcanivorax xiamenensis; assembly: GCF_009846745.1. NCBI lineage: Bacteria > Pseudomonadati > Pseudomonadota > Gammaproteobacteria > Oceanospirillales > Alcanivoracaceae > Alcanivorax > Alcanivorax xiamenensis. The sequence goes on along the minus strand of NZ_AQPF01000014.1, from coordinate 21,347 downwards.
GACCAGGGCCGGGTCCGCTCCCTTGGCACCCGCTTCAATGTCCGGCAATGGCCGGATCGTACCACGGTGGTGGTGGCCGAGAGCGCGGTGGCGGTGGTTCCGGAGCAGGGTGGCAGCGGACCTGTGGTGGTGCGGGCAGGGCAGTGCGCGGCGTTTTCCGAATCGCGGGTTGAAGCGCCGCGCCCGTCGGACTCGCCGATACCAGCCTGGATCAACGGCCAGATTATCGCCGAGGATCGGCGTCTGGAGGACTTCCTCGCCGATCTTGGCCGTTACCGGCGCGGTGTCCTGCGCTGTGATCCGGCGGTGGCGGACCTGCGCCTCTCCGGCGTGTTTCCCTTGCGTGATACCGACCAGATTCTCGCCTCCCTGCCCGGTGTGTTGCCGGTTCGGGTGCACTGGCGCACCGGCTACTGGGTGACGGTGGACGCCGCGGACTGATCCCCCTGATTTTTTTGGTTCATCGCGGTTTGGAGGGATCTGGAATCGAGCTCCATCAGGGACAGCGGAGCCGTGTTACGCCTTTGCGGGAATACCGTGAAGCAGAGTCCCGCAAAGGCGTAACACGGCTCCGCTTCGAGGTTAGGGGCAAGCGCCAGCGCTTTTCCGATCGCTGGCATGGAAGGGCTACGAAGCCGCTGCGGGAGCCAGCCTGCTGGCGAACGGGCTTGCGGGCCATAACCTTATGTTGAACCATTGCGTCCAACGCCACCGGGCCTGGCGTTCCCTGCGGGCGTACCAGAGCTCCTTGAGCTGAGCCTTCATCAGATACACCGTCATCCGTGGCTGATTCAGTTCCAGGAGGGCTCTGAGCTCGCCGGCCTGTTCCCCCTTCAGATTCTCCGGATTACGCAGCAACTTTTTCTGCCCGATTTCGTTTCTCGCGGCACCCCCTTGATGACCACTTCGATTTTTTCACGAACCGATTCGAGGAAAACGCATGTCCGTGAGAACGAGCCGAATTAATTCGCGTATCGGCGGGGGGAGCCGCTATGACGTTCAGGCAGCCGGGGCCGGAAGGCCGGGGCGGGTGCTGCCATGGTTATTGTGTGCCGCGTTGCTGGCGGGCTGGACGCCCAACGCGGTGCGCGCCCAGGAGGGAAGGGCGGCGCCGGAAGCGCGTCAGTCCTGGCACATCGCCGCTGGTCCTTTGGCGCCGGCGCTGCGCCAGTTCGCCAGCGGCGCCAATCTGTTGCTGACCTTCACCGCTGATCAGACCTCGGGCAAGACCACCCGGGGGCTGCAAGGGGAATACGCGGTGCCCGAAGCTCTGGCCCAACTGCTGGCGGGCACCGGGCTGAGCGCCGAACCGCTCCCTCGGGGCGGTTATGTATTGCGGCCGGTGCCGCGGGCGGAGCCGGCGCAATTGGCACCGATCTCGGTGACCGCCAACCAGCTCGGGGAAATCACCGACGGTACCGGCTCCTACACCACCGGCGCCCTGGCCACCGCCACCCGCCTGGTGCTGACGCCGCGGGAAACGCCGCAATCGGTCAGTGTGGTGACGCGGCAGGAGATGGAGGATTTCAACCTGACCTCCATTGATGACGTCATGGCGCACATGCCGGGGGTCAACATCGTCACTTACGACAGTGAGCGCACGGAGTACTACTCCCGTGGCTTCGCGATTCAGAATTTCCAGTACGACGGCATTCCGATGATGCGCGACTCCGCCTATTCGGCGGGCAATACCCTGAGCGACATGGCGATCTACGACCGCGTGGAAGTGCTGCGTGGCGCCACCGGCCTGCTCAACGGCAGCGGCTATCCCGGCGCCACCATCAACCTGATCCGCAAGAAGCCCACTTACGATTTTCAGGGCCACATTACCGGCGGAGCCGGCACCAGGGACAACTATCGCGGTGAGCTGGATGTCAGTGGGCCGCTGAACAAGAATGGCACGGTGCGCGGCCGGGCGGTGGCGGCCCATCAGGACAAGCACTCTCATCTGGACCACTATGAACGCCAGACCGATGTGTTCTACGGCATCGTCGAGATGGACGTGGCGGAAAACACTATGCTGACCCTGGGTGCCGACTATCAGAACAACGACCCCACCGGCTCCACCTGGGGTGGCATCCCGATCTACGACGTCAACGGCAATTTCAACAAGCGCTCCCGTTCCTTCAACAACGGCGCGCGCTGGAGTACCTGGGAGCAGTATACCCGTACCGTGTTCGGCACTCTGGAGCATTATTTCGACAATGAGTGGATCGCCAAACTGCAGCTCAACCATCAGATCAACGGCTATGATGCGGCTCTGGGCGCGGCGGCCTCGGGTAATCCGGACCCGGCGGACGGTTCCGGTATCGGCATGTGGACCGGCAAGTACGTGGGCAAAACTCGCAGTAACGCCGCCGATCTCTACGCCAGCGGGCCGTTTCAACTGTTCGGCCGGCGCCATGAACTGGTGGTGGGCGGCAGCATCAATAAGCGCACCTGGACCAATAAGGGCTATGGTCCGGAAGCGGGCTATGACACCTCGGTGGGGGACTATTACGATTGGGATGGCAACGTGCCGGAGCCGGACTGGCAGTACAGTTACGGCAACCGGGAAGTGACCCGGGAGAGAGGAGCGTATCTGACCTCCCGCTTTAATCTGCGTGATGATCTGAAGCTGATCACCGGCGCCCGGGTGTCCGACTATAAAGGTGAGAGCATCAAGGAAAGCGGCGTGGTGGTGCCTCTGGTCGGGCTGATCTACGACCTGCACAACAACGTTTCCGTGTACGGCAGCTACTCCGGCATCTTCATGCCGCAATCCAAGCAGGATGAGCAGGGACAGACCATTGATCCGCTGGAGGGCAATAACTACGAAGTCGGTATCAAGGGTGCTTTTTTCGCCAATCGCCTGAACGCCAGTCTGGCCTATTTCCGTTTGGAGCAGGACAACTACGGCGAAGAAAGCGGTGGTACCACACCCAGCGGCGGCGTTGCCTACCGCGCTGTTGATGGTGTTGAGACCAAGGGCTACGAGCTGGAACTGGCCGGCGCGCTGACCCCGCGCTGGGACTTGCACGCCAGTTTTACTCACAAAGTCGCCCGCCAGGACGGCGATAAAGTGGATACCCTGAGTCCGGAAAATCAGTTCCGTTTGTACACCACCTATGAACTGTCCGGGGCCTTTGACGGCCTGACCGTCGGCGGTGGCGCCCGCTGGATGGACAAGACCTGGGGCGATGTGAGCTACCCGCCGAACGGGGGCACGATCAAACACACGGTGGACGATTACTGGGTGGTGGACGCCATGGCCAGCTATCGCTTCAACGATCGGCTTACCGCCAGCCTGAAGGTGAATAATCTGCTGGATGAGGAGTATTACACCATCTTCAGCTGGTACAGCACCTATACCTGGGGCGAGCCGCGCAACGTCGATCTGAGTCTGACTTATCGCTTCTGAGCGGCGTGGAGCGGCGCCATGACGATACCGCCTGCGGGGTGAATTTCATTAATGTTTGCGAGCGAGTATCATTTGCGGCATTCCGCTAACCAGAGAACAGGGCGCCCGGCGTCCCGGACAGGAAGACCATGAGCACTGCAACTGCGTCTCGCGCACAACTGCTCTCCCGCATGGCCGCCGCCTTGCTGGGAGGGTATGGGTTCGCCTGGGGTTTCATCGCCCTGGGCGTGGCTACCGCCTTTGCCGCCGGTATGCCTTTCCATGACGCCGAGCACCTGTTCAGCCTGCTGGCATTTCTGCTGTACCTGGTGACCTTCTTGTGGAGCTTTGCCGCCCGTGATCCGCGTCGGGTATGGCTGGTTCTGGCTGGTGGCGGCGCCTTGATGGCGGCGCTGGCGTCCCTCATTCAACACGTGCTGGTGTGACCGGAAGGAGCCCTGCCATGTTTCAGAATTTCCGCCTCGCCATGGCCTGGGTCCATACCTGGTTCGGGCTGTTCCTGGGTTTTGTTCTCATGGTGGTGTTCTTCTTCGGGTCGCTGTCGGTGTTCGATCGGGAAATCGACCGCTGGGCGATCCCGGAGAGCCGCTTCGAGCCGCAGCCGATGCCGTCCTACGACGAGATCCTGAAACCGGTGTTCGAGGACATGCAGCCGTCCAAGGAAAGCGTCGATCAGATGCGCCCCCGCGTCGATGGGCCGATGCCGGAGCACTTCGACACGCCGGTGCGCTGGGGCGCCTACACCACGCACCGGGACCCGGTATTGGGGCTGTTCGCCGGCTACCGGGTGCCGAACGCCAAAAATCCGGATGAGCTGGTATGGGGGACCCGCACCATCGATCCGCGCACCGGCGACGCCCTGCCGGACGATCAATTGAAGATCGGCAGCCGCTTTTTCTATCCGCTGCACTACAGCCTCAATCTGCACTGGATGGATCTGGGTTACTGGATCGTCGGACTGGCGGCGCTGATCATGCTGGTGGCGCTGGTCACTGGTGTGGTGATGCACCGCAAGCTGTTTCGTGAGCTGTTCACCTTCCGGCCGAACAAAAGCAAGCAGCGCAGTATTCTCGATCTTCACAACCTGACCGGCGTGGTGGCGTTGCCGTTCCACTTCATGTTCGCGTTCACCGGATTGGTGATTTTCGCCGGTATCTATTTCCCGGTCACTCACACGCAACTGGAGCCGCTGCACGATCTGCATGAAGTGGTCGAGTCCCAGGAAACCGGCTTGCCCCACGAGAGCGCCGGGGTGCCGGCACCCACCGCCTCGGTGGATGCCATGGTGGCGGAAGCGCAACGCCGCTGGGCGGCCAGGGACATGGCCGGCGATGTGGGCTTTCTGGCGTTACAGCACGTTGGTGATGCCAATGGCTACGTGAGCATTTACCGCGCTGGTACCGACCGCATTGCCCTCACCGGGGAAGGCATTCACTTCAAAGCCTCCACCGGAGAAGTGCTGCGCGAGGACCCGCCGCCGTCGGCGGTGGAACGGATTGATGAATTCCTTACCGGTCTGCACTTACAGCACTTCCGCCACTGGCTGCTGCGCTGGCTGTATGTGCTGGGCGGCCTGGCCGGCTGCGTCTGTATCGCTACCGGTTTTCTGTTCTTCGTGGAGAAACGCAAGCGCCAGCATGCCAAACGCGGCCAGATCGGCGCCCGGGTGGTGGACGCGATGGCGGTGACCACGGTCACTGGCATGCTGATCGCCACCCTGGGGATGCTGATTGCCAACCGGTTGTTGCCGACCAACCTGCCGGCCCGGGGAGACTGGGAGCAGTATTGCTTCTGGGGCATCTGGGTGCTGGCCATGGCGCACGCGTTCTGGCGTACCGCGCCGGTGGCCCGGGCCCGGCTGGCGCCGGCCTGGGGGGAACAATGTTGGGCCATCGCGGTGTTGGCGGTGGCCGCGGTGCTGCTCAACTGGGTCACCACCGGCGATCATTTGCTGAAAACGCTGAGTGTCGGCTACTGGCCCGTGGCGGGGGTGGACCTGTTCATGCTGGTCGGCGCGGTGGTGGCGATATTGGCCGCCCGGCGTCTGAAACGCCGTGCCCGGCCACAGCCGGCGGCCAGTGGGGAACTGTCCGGGGGGACCGCCCATGCCTGAGAACATCCTGCTGTCAGTCGCACTGATACTCAGCGTCGCCGGCATGGGCTGGTTTGCCCTGGCGCTGGATACGCACTGGAAGCAGGTGTGCGGCAAACAGCCTCGTGGCCAGGCTTCCTCCCGAGTGCTGCGAGGGCTGGGCGGTGCCGCGCTGTCGCTGTCGCTGATCCTGTGTCTGAAAGTGGATCACCCGACCATGGCGGCGCTGGTGTGGATCATGGCGTTGGCTGGTGCGGCCCTGATCGTGGCGTTCACCCTGTCCTGGCGTCCGCACTGGTTGGCGCTGCTGGCGGCGCGGCCGCCACGACGTTAATCGCGGCTCGTGCTGTCCTTAAATTCGCACGGCGTTCGCTGGCAAGCCAGCTTCCCACAGCGGCCCCGTAGCTCCGCCTGTAGGAAGCTGCCTAGGCCAGCAGTACCAGACCGGGTGCCCTAGCGTTTTACGCCGCTGGCGTTGAGATGGCTGCCGCCGTCCACCAGTAGCGCTTCACCGGTGCTCAGGTCGCCGCCGATGACCAGACCCAGTACCGCCTGCGCCACGGTTTCCGGTGACGCGGCGTCATTCAGCGCGGCGCCCCTTTTGGTTTGCTCCAACAACGCGTCATAGCGCTCCTGCCCCAGCCCCTGGGCCAGCCATTCCCCTTGCACGAAGCCCGGGCAGATGGCATTGACGCGCACCTGCGGGCCCATCACCCGGGCCAGGGATTTGGTCATGGTCAGCAACGCGCCCTTGGAGGCGGCGTAGGCGATGGAACTGCCGACGCCGGCTAGTCCGGCGATGGAGGCCATGTTCACCACATGGGCGACACCACTGTCGCGCAGTGCTTTTTCCGCTGCCCGCACCATCTGATACGGGCCGACGGTGTTGACCCGGTAAATGTTGAGGAAGTCGTCGGCGCTGAGACCGTCGAGGTTTTCATGAGCGCAGAACAGGGTGGTGCCGGCGTTGTTGACGAGAATGTTCAAACGGCCGAACTGATCCAGCGTGGCCTGTACCAGCGCCCGGCAGTCTTCGTCGCGGCTGACGTCCGCCTGCACCACCAGGGCTTCCACGCCGAGGGCGCGGCAATCGTCGGCCACTTTCTGCGCCCCCGCTTCGTTACGGCTGTAGTTGATGACCACGTTGCAGCCGTATTCGGCGAACAGGCGGGCGGTGGCGGCGCCGATGCCGGAGGAGGAACCGGTGATCAGGGCGACGGCGTTTTTTATTTGCATGTGGAGCTCCCGAGTCAGGGCCGCCGGTGGCCCTGAAACAGGCTCACTCAGGCGGCGTCATGAAAAATCAGCCCCAGAGTATAGCGCTCACCCCGGCGAAGTTCGCTGACGCCGTGGCGCAGAGTGACCCGGTAATCCCCGCGCTGTCCGGCCACCGGTCTTTGATTGACCGCGAACACCAGGGCGTCGCCCTGTCGCAGCGGCGGCACCATGGCCCGGGATTGGCGGCGCGGGCGCTGTTCGGTGAGCACGAACTCGCCGCCTTCGAACTGTTTCCCCGGCGCCGACAGCAGCACCGCCACCTGCAGTGGAAACCAGTTGTCGCCGTAGAGATCCTGATGCAGGCAGTTGTAATCACCGGGCCGGTAGCGCAGTAGCAGAGGCGTGGGGCGGCATTGGCCATGGTCATGGCATTGAGCCAGGTAAGCGCTGTGCTCCGCGGGAAAGCGCCGCTCCTTGCCCAGGCGGGCCTGCCAGCGATTGGCTATCGGCACTAGACGTGGATAGAGGTTCCGGCGCAAGGTGTCGACCAGCGTTGGCAGTGGATAGGCGAAGTACTGGTATTCGCCCCTGCCAAAGCCGTGCCGGGCCATCACCACCCGCGAGCGAAAACGATCCGATTCCGTGTAGAGCGCGGTCAGCCCGGCGCACTCGCTGGTGTCGAGCAGGCCGGCAATGACAGCATGGCCATTCTCATCGAGGTGCTGCTCCAGGGCCGGCCAATCCACCCGCTGCAGGCGAGGCCATGGTGGGGTGGATGGTGTCATCGACGGCGTCATGAATGGGCCTCTTGTGCACGGGTCTCTCGCTCCAGCAGCGCACGCTTGCGCTCCACGCCCCAGCGGTAGCCGGACAATCCGCCGTCGCTGCGCACCACTCGGTGGCAGGGGATCATCACCGCCAGCGGATTGCTGGCGCAGGCGCCGGCCACCGCGCGTACCGCCTTCGGTGAGCCGATGCGTTTGGCCAGATCCGCGTAGCTCAGGGTTTCTCCGGCCGGCACCCGGCGCAACGCCTGCCACACTTTTTGCTGGAAGGCGGTGCCGCGAATATCCAGCGGCAGATCCAGCGTTTGTTCCGGGTGCTCCATCAAGGCCGCCACCCGGGCTACCAGAGATTCGAACTGGTCGCCGCCGGGCCGCAGATCGGCCTTGGGAAAGCGATCCTGACATTCGCGCAGCAAGGCGTCGGCGTCGTCGCCGAGAGCGATGGCGCAAATGCCCTGGTCACTGCGTGCCACCAGCAGGACCCCGAGTGAGCACTGGCCCACGGCCACCTCGATGCGTTCACCGCTGCCTCCATCGCGGAAACGGGCCGGTTCCATGCCCAGCAAGGCCCGAGCCTGGGCGTAGAAGCGGCCGCTGCTGTTGTAGCCGGCATCGAAGATGGCGTCGGTGATACGGCCATCCCGTTGCAGGCCCTCGCGCAACTGGCGTGCACGCAGGGCGCTGGCGTAGGCCTTGGGAGTGACCCCCAGGATCCGTTTGAACACCCGGTGAAAGTGATGGGGGCTGAGGTCGGCCCGTGCCGCCAGCTGATTCAGGGTCGGTGGTGTTTCCGCCTGTTCCATGTGCCGGCAGGCGTCGATAATCGCCGGCAGATGCGCCGGCGCCGTGCGGTCCGGGTGGCAGCGCGCGCAAGGGCGGAAGCCGGCTGCCTCGGCCTGCTCGCGGTGCTCGAAGAAACGCACGTTCTCCGGCCGCGCCCGCCGTGCCGCGCAGGACGGCAGGCAGTAGACCCCGGTGGTGATGACCGCGTAGTAGAAGTGGCCGTCGGCGTCGGCATCCCGTGCCACCAGGGCTTGCCAGCGCGGATCGGCGAGAGTGGCCTGGGCCTGTTGCTGTTTGCTTGCTGCTCTGTTCATGGTTGCCTCCTGGGAAACCGCATCGCCGGGTGTGCCGGCATGGACAGAGTCAGAGTAGGGTGGTGGGAGCGGCGTGACGCTCCGTTCCTTGCTTTCGAATTCGCCCATCCCGAGGCTGTCCCGTTCGCTGGCAAGCCAGCTTCCCACAGGGAGCTTCGAAGCCGTTGTGGGAAGCTGGCTTGCCAGCGAATATGGGCCGCGCTATCGAGCCGATTATGGCAGACCAGCCGTTGCCTTGACCGCTACAGAATCGGCAGGCCGAAAGCCTTTTTCAGATCCTCCAGCACTACTCCGGTTTCTTCCCGTGCCGCCTGGGTACCGGCCTTGAGGATACGCATCAACTCGCCTTTGTCGGCGATGAACCGTTCGCGGCGTTCGCGGATCGGCGCCAGCAGCTCCTGCAGACATTGTTCCAGAACTTTCTTTACCTGTCCGTCGCCCAGGCCGCCGCGCTGATAGTGTTCCTTGAGGCCGGCCACCAGGGCTTCGTCCGGGTGGAAGGCGTCCAGATAGGTGAACACCACGTTGCCTTCCACCTTGCCCGGGTCCTCGATGCGCAGATGGCCGGGGTCGGTGTACATCTTCTTCACCGCCTTGGAGATGTCCTTTTCGCTGGCGCCCAGCACCAGCGCGTTGCCCAGGGACTTGGACATCTTCGCCTTGCCGTCAACGCCGGGCAAACGGGACGCCTTGCCGACCAGCGCGCGGCACTCCACCAGTAATTCCTGGCCGGCCACGTTGTTGACCTTGCGGACCACTTCGTTGGTCTGCTCGATCATCGGCAACTGGTCATCCCCCACCGGCACCAGAGTCGCGCGGAAGGCGGTGATGTCGGCGGCCTGGCTGATCGGGTAGGTGAGGAAGCCGGCTGGGATGGAGGCGCCGAACTCCTTGCTGGCGATCTCCGCTTTCACCGTCGGGTTGCGTTCCAGCCGTGATACCGTCACCAGGTTGGCGTAGAACTGGGTCAGCTCGGCCAGCGCCGGCAGGCCGGATTGCAGGCACAGGGTGGTGCGCTGTGGGTCGATGCCCACCGCCAGATAGTCAGCCAGCACATTGAGAATGTTCTCGGCGACCTTGGCCGGATTATGGCCGTTGTCGGTGAGGCCCTGCATATCGGCGATCAGAATGGTTTGCGGGTATTTGTCCTGCAGTTCCACCCGGGCGCGCAGAGAGCCCACGTAATGGCCAAGGTGCAGCTGGCCGGTAGGGCGGTCGCCGGTGAGAATCTTGTCGGTCATCGGGGTTCCTTAATCTGTCGGTCAGGCGCTTTTACTCACCACCGCTTTGGTCACCGAGCCGGTGGCGATCAGCTTTTCGGTGCCGTCCGCGGCCTGGAAGAAGGCTTCGCCACGCATCGATGCCAGAGTGCGGCCGAGCCGGTCCACACGCGTGCGGATCACGATCCGCCCTTCGCCTCTGGCGCCACGCAGCAGGCTGGTATGGGTCTCGATGGACACCGCGTAACGGTCCTCCGGCAACACCGAGAGCAGGGCGAGAAAGCTGGCTACGTCGAAAAAGGCGTAGAGTATGCCGCCGTGCAGATCCCCGGTGGGGCCCAGAGTGAAGTCGTTCAGTTCCAGCGTGACCTCACTCTCGCCATCGGCGCCGCGCACCAGGGTCAGGCCACATGCGCGATGCAGGGGGCGGGCCAGGATAGTATCAATCAGAGTGTTTTTGTCCATGGTGACGGTGACCTCTCATCCAACATGGCGGCTCACTATGCCGTGCCGGAAGGAAACTGCAAGGGGGGAAGGCATCGCAGATACGTAACACACAGGCATGCAATTCGCTGCCAAGGCAGCTTCCCACAGCGGAACGACAAAGCCGCTGTGGGAAGCTGCCTTGGCAGCGAACCGTGATGCCCGAGGGCCAGGGAACTTGTCATGGCACGCCGGTTCCAAGCATACTCAGGCGCGACCGCGCTTCACTCGTGAGTCGTGTTTCTTTGCCGGTATGGATCCGCCATGGTACTTCGACGTTGTATGGCCTTGCTGCTGCTGTGCGTGACCAGCTTTCATGTGCTGGTGACGGACGTGGCCAGCCATGAGCGTGTCCCCGTGACGGACGGCTCTGAACGGGTCATGGCCCTGGACCAACCGGACCAGAATGCGGGTGTCGATCATCATGGTGGTGCCCAGCACTGCTGTCAGTGCCACGGTTTCATGGCTTCCCCCGCCGTCGAGCAGAGCGCCCGGGCGCCTTTGCCGGTACTGGTGGACAGCCGGGTACCGGCTTTGCCCGTGCCACTTCCCTCCTCGCCATACCGACCTCCCATCGTCTGATTTTCGATATCGCTTTTGTCCACGGGAAGCGCCGCCGGCGTTAAGCCGACGTTCTCCCGTGCCCATTGATCCGGGCCCGTGAACCGATTCCGGCGGGCTCTGATTCGGAGTCATGACGATGCCTATTCTTTCCGCAAGAGCCACGGGCGTGGCTTGCCTGGCTGTATTGCTGGCGGCGCCCGCCGCAGCGGACACCAGCACCTGGGCGCGTTGGGTCAGCCGCGAAATGGCGGACCTGCCGGCCAGCCGTGCCATCGAAGCGGGCCTGCAACGAGACCGGGCCGAAACCCGTGCCCAGGCGCAACCTCTGTATAACCCTGAGTTGAATGTCGGCTATGAAAACAGTGCCGAAACCACCCGCACCGTCGGCCTTGGTCAAACCCTGGATTGGTCCGGCAAGGCGCGCAGCGGTGCCCGCCTCGGCGAGGCGCGGGCGCAACTGGCACAGATCCGTGCCGACAAGGCCCGGGCCCGGCTGTCGGTGGAGGTGCTCTCCGCCCTGGCCGCTTATGACGCCGCCCAGGCCCGTTTGCGTGGGGTACGCGAGCAGGAGCAGCGCCTTTCCGACTTGCTGGCCCTGGTGCGCAAGCGCGAGCGCGCCGGCGACCTGGGGCAAGTGGACGCGCAACTCTCCTATCTGGCACTGAGCCGTACGCAACAGGCGCTGGCCGATGCGGAGAGCGACGCCACAGCCACCACTACCCGCCTGCGCGCGGTGCTCGACAAAGCGGCGCCGGACTATCCCTTGCCCGCCGCCGACCGCTGGGCGCCAAGTGGGACGCTGGTGATGGACGCGGTCCGGGCGGAGCAAAGCTACGACCTGCGGCTGGCCCGTCTCCAGGTGATGGTCGCGGAGCGCCAGGTGGAACTGGCCCGCAAGCAACGCCGCACTGACCCCTCCTTCGGCGTCACCTTCGGCCGGGAAGGTGAGGACAATTTGTGGGGGTTGGATTTCAGTCTGCCGCTGCCGTTGTTCAACACCGGCAAGGCCGAGTATCAGGCGGCGCTGGCCGATGGTGACGCGCGGCGGGCACTGCTGGCCCAGCAACAACGGGCCATGAGCGCCGGGGTCGAGGGTGCTTTGAGCGACTACCAGCAACGCCGTGACCGCTGGCGGACCTGGCGCGATTTGTCCGGCAACCGTCTGGCGGATGCCGCGGATCTGCTGCACCGCACCTGGCAACTGGGGGAAATCACCACCCAGGACTATCTGCAGGGCCTGAATCAGCGCCAGGACGCCTTGCTGGCCGGCATTGCCCTGCGGGAGTCGATGCAAAAAGCGTGGCTGGAGTGGCTTTATCAAAGTGCGCAACTGGATAGCTGGATCGAGACATTGGCCGCCGGGAACAGGGGGCAGGGAGGACAATCATGAAAAATATGATCAGGAAAAAAAGAGCGGGACTGTGTCTGCTGTTGTTGGTTGCTCCGCTGGTCTGGGCGGATCAAGGTGAAGGCCATGATGAGGGTGCCAGGGCCGGGCATGATCATGGCGCGGAAGCGTCCGTCGGCGGGGCGGAAGGGCATGACGGTGATCTGACGCTCACCGAGGCGCAGCGCCGCATGCTTGATCTGCGCGTGCTCACCCTGCGGCCCAATGCGGATGCTGACCGGGTACTGCGCTTGCCGGCGGAGATCACCAGCAATCTTTACCGCACCTGGGAAGTCCCGGTGCGCGTGAACTCCCAGGTGCTTTCACGCAGCGCCACGTTGGGACAACACCTGAAGAAGGGGGATCCCGTCGCCACCTTGTTCAGTGCCGAGATGGCGACCTTGCAGGCGGAGCTCGGGGTAGTGGCTGACGAATGGCGGCGGGTGCGTAGCCTCGGCCGGGCCACCGTGGGCAACCAGCGTTATCTGGATGTGCAGGGCCGTTATCAGGATCTGCGCGCGCGTGGGCGCGGCTACGGTCTCACCAGTGACGACCTCGCCGATATCGAAAAAGGAAAAGGCGAGGCCGGTGTCTATACCTTGCGGGCGCCGGATACCGGTCTGGTGCTGACCGACGCGTTCCAGCAGGGCCAGTGGTTGGCCGCCGGCAGTCCGTTGATCACCCTGGTGGACGAAAGCGAGCTGTGGGCGGAAGCGGCGTTGCCGCCGCAACCGGGACTCCGAGTCGACACCGGCACGCCGGCACGGGTGCGGGTGGGGGAAACCCTGGTGAACGGCGAAGTGATTTTGTCCGGTCACCGTCTTGATCCGGTGACCCGCACTCTGCAAGTCCGTATTCGTGTTCCCAATGAGGATCATCTGCTCCATCCGGGCATGTTCGCGGAAGTGGAATTGCTGCTGCCGCTGCCGGACAACGCTTTGTTGATCCCCGAGGAGGCGCTGACCCGGGGCGGTGATGGTGACTGGCAAGTGTTCGTGGAGGAAGCGCCGGGAGTCTACGAAGCCCGTGAGGTCTCGCCGGGACAGTCCCTGGACGGTGCCCGAGTGATTCAGGGCGTGCCGGCGGGCACACGCGTGGTCACGCGGGGTGCCTTCTTTCTCGCCAGTGAGCAGGCGAAGTCGGGCTTTGACGTGCACGCCCACTAACGGCCGCCTGGATCCAGCAAGGAGAACATGATGTTGAATCGCTGTATCGACTGGGCGGTGAACAACCGTCTGGTGGTGCTGCTTCTGCTGATGATCACCGTGGGGGTGATCGCCTGGCAGATGCCACGCCTGAAACTGGATGCCTTCCCCGACGTCACCAATGTGCAAGTGCAGGTGAACACTGAAGCCCCCGGGCTGGCGGCGGAGGAAGTGGAGCAATTGATCACCTATCCCATTGAAGCGGTGATGTATGCATTGCCGCAAGTCGCCGAAGTGCGTTCGATCTCGAAAACCGGCCTGTCGATCGTCACCGTGGTGTTCGAGGACGGCACCGATATTTACTTCGCCCGGCAACTGGTGTTCGAGCGATTGCAGGCGGCGCGGGAAGATATTCCCGACGGTGTCGGAACACCGGAGATGGGGCCGAACACCTCGGGGCTGGGGCAGGTGTATCAGTACCTGCTGACCGCCGAGCCCGGCTCGGGCATCGACGCCATGCAGTTGCGCAGCCTCAATGATTGGGTGGTGAAGTTGCTGCTGATGCCGGTGGGCGGTGTCACCGACGTGCTCAGCTACGGCGGTGAAGTACGGCAGTATCAGGTTAACGTCAATCCGATCCGGCTGCTGGCCTACGACCTGACGCTGCAACAGGTGATGGACGCCATCGCCGCCAATAATCGCAACGCCGGCGGCTGGTACCTGGATCGTGGCGCCGAGCAGCTGGTGATTCGCGGCATGGGCTGGGTCGGTAGTGGCGGGAAGGGGCTTGGTGACATTGCCGCCATTCCGCTCAAGGAAGTCAACGGCACCCAGGTGCGGGTGCGGGACGTGGCGCGGGTGGAATTCGGCGGTGAAATCCGCCAGGGGGCACTGACCATGACCCGCCGCGATGCCGGGGGAAATCCGGAATTTCTCGGTGAAGTGGTGGCGGGTATCGTACTTAAACGCATGGGTGCCAACACCAAGGCCACCATTGATGGTATCGAGGCGCGGGCGGAACGCATTCAGCAAGCGTTACCGGATGGGGTGCGTTTCGAGGTGTTCTACGACCAGGCCGATCTGGTGGAAAAAGCGGTGAGCACGGTGGTCAGCGCGTTGCTGCTGGCGTTCCTGTTCATCGTCCTCGTTCTGGCCCTGTTCTTGATGAATCTGCGTGCCACCGTGCTGGTGCTGCTGTCGATTCCCTTGTCCATCGGCCTCGCGCTGCTGGTGATGGCGAGCCTGGGTATGTCCGCCAATCTGATGTCTCTGGGCGGCCTGGCGGTGGCCATCGGCATGCTGGTGGATGGCTCGGTGGTGATGGTGGAAAACATCTTCAAACACTTGAGCCGCCGGCAAGGCACCGACGATGCCGCTGGCGGTATCACGTTGCGGGTCAAGGATGCGGCTCAGGAAGTGGCGCGGCCGGTGTTCTTCGCCGCCAGTATCATTCTGGTGGTGTTCATGCCGTTGTTCGCCTTCGAGGGGGTGGAAGCGAAGATGTTCGTGCCCATGGCGATCAGCATCATGTTGGCGATGGCCGCCGCCGTGCTGGTGGCCTTGATCGTGGTGCCGTCGCTGGCGTCCTTTCTGTTTCGCCGTGGCGTGGAGGAGAAGCCCAACAAACTGGTCGGTTGGCTGGAAGCACGCTATCGCGCCCTGCTCGGGCGGGCCATGGCGGCTCGCAAGGTGGTGATCGGTGCCGCCGCCGGTTTGCTGGTGCTGGCGCTGGCCACGGTGCCGTTCATCGGTACCGAGTTCGTGCCGGTGCTGGAAGAGGGTACGCTGGCCCTGCGGGTAACGCTGGCGCCGTCATCGAGTCTGGATACCGCGCTGGATGTGGGTGAGAAACTGGAACGTCAAATCATGACCTTTCCGGAGGTGACCTACGCGCTGAGCCGGGTGGGGCGGGCCGAGATCGGCGGCGATCCGGAACCGGTCAGCAATGTGGAGATCTATATCGGCCTGAAGCCGGTGGACGAATGGACCAGCGCACGCAACCGGCTGGAGTTGCAGGAAAAAATTCAGGAAAAACTCGATCAGCATCCCGGCCTGTTGTTCAACTTCTCGCAGCCTATCGCCATGCGAGTGGATGAGCTGCTTTCGGGCGTTAAAGCACAACTGGCGATAAAGCTGTTCGGGCCGGATCTGAACCTGTTGCGGGAAAAGGGTGAAGCCATCACGCAGGCCGTGCGGGAAGTGCGCGGCGCGACCGATGTGCAACTTGAGCAAATCGCCGGTGAGGCGCAACTGGTGGTGGAACCGGACCGGAATGCGTTGAGCCGCTATGGTCTCAGTGTCGACCAGGTGATGAGTTTGGTCAGCAATGGCCTGGGCGGCGGCAGCGCCGGCCAGGTGATCAAAGGCAACGAGCGTTATGACATTTATGTACGCTTCGAGCAGGCCGCCCGCCGTGATGCCGAGGCCATTGGTAATCTGCGTCTGCGGGCCGCTGATGGGGCCTGGGTGCGGCTCGCCGATGTGGCCCGGGTGGCGTTGGTGTCCGGTCCGCCTCAGATCAGTCGCGACGATGTGCAGCGGCGAGTGGTGATCCAGGCGAATGTGGCTGGTCGCGACATGGGGTCGGTGGTGGCGGATATACAGCGGGCTATCGACACCGAGGTGGATCTGCCATCCGGTTACAGCGTTGATATCGGCGGTCAGTACGAGAACCAGCAACGGGCGCAGCAACGTCTGTCCATGGTGGTTCCCGTGGCGGTGGGTCTGATCGCCTTGTTGCTGTACTTCGCCTTCGGATCGGTTGCTCAGGCCTTGCTGATCCTGGTCAACGTACCGTTGGCGCTGATTGGCGGCATTCTCTCTCTGGCGATCAGCGGTCAGTACCTGTCGGTACCCAGCTCGGTGGGCTTCATCACTCTGTTTGGCGTGGCGGTGCTTAATGGCGTGGTGATGGTGGAGGCGATCAACGGGCGCCTGCGCGACGGAGCAAGCGTCGATCAAGCCGTCTTCGAGGGTGCGGTATCGCGGTTGCGTCCGGTGTTGATGACCGCGCTCACTTCCATGCTGGGTCTGATGCCGATGCTGTTGGCCACCGGTGTCGGCAGTGAGGTGCAGCGTCCGCTGGCGGTGGTGATCGTCGGTGGTCTGGTATCGGCCACGGCATTGACGCTGTTGGTACTGCCAAGCCTCTATGGCCTGTTTTCCCATAACAAGATCGAGGAATCGCGGCGTTAGAAGGGGGCTGCCATGCCTTCTCATTGGGGAGGCGTGGCCAGCCGTGAATCTGGAATTTGGCGAAATAAGACAAGGAACGGCGCAAAAAGACAAACCGATGCTGTTTTAATCATGGCTTGAAGAAATTACGGCGGTGGTGCCTCCGTTGGCATGAACAAGGCTGTACTCGTGCAAAGGAGAAGAACGCATGCGGTTTGCGATGCCCGGATTCCTGGCCGATGTTATCGACCGGTCATCCTCATTGTTTGGGCGGCCCTTTGACCCGGGCACCTCCCTGGCGCCACCCCATGGGAAATACGGTACCGTGCATTACGGTGTAATGATCCCGGGATTGCCCGAGCCCTATCGTTTTGTCAACGTTATTGCTCTGATCGGCCAACCCAAGGCCCGTCTGTTTGCCAACCCTCATCTGGTTCGCACGTCTCCGGAGGACACCGCCAATCTGCTGGTGGGAACCGCGACGGCGACACCGGATCACTTTCGAGGCTACAGCGTGGCGGCGGAGTGCGATTTCCAGGCCGACGGCAGTAGGCTGCGGTTTGGTCAGGACCTCACCATAGTGGGCAAGCATCCCAATTTCACCCTGTGCCGTGAAGGGCACCGCTTCAATCTGGAACTCACTTTGACGGCCTCGGACAAAGTGGCGCATTTCGCCCGTCTGGCTGGTGGGTTGTATGATCATTGGTCGGTACTCTGCCAGTACCGTGGGCAGCTCGAACTGGAAGGGCGAAAAACCGATATTGGTGGGCTCTGTACCTTTGAGTACGCGCGAGCCGCGAAGGTTAATCTGCCCTTTCGTTTTTTTACCTATCAAATTATCAATATCGATAGCTGTACCCAGGTGCTGCTGACCGAGGTACTCGGTCCGTTGGGCCTGGAGGCGCAGCGACGTGTTTATGTCCGCGGGTTGAACGATCATGGTGCCGTATACGGCCGGGGGTTTGATTTTACGGTACAGGAATTCGAGAGCACGGTATCGATCACCCCAAATGGACACTCCATGCGGCTGCCGAAAATCTTTTCCTGGCGAGTGGAAGATGAAAACGGTGAGGAGGTAATAGCCATCGAAGGGCAATCGAACGGCGACTTTAATTATGGGATGACGGCCGGCTACGCGGGCAGTTACCAATATCGGGGGTGCTTTCGGGGGCGGCCGGTGGAAGGCACCGGGTACATCGAGTATATCGACTTACGCGGGCAGTAGCGCTGTGGGAGAGGGCGTTTAAGGATGATGAATAAGGGGGGCTGCGGGCTTGAATATGGTTTCCCCATGGCGTTCGTTGACGTTCTTGAGTCCGTGGTACGTGCCGGCGGTGGTGATGTGGCACGGGCCAGGGCAGCCTGCGGACTGGCATCGGGAGAGCAGATGGAAAGCCTGAGGCTGGATCAATTCCGGGCAGTGTTACGGCAAGGACTGATTCATATGCATGACAAGGAGCCGGCCTCACTGCAACTGCTACGGCACTCATTGCGGTGCGCACAATGTTTCGGCCTATGAGGCGTACTATCAGGCGCGTGTGACATTCGGTGCGATGGACAACGGCTTTTCCCTTTCCCGCGCCTTGCTCGAACGTCCACTGCTCACCCGAAATCGAACCACCCACGCCGCCACGTCCGCTGTGCTGGCGACACAATTAACACAACGAGGTCAGGTCCGGCCGGTAACCATCAAGGTGACGCGGATGTTGAATATCTTGGTGCCGGAAAAGGGTGCACCGACTCAGGATACCATTGCCCGGGAACTGGCCTTGTCCACCCGGACGCTGACCCGTCGGCTTGCCGAGGAGGGCTCCTCCTTTGGGGGATTGCTGGAGCAGGTGCGTATGGAGCGGGCGGAACGTCTTTTGCTGGGGACGGCTCTGCCGTTGTCCCGCATTGCCTCCAAATTGGGGTACCGCGATCCATCCAGCTTTTCAAGAGCGTTCAAAAGAGTGACAGGCGTGGCCCCCAGTGCGCGGCGCGAGGCAGGGAGAAGCAGCACGTGAGTGTCGCCGGATCAGCTGCGCCCCTTCGGTTTCTCATCGAAGGCCACGCCACTAAGTAGAGCTTCCAGTCTTTCAAATCCTTGCTCGCGACTGAATGGGGCTTCCCGCGGGGGATCGTAGACTTCCGGGTTGGTGCCCTGGAGGACCAGGTCGATGGCGTAGCAGGTACCATGGTGGACGGCGCGGTAGGCACGCAGGCTTTGAAAATGGTTCATGGCGGCGTCACCTCCCTGGTAGGTGGTGAAGAGCGCGCCATCCCGTTCAGTGGTGCCGGTCTCGCTTGACGTGGCCAGGGGGCCGGGGCGGGTGCAGTTTTCCACCTGGCCAGGATCACGGCTGACACCGAGACGCAGTTCGCCGGTGAGGATCTCGTCGGAGTCGTTGAGGCGCAACACCAGCAGACGCTCGCCAGGGGCATCCGGTTCAGCGTCCAGCCGCCAGGCCGGATCGCCGAAGTAGCCGCCGGTCTCCGTCACGGCGCGGGCCTGGTGATTGTCGTAGGCGAGGCCGATGCCGTACTCGCCGCTGTGAAAGGCGGCGGGGAAGGCTTCGGCACCGGTTTCTCCGGTGCTGTTGTCGCAGCCGGCCAGAGTGAGTGGCGTGACCAACAAGAGTGTGGCGATCCGCCGGGTATTCTCCATGTGCTTTCCTTCCTTTATGTGTTGGCCCGCGTTGTGCCGGTGTTTTTCAAGCAAGCGGTCAGGTGCCACAAAAGGTTTGCAGTACCCGTTCCGCTGGTTTTGGCGGTTGCTGATAGTCATCGATGTCATCGCGATCCTGATAAGGGCGGGACAGCGCATCGAGCAGCCGGTGCGTGGGGGCCAGATCGTCGTCGCGCACCGCCGCGTTCAGGGCTTCCTCCACTTTGTGGTTGCGGGGAATCACCTCTGGATTGTGGCTGCGCATCAGGCAGAACGAAGACTTGAGCGGTTTGGTATTGCGGCTCAAGCGCGCCCGCCAGCGCTGATGCCAGTTCTCGAACGCCTCATCCTGATAGATCTCATCCAGGGGAGCGGTCTCGCTGATCAGGTCACGGAAGGTGTTGGTGTAATCGGCCTGGCGGTGTTGCATCCAGTCCAGCAAATCCTGAATCAGGGTGGCGTCCATCGGGTCCTCGCCGAACAGACCAAGCTTGGCGCGCATCATCGCCAGCCATTTATTGTCGTAGCGTCCGCTGAAGGACTTGATCACGTTGGTGGCTTTTTGCACGGCGGCATCGGTGTCAGCGTCGATCAGCGGCAGCAGGGTTTCCGCGAACCGGGTCAGATTCCACTGGGTAATCGCCGGCTGATTGCCATAGGCGTAGCGACCCTGGTGGTCGATGGAACTGAATACCGTGTCCGGGTGGTAGTGATCCATGAAAGCGCAGGGACCGTAGTCGATGGTTTCGCCGGAGAGCGCCACGTTGTCGGTGTTCATGACGCCGTGAATAAAGCCTGCCCGCATCCAGTGGACGATCAGGTCCAACTGCTTCTCCATCACCGCGTCCAGCAGCGCCAGGGCTTTGTTGTCGCTGTCGCTGAGTTCCGGATAATGGCGTTCCAGGGTGTAGTCCACCAGTGTTTCCAGCAGTGCGGTGTCGCGCTGGCCGGCGGCGAACTGGAAGGTGCCCACGCGCAGATGCGAGGCCGCAACCCGGGTCAGGATGGCACCGGGCAAAGCGGTTTCCCGGTATACCGGCTCCCCGGTGGCCACCACCGCCAGGCTGCGGGTAGTGGCAATGCCGAGGGCGTGCATCGCTTCGCTGATCAGGTATTCCCGCAGCATCGGGCCGAGAGCGGCGCGGCCATCACCGCCACGGGAAAAAGGCGTTCGGCCGGCGCCCTTGAGCTGGATGTCGCGGCGCCGGCCCTCGGGGGTAAGCTGTTCGCCAAGCAGGATGGCGCGGCCGTCGCCGAGCATGTTCGGGTAGCCGAACTGATGGCCGGCGTAGGCCTGGGCGATGGGTTCGCTGCCTTCGGCCAGGGTGTTACCCGCCAGCAGGGCGGTGCCGTCAGGACTGTCCAGAGCGGAGGCATCCAATCCCAGTTGCTCGGCCAGAGGGCGGTTGAACAGGATCCCCAGTGGCGCGCTCACTGGTGTTGGTTCGCAGCGGGCGAACAGGCGCTCCGGCAGTCGGGCGTAGCCGTTATCAAAGTGAAAGCCGTAGGAACTGCTCATCCAATACTCCAGAGGGGAACCAAGGTGCGTTGAGTACAGCGTAACAGACCGTGGCGACGGAAAAGAGGCATGACCGGACGGTCGAAAAGAGCGAATGCCGGACTATCGCATTGCGCCGGCTTCCATGAAAAGATTAATGAATCCGGCCCGGAGGCGCGTCGTTGGCGCTCCCTGAACAGGCTGATAATAACAAAACGGGGCTTTCCTGCTCATGGAAAGCCTTTCGATGGGGTAACCCCCGGGAGTCGCGAAGCATGAACAAAAGGCCCCTTTATCTGTTTTTCGTGGTGTTTGCGCTGATGTTTTTCGCCAGTATGGCGCTGATGGTGTTCGCTGATCGCACCCTCTATCTGGCGCCGATCATCGGATTGGCGGGTATGATCTGGGCCTTGTTGCGCCTGCGCGGGGTGACCCGGATTGGCGGTATCACCATCGGGCGCAATGATTGACGTCCTGGTTGCTAAATTGCCGGGCGCGGCTGCTGTCCTACTATTCGCTTGCAAGCAAGCTTCCCACAGCGGTTTCGTAGTCTTCTCCGTGGGAAGCTGCCTTGGCAGCGAATGGCGTGCTGCCGCGAAGGCCTGAAGGGTGCCGCCATGGATGGCAGGCCACAAAA
>NZ_AQPF01000013.1:0-90089 GCF_009846745.1 Alcanivorax xiamenensis | reverse complement strand
CATCCCTGCCGCTGGCGACGGCGGCGAAACGCCAGCTGCCGATGGAGGCCCCGATCAAGGTGCGCTGGCGCGGCGCCCGCGACAGAAAGTCACCGAAGATGGCCTGGTCGAGGCCGACGATCCCCACGCCCTTGGGTCCGCCGGCGGCACCGGGCAGCACCTCGATGTCCGCCGCACGCAGTCCATGCTCGCGGATGTGCGCGATGGCCTCATCGCCGGCACGAAGGGTCAGCGCCGGTTCGCGGGTATGGATAGCGGGCACCGTCAACTCCTGGCGTTGGAAAGCCGGCAATACTAATCAGAATGGGGAGGTGGAGCAAAAGTTGGGAAGCATGAAGCTAGGACCTGTTCACCCTATTTCCATCGCGCCTGCTGGATGCCCTTTTTGCCTCCAGCGAGGCGGAGGGCGCGCGGTTTGGTCATTCCAAATGAACGACGAGTAACGCGGAGTGGCGACGTTTTAGCCGCAACAGGCGCGGTGGAAACAGGGTGAACAGGCCCTAATACCGATTCGCTGCCAAGGCAGCTTCCCACAGCGGCTCCGTAGTACCCCTCCGTGGGAAGCTGGCTTGCCAGCGAATACAGCGTTTTTCGATCAGCCGTACAGGCACAGATAAGCGGTATCCACCGCCACTTTCACCTGGAAGCGCTGATCGGCCTCCACTTCGAAGGTTTCGCCGGCGGCGTAGGTGCGCCAGTCTTCCGCGCCCGGCAGCTGCACGGTAAGGGCACCGCTGACCACGGTCATGGTTTCATGCTGGCTGGTGCCGAATTCATAGTCGCCCGGGGCCATGACGCCGACGGTGGCGGGCTTATCCTCGGTCTGGAAGGCAATGGACGCCACCTTGGCATCGAAATACTCGTTAACCTTGAACATTGATGATCTCCACGGAACAGGCTGAGAACAGGATCAAAGGAGCGCGAGTATATACCGGAGCCGGGCGGGCGCCATAGCGGGACCTCGCCCGCAGGCGCCACAGCAAATCCGTGGATAGAGGAGCGGACCGGAATCAGGGATTACGGTCGTGTTCGTGGCAGTAAAGCACCAGTTGGTCGTCGGCGTCTTCGTAACTCAACGGGAAATTCAGGGGGTCACTGAACACAAGGATGGCATCGTAGCTGCGGCCACCATTCATGGCGCAGTCCACCCGGGTAATACGACGTTCCGGGGAAACGCCGTTAACCAGCACTTCCATATTCAGGCGCCCGCTGTTCATGGTCTGGTAACCGGTGACATCACCACGTTGTAGATCCGTCCCGAAAGCAGTGTCGTCGCCGTTAACGCGTACATCTATGGAGAATGCATCGGAAAACGTCACCGTATTGATCACCCGGAAGCGCACCGTGCCACTGGGCACATCGCCAATTTCCTGGGGCAACAGCTTGGCCTGAGCGGCACCCGTGGTAAGGTCGCCGTAAGACACCAAGGTGTAACCGGTATCGTTGGCCAGACGCAGACGCTGCTGGAACAGGGTCGAACCGCTGCCGCTGACGCCAGTCATCTGCACGCTATTGTCCTGATTGTCGTTGGCGTCATCGATGGTGACTTGCAGGCTCGGCCCCTCGGCTTCATCAGAATAGCCCTGCCCGGTGATGCTCTCATCATCGATGGTCAGATCCACGGTCAGCGCGGTCTGATCGGCATTGCCGTTATGCGTGATCTGATTGTAGTAGTACACCGTGGCGCTGGACCGGAAGCGGCCACCATCGCCGTCCTCGTCCTCGCACCCGGACATGGTCATGGCCATCAGGAATGGCAGCATCATGGGCAGCAGCAGGAATTTCATCATTCTCTCTCGTTATCGCCGTTGTCGTCCTTATTACCCCCCGGAATCCGGACTTCAGGCTCCGGTACCGGCTGTTCTTCCATGGACCCGTCCGCGACGGCCGGGTTCCCGTTTTCATCGGCGTCCACATTGAACTCCTGAATGAAAATTTGCCAGAACGAAACAAACAGGCCCGCCAGCAACGGCCCCAGGGCGAAGCCAGTGATACCGAACAACGTCAACCCGCCCAGGGTGGAAAACAACACCAGATAATCCGGCAGTTTGGTGTCGCGGCCGACCAGAACCGGGCGCAGCAGGTTGTCCACCAGCCCGATGACGAAGACACCGAACAGCACCAGAATCACCGCTTCAGTCACATCCCCGGTGGCGTACATATACAACGCCACCGGCACCCACACCAGACTCGCCCCCAGGGCTGGAATCAACGACAACAGCGCCATCACCACCGCCCACAGCACCGCCGCCGGCATACCCAGAACCCAGAAAATCAGCCCTCCCAGCGCCCCCTGGATCACCGCGATCACCAGATTACCTTTCACCGTGGCCCGGGTCACCTCGGCGAATTTGCTGAAGATCATCCGCTCCCGGTCATCACCCAGCGGCAGCGCCCGGATCAGCAGATTCACCAAAGCGGGGCCGTCACGCAGCAGGAAGAAGGTGAGATACAGCATCAGGCCGAGATTGACGAAGAACTGGAACGTATTCTGGCCCACATCCAGCGCCCGCTTGGCCAGGAACTGGCCGGCGGCCTTCAGACCCGACATCAACTGCGCGCCCAGATCGGAGAAATCCACCCCCAGACGTTGCAACCAGTAATGGGCGGAAGGGAAGGCCATCTCCAGTTTTTGCAGATAGCTGGCCGGATCAAATTCCCCCTGTTGCACGCGGTCATACACCGCCAGCCCTTCCCGGATGAAGGAGGCCGCCACCACCAGCACCGGGATGACCACCACCACGATGCTCAGCAGCAAGGTGATCATGGCGGCCAGATTGCGCCGCCCCGGCCAGCGCGCCAACAGACGGCGCTGCATCGGAAAAAAGATCAGTGCCACCGCGAAGGCCCAGAACACCGGCGCATAAAAAGGGCGCAGCAGCAACAAGAAGGCCACCGTCACCAGAATCAGAAAAGCCAGAAAAGACTGCTGCTCCAGACGCTCACGCATTCCATTGTCCTCTTTTCGCCGTGGCTTTCACGGCCGGGCGCCCCCCGGCGGCCCACCTTCTTTTGCTCGCCGCCATCGTCACCGCGTCAAGGCACCATGGTGGTCACAAGATAACCGGTGTAGGCCAGATAAATAACCAGCAATACCGAGCCTTCCAAGCGATTGATTCGCCCCCGGCCACGGAAGCCATACCCGAACACGAACAGCAGCAGGGTCAGGCCGGTCATCACCGCCCAGTCCCGATAAAGCACCGCCGGTTCCACCGCCACCGGATGAATCGCGCCGGCGATCCCCACCACCGCCAGGGTATTGAACAGGTTGGAGCCTAGCACATTGCCCAGCGCCAGATCGTGCTCGTTTTTGCGGATGGCGACCAGACTGGAAGCCAGTTCCGGCAGGGAGGTGCCGATGGCGACCACGGTCAGACCGATGATCAGGTCACTGACCCCCAGCGCCTGGGAAATTTCCACCGCGCCCCAGACCAGAATACGGGAGCTGACCACCAGCAAGGCCAGCCCCAGCAGCATCCAGAACAGAGCCCGTCCCTTGCTCATCGGATGGGCGAACGCCTCCTGGTCCACATCTCCACCCAGAGGGTCGCCTTCTCCCCGCATGCCCTGATAGATGGACCACCCCATCAGCGCCGCGAAGACCAGCAGCAACACCACCGCGTCCATGCGGCTGACCAGATCGTCATGGATCAGCGCCGCGGACAGCAGAGTGATCACCAGCAGTATGGGCAGTTCTTTGCGCAGCACAGAGGAATGCACGGCGATCGGACTGATCGCCGCCACCAGGCCGAGGATCAAAGCGATATTGGTGATGTTGGAGCCATAGGCATTACCCAATGCCAGCCCCGGATTGCCATCCACGGCGGCCAGGGCGGAGACCACCATTTCCGGCGCCGAGGTGCCAAAGCCGATCACCACCATGCCGATCAACAACGATGGCATACCCGCGTAACGGGCCGTGGTGGCGGCGCCATCGACAAACCGGTCAGCACTCCAGACAAGAACAATCAGGCCGGCAACCACTGCCGCCACGGCAAGCCACATATACGTTCCTCAGTGTTTTCGAAACCTCGTGGTCCCTTCTTTATATAAAGAGGACCATTGCTATTCGCGAGCAAGCTCGCTTCCCACGGCGACTTCGTAGCTCCCTGTGGGAAGCTGCCTTGGCAGCGAAGACTGTTCGGTTTCATGTTCCCGAAGCGTTTCTCTTCGCGTTATTCCCGCTGGAACAGCCGGGCGAGCACGTCGCCGCCGCTTTTTTCCTTCAGTAGCCGCCAATTCTCCGGCACTTCCGGCGCTCCGTCCTGACGCCGGGACTCGACGTAGATCAGCGCCTCGGGCATCAGCAACTTGAGCTCCTCCAGAGCGCGGCAGGCGGGTTCCGCCAGCCCCAGATCGTAGGGCGGGTCAATGAACACCAAGTCGAAACGCTCCGCTGTCCTTGGCAACCATTTCAAGGCGTCGGCGCACTGTACCATCACCCGCTCCCCGAACAAGGGACGCAGTTGACGGGACAGGTCGGCACAGCGCTCCTTTTTTTTCTCCACCAGAATGGCGCGCCCGGCACCCCGGCTCAGGGCTTCCGCGCCCAAGGCCCCGGAGCCGGCGAACAAATCCAGTACGCGGGCCCCGGACAACTCCCATTGCAACCAGTTGAACAGGGTTTCGCGCATACGGTCCCCGGAGGGGCGCAGATCGCCCCCCTGGTCGACGAAGTGAAGACGGTGGCCGCGAAATTCGCCGCCGATGATCCGCACCTGCCCTTTACTGGTTTTTCCCTTGGCTTTCATTGCTTTCGACCGTTTGCTTGGCGGGCTGCGCGGGTGCTTCCGGGCCGATACTGACGATCGCCAGATGGTCCGGGTCCACGGCCTTGCGCATTGCCGCCTGGATGTCCGCCACGGTCAGATCCCGCACCTGCTGGTTGAACCGTTGCAGATAGTCCAGAGGCAGATCATAGAAGCCGATGGCACCGAGCTGGCCGATAATATCGCCGTTGTCGGCGGTTTCCAGTGCCATGCCGCCAAGAATGTTGTCCTTGGCCATGGCCAGTTCCTCCTCGCTGGGCCCTTCGGCGATAAACCGGCGGATTTGGTCCAGGGTCAGCGCGAGCGCATCACTGGCATTATCGTTCGCGGTTTGTAGTTGTACCGTGAATGGGCCACCAGCGGCCATGGGCTTGAAGTAGCTGGAAATGCCATACACGTAGCCGCGCTTCTCGCGCACCTCCTGGGTAAGCAGGGACGCAAAGCCGCCGCCGCCAAGGATGTAGTTGCCCACGTACAAGGCAACATGATCCGGATCACCGCGCCAGGTGGCCTGGTTGCCGAGCAGAATATGGGTCTGGGTGGACGGGAAAGTCAGGTGCTCCACTTTGCGGGTGGGCAGCGCCCTGGCCCGGGGCAACGCCGGCGCCGCACCGCCTTGCGGCAAGGCATCGCTGAGACGCTGGGCGATCCGCTCGGCCTGGGCCCGGCTGACATCGCCGACCAGAGCGATGACGGTATTGCCGGCGGTGTAATAGCGCTGGTGGTAATCCACCAAATCCTGACGCTGAATACCTGGCAGGCTTTCCAGGGTACCGCCCTCCGCATGCCCATAGGGGTGATCGCCGAACAGCAGCTTCTGGTAGGCCTTCTGAACCTGCGGGCCCGGCACCTGGCGCTCCATCTTCAGCCCCTGCAGCATCTGGGTGCGAATGCGTTCCAGGGCGTCCGGCGGGAAGGTGGGCTGGCCCGCCACCCGCGCCAGCAGGGTCAGGGCCGGATCCCGCCATTGCGGCTCGGACAGGGTACGCAGGCTGATCACGGCCATATCCTGGTAACTGCCGGAAGAGAACTGCGCGCCCTTGTCCTCGAAGCCCCGGGCGATGTCATCCACGCTCAACCCCCGGGCTCCCTCGCCAATCAGCGCACTGGTCATGGCCGCCAGCCCCGGCAGATCACCATCACGGGCACCACCGGCATTCATTACCAAACGCACGTCCAGCATGGGCAGCGCCTCACTCTGGACGAACATCACCCGGGCGCCGCCGGAGGTATGCCAGGACTGGATATCCAGCTCCGGCGCCGCCGGCTCCGCCTGGCGCACCTGCCGTTCCGAGGCGGGGAAACTGGCGCAGCCGGCCAGCAACCATGCGCACATCACACCCAGAATCGCTGTTTTCATCGCGCGCATTATTGTTCCTCCGGCTGTGCATTCTCTGGCTTCGCCGCCTCTGGCAGCTCTTTTGGCAGCTCTTTTGGCAAAACAAGGGCGGTGGTACGGCGCTCATCCACCAACCA
This sequence comes from Alcanivorax xiamenensis, assembly GCF_009846745.1. Lineage (NCBI taxonomy): Bacteria > Pseudomonadati > Pseudomonadota > Gammaproteobacteria > Oceanospirillales > Alcanivoracaceae > Alcanivorax > Alcanivorax xiamenensis. The sequence goes on along the minus strand of NZ_AQPF01000013.1, from coordinate 83,844 downwards.
CTGGCGGGCCGCATCCCGCACGTCCTCGGCGGTGACCTCGGCGAGGTTGGCCTCGAACTCGCCGGCCAGTCGCCAGTCCAGACCCAGCGTGCTCAGCATGCCCAGTTCCATGGCCTGGCCCATCACCGAATCCCGCTGATACACCTGGCTGGCGGTGACACTGGCGCGCACCCGCTCCATCTCCTCCGCGCTGGGCGGCGTTTCGGCCAGGGCACGGACCTGATCCAGCAAGGCCTGTTCCAACTGCTCCAGGGTCACGTCCGGGTTCGGCGTGGCGGTGAACGTAAAGGTACCGCTGCCCCGCTGCAAACCGCTGTAACCGGCGCCAGCACCGGCGGCCAGACGCTGCCCCCGCACCAGATCCGTTTCGATGCGGGCGCTGAGACCGCCATCCAGAACCCCGGCCAGCATGGTCAGGGTATAGAACGCTTTTTTGTCCTCGGCGGTGGTCAGTGACGGGACGTTATAGGTCATGTACAGGGCCGGCACTTTCACCGGCAAGCGCAGGGACAGGCGCCGTTCTCCGGCAGGCGGCTCCAGACTGAGTTTCGGTCGTGGCGGCGTTTGCCCGGCCGGCAACTTACCGAAGAAGCGCTGCACCAGCGGCCGCACCTGTTCCTCGGTGACGTCGCCAGCGATTACCAGGGTGGCGTTGGACGGCACGTAATAACGCTGGAACCAGCTGCGCGCCTGCTCCGGTTGCAGTTGGGCCAGCAGGTCGCGCCAGCCGATGATCGGGTGGGCATAGCCGGTGCCGGGCCGTGCCACCGCCTGGAATTTCTCCCAGGCCAGAGCATTGGGGTTATCGTCGGTGCGCTGCCGACGCTCCTCCATCACCACCCGCAGCTCACGGTGAAATTCCTGGTCGTCAATTTCCAGGTTCTTGAGGCGCTCCGCTTCCAGCTCCAGCGCCAGGGCCAACCGCGAGGACTCATACTGCTGGAAATAAGCGGTGTAATCGTAACTGGTGAAGGCGTTGTCGCTGCCGCCAAAGCGGGCCACGATCCGAGAGTACTCACCCGGCCCCAGATGCTTGGTGCCTTTGAACATCATGTGCTCGAGCAGGTGGGCCAGCCCGGTTTCATGGGGGGCCTCATCGATGCTGCCCGCCTTGAACCAGATCATCACCGTGATCACTGGCGCCCGGTGATCCTCGCGCACCAATACGCGCAAACCGTTATCCAGACTGAATTCGTGGGTCGGTAAATCCGCCCGGGCCAGGGATGACAGCATCCCCAGCACCAACGCTACCACCAGGATTCTCATCAAACGTCCTCTCATGCTCTGATCGGAAATGCCGGACTCGCGCCACCGCCGCGCCGGCGCCCCCCTTTTTTGCCAACGGCCGGTTGGGGGCCGACCGCCGTACCGCGTTCACGGTGGCGTCGCATAGGCCATGAACAGGTTCCGCGACAGTGGTAGGATACCCGCTCGCCCGCCGACGCGGGCGACGCTTTTTCCGAATCCGCCACCAGGGCGGGTTCTTCCGGCCTCGGCCGGACAACCCGATGGATACGACTGATCATGAACGACGAAGTTTCCCGCGACGACGATAACCCTGCCGAGAAGGAGCAAAAGAAAGGCGGTTTCTTCTCGCGCATGTTCCGCCGCGACCGCGAGGAAGCGGCCCCGGCCGAACCCTCCGCGAACGAGACAGAGTCCAGCGAGCCGGCCCCCGCCGCCCCTCCGGCGGAGCGGCGTGAAGCCACACCGGTGCCCGTGGAAAGCGCGGAGCCGGAGACGCCCGTGGCCGCCGCCGAGCCCGAGCCTGAACCCAGCGCACCGGTAGCGACCGAGGAAGAAGACAAGGCCGGTTTCTGGGCCCGCATGAAGGCGGGCATGAGCAAGACCAGCAAGAATCTGGGCAAGGGCCTGGCGGATCTGCTGGTGGGCGCCAAGGAGATCGACGACGAAATCTTCGAGGAGATCGAGACCCAGTTGCTGGTGGCGGACGTCGGCGTGGAGGCCACCGATGTGATTATCCAGGCGCTGACCGAGCGCGTCGGCCGCCAGGAACTGGTGGACGCCGACGCCCTCTACGAAGCGCTGCAGGAAGAGCTGCGCAAGCTGCTGGTGCCAGTGGATCAGCCGCTGGTCATCGACGGCACGCACAAACCTTACGTGATCCTGATGGTGGGCGTGAACGGCGTCGGCAAGACCACCACCATCGGCAAGCTGGCCTGCCGCTTCAAGGCGGAGGGCCGCAATGTGATGCTGGCCGCAGGCGATACCTTCCGCGCCGCCGCCGTGGAGCAATTGCAGGTATGGGGCGAACGCAATGATATTCCGGTGGTGGCGCAGCATACCGGCGCCGACTCCGCCAGTGTCATCTATGACGCGGTGCAGGCCGCCCAGTCCCGCCAGGCGGATGTGCTGATCGCCGATACCGCCGGCCGCCTGCACACCCGCGGCAACCTGATGGAAGAGCTGTCCAAGGTCACCCGGGTAATGAAAAAGCTGTCCCCGGAGGCGCCCCACGAAGTACTGCTGGTGCTGGACGCCGGCACCGGCCAGAACGCCATCAACCAGGCCCTGGAATTCCGTGAAACCGCCGGCGTCACCGGCCTGGTACTGACCAAACTGGATGGCACCGCCAAAGGCGGCATCCTGTTCGCTCTGGCCAAACGCACCGGTCTGCCGATCCGTTTCATTGGGGTCGGTGAGCGTCTGGAGGATCTGCGCCCCTTCAACGCGGAGGAATTCGTGCAGGCCTTGTTCGAGGACGTTACCTCCTGATCGAAGCTTCCCAGCACGCTCAACGAGACCAGCATCCATGATCAAATTCGACCGGGTCAGCAAACGCTACGCCAGTGGCAAGGACGCCCTGCGCAGGGTGTCGTTCGAGTTGCCCGCCGGGCAGCTCACCTTTCTCACTGGCCATTCCGGCGCCGGCAAATCGACCTTGCTCAAGCTGATCATGATGATCGAGCGCCCGACCCAGGGGCAGATCTTCGTCGGCCGGCAAAACCTGAATGGTTTCGGCAACCGCCATATCCCGTTGCTGCGCCGCAAGATTGGCATGGTCCACCAGAACCACCAGTTGCTGTTCGATCGCAGCGTGTTCGACAATGTGGCCCTGCCCTTGGTGATCGCCGGTTTCCCCAAGGCGGATATCGGCAAACGGGTACGCGCCGCCCTCGACAAGGTCGGCCTGCTCAGCAAGGAGAAGCAGAACCCGATCATGCTTTCCGGCGGCGAACAACAGCGGGTGGGCATCGCCCGGGCCGTGGTCAACAAGCCGCCGCTGCTGCTGGCCGACGAGCCCACCGGTAACCTGGACCCGGCGCTGTCCGCGGAGATCATGGACCTGTTCCACGACTTCGCCCGGGTCGGCGTGGCGGTACTGATCGCCACTCACGACCTGTCGCTGATCGCCCGCTACCGCCACCGCCTGCTGACTCTGCGCGAAGGCAACCTGATTCATGATGGCGTCGAGAGCGCCACCCCGGCCGCCGGAGACTGGTATGGCGCGTAATCCAAAACGCCCCGCCGGCGCCCGCAGCGCCCGCACTTCCCTGGGCGATCATTTCACCGCCTGGCGCCACCATCACCGGGATTCGCTGGCGGACGCCCTCGGGCGCATGCGCGGCACCCCCGGCAGCACCCTGCTCACCATTCTGGTGATCGCCATCGCCCTGGCCTTGCCCACCGGCCTGTCAGTGCTGTTGGACAACGCCCGGGTGATCACCCAGGGCTGGGATGGCCGCGCCCATCTGTCCGTGTTCCTGAAGATGGACATCAAGGAGGAACGGCAGCGGGCTCTGGCCAAGGACTGGGCGGCCCTGGACGGCGTGGCGGACACCGAGGTGATCACCCGCCAGCAGGCGCTGGACGAGTTCCGCGAGCAATCCGGCTTCGGTGACGTGCTTGAGGCTCTGCCGGATAACCCGCTGCCGCCATTGATCGTGGTGTTCCCGTCCAGCAATGAACCGGAAGCGCTGGAGGCCTTGCAGCAACGCCTGTCCAAACTGCCGGAAGTGGATCTGGCCCAGTTGGATGTGGCCTGGGTCCGGCGTCTGCACGCCATTATCGAGCTGGGGCAGCGCCTGATCGGCGTGCTGACCCTGGCCCTGGCCGCGGCCGTGGTACTGGTGGTGGTCAATACGGTGCGGCTGGCCATTGAGAGCCGCCGCGAGGAAATCGTGGTGATCAAGATTGTCGGCGGCACCGACGGTTTTGTCCGCCGTCCCTTCCTCTATAGCGGATTCTGCTGCGGTTTCGCTGGCGGGCTGGGGGCGCTGATCCTGGTTGGCACCGCCCTGTGGTGGCTGGGAGAACCAGTCAATCAGCTCCTTGACCTGTATGGAAGTGAATATTCGCTCACCGGGATGTCCCCGGCAACCGCGCTGATCCTGCCGCTGTTCAGCGGCGCCCTGGGCCTGCTTGGCGCCTGGCTGGCGGTGAGCCGGCACCTGGGTGAGATCGAGCCGCAGTTCTAGGCGCCCAAAGACCGGACTACGAAGCCGCTGTGGGAAGCTTGCTTGCAAGCGAATCTTTTGGGATCAAACCCCATTCGCTTGCAAGCAAGCTTCCCACAGTGGCTCTGTAGTTATATCCGAGCTCGCGATCCTGCTTTTTACCTCCTGTTACATCGATTCGTCATCCAATCATGGAATCATTGACCCAGATCGGGGTCCGATCGGGAGAGCGGGATCATTATTGATTCCGACGATAGCGGGGAACCAAAACCCCTATTAGCACTCAAAGGGACCGAGTGCTAATATCTTTCCCATCCAAAAGGGAGAAGGGATACATGAACACACAACTGCAACGTGCACAGGCCATGCCGCTGGCGGTACCGGGTAATGACCTGGACGCTTATATCCGCGCGGTCAACGCCGTGCCGGTGCTCAGTGCCGAGGAAGAGCGGGTACTGGCGGAGCGGTTGTACTTTCAGGAAGACCTGGACGCCGCCCGCAATATGGTACTGGCCCACCTGCGCTTCGTCGTGCATATCGCGCGCAGCTACACCGGCTACGGCCTGCCGCTGGGCGATCTGATCCAGGAAGGTAACGTCGGTCTGATGAAGGCGGTGAAACGCTTTGATCCGGCCAAGGGCGTGCGCCTGGTCAGCTTCGCGGTGCATTGGATCAAGGCGGAGATTCACGAATACGTGATCCGTAACTGGCGCATCGTCAAGGTGGCCACCACCAAGGCTCAGCGGAAACTTTTCTTCAACCTGCGAGGTCAGAAGAAACGTCTGGGCCGGTTGACGCCGGAAGAAGCCGCCCGGGTGGCCGATGATCTGGGAGTGACCCCGGAACAGGTGAAGGAAATGGAAGGTCGGCTGGGCGCCTATGATGCCAGCTTCGACGGCCCCATCAATGACGATGAGGACAACACCATTCCGTCACCGGCCGCGTACCTGCACAGCGACAACAGCGACCCCGCGGAGCTGCTCGCCGAGCAGGACGACCAGGACCGCAATTCCCGCAAGCTGGGCTCCGCCCTGCTGGCGCTGGATGATCGCAGCCGCGATATTCTGGAACGCCGCTGGCTGGCGGACAGCAAGTCCACCCTGCAGGAACTGGCTGATGAGTACGGTGTGTCCGCCGAGCGGATCCGCCAGTTGGAGAACAACGCGATCAAGAAGCTGCGTAACGCCATTGCTGCCTGATCGTTGCACGAACCCGTAATGCGCTGATTTTGTTTTTGTTACTTTTGCTTTGTTTGCTTTTCTGCCTTTTGCACGCCACCTTCGGGTGGCGTTTGCGTTATAATTCCGGCGTTTTTCCACTACCTTTCCCGATCACCCACGCATGAGGGATGGCTCTCAATGAATGCGTTACTCACTCTCGGCGCGCTCAACGGTGCCCTCGCGGTGATGCTGGGCGCGTTCGGCGCCCACGGTCTCAAGGCACGGGTCAGTCCCGCCGATCTGGCCATCTGGGAGACCGCCAGCCAATACCACTTCTATCATGCCCTGGCCCTGTTGCTGGCTGGCCTGCTGGCCCGCCAATTCTCCGCCGGCGCCGCCATCACCGCCGGTTGGGTGATGTTTGCCGGCATGGTGGTGTTCAGTGGTAGCCTGTATCTACTGGTGCTCAGCGGCCAACGCTGGCTCGGCGCGATCACACCCCTTGGCGGTGTCGCCCTGATCGTGGGCTGGCTGATGCTGGCCTGGGCTTTATTCCGTTCCGTGGATTGAATGATGACCACCCTGACCGTAAACGGCGAACCCTTTTCCCTGTCCGGCCGCACCGTGGCCGATCTGGTTCAGGCCCTGAATCTGAGCGGACGACGATTGGCGGTGGAAGTGAACCGGGATATCGTCCCCAAAAGCGCCCACGCCGATCATCTGCTGAGCGACGGGGATGTCGTGGAAATCGTGCACGCCATAGGGGGTGGGTGAGCCTCCGGCTCCCCCTTCTCCTTAACCCACCCATCTCAACCGAGGCCATCATGTCCGACCTACTCGATATCGCAGGAAAAACCTATTCCTCCCGGCTGCTGATCGGCACCGGCAAGTACAAGGATTTCGAGGAGACCCGATCGGCCATCGAGGAGAGCGGCGCGCAAATCGTCACCGTGGCGATTCGCCGTACCAATATCGGGCAGAACGCCGACGAACCCAACCTGCTGGACTTCGTCAGCCCGGACAAGTACACCATCCTTCCCAACACCGCCGGCTGCTTCAATGCCGACGACGCGGTGCGCACCTGCAAGCTGGCACGGGAACTGCTGGACGGTCATGACCTGGTGAAACTGGAAGTGCTGGGCGACCAGAAGACCTTGTATCCGAATATCACCCACACCCTGAAAGCCGCCCAAACCCTGGTGGACGACGGCTTCAAGGTGATGGTGTACACCAACGACGACCCGATCGTGGCCAAGGAACTGGAATCCATGGGCTGCGTGGCGGTGATGCCGCTGGGCTCGCTGATCGGCTCCGGCCTTGGCATCCTCAACCCGCACAATATCCACCTGATCCTGGAAGAGGCGGAAGTGCCGATCATCGTCGATGCCGGCGTGGGCACCGCTTCCGACGCCGCCATCGCCATGGAGCTGGGTTGTGACGGTGTGCTGCTGAACTCCGCCGTGGCCCATGCGAACAAACCGATTCTGATGGCCTCGGCCATGCGCAAGGCCATCGAAGCCGGCCGCGAATCGTTCCTGGCCGGCCGCATGCCACGCAAGGCCTACGCCACCGCATCCTCGCCGCTGGACGGCGTGAGCCGGTAACCGCCGCGAGAATCGCACCACATTCGCTGCCAAGGCAGCTTCCCACAGAGAGGAGCCACGGAGCCGCTGTGGGAAGCTGCCCTGGCAGCGAATCAGCCTGCGGGCTCTGCTACAATCCCACCCCCGACTCCACCAAGACCGGCACCATGCTCGATTTCATCAACCAGGACAAAGACCCGACCACCGGCAAGGTGATGCGCAAGGTACGCAGCTTCGTTCTGCGTGAAGGCCGCCTTACCGTTGGCCAGCGTCACGCCCTGGAAACCCTGTGGCCGCGCTATGGCCTGGAACGCGCCGGCGGCCCGTTGGAACCGGAAGCAGTGTTTGGCCGCGACGCCCCCCGGGTACTGGAAATCGGCTACGGCATGGGCCATTCCCTCGCCGCCATGGCGGCCGCTGCGCCGGAGCAGGATTTCATTGGCGTGGAGGTGCACCGGCCCGGCGTCGGTGCACTGCTGATGGAAATTGAGGAACAAGGCCTGAGCAACTTGCGCAGCTACTGCGATGACGCGGTGGACATCCTTAATCTGTGCATCCCCGATCACAGCCTGTCGCGGGTACAGCTCTATTTCCCCGACCCATGGCACAAGAAGAAGCATCACAAACGCCGCATCGTTCAGCCGGAATGGGTGGCGCTGGTGCGCGGCAAATTAAAGCAAGGCGGCACCCTGCACATGGCCACCGACTGGGAAGACTACGCGCAACATATGATGGCGGTGATGAACCAGGCGCCAGGCTTCCGCAATCCCGCCGGCGCCGGTCAATTCTCCGAACGCCCCGCGTGGCGGCCGGAAACCAAATTCGAACGCCGTGGCGCGCGGCTCGGGCATGGCGTCTGGGATCTGTTGTTCGAGGCGGCATAACCCCTCCGTGGGAAGCTTGCTTGCAAGCGAATGAGCTTTCAGGTCCCAAGATTCGCTTGCAAGCAAGCTCCCACAGCGGCTTCGTAGTCCGGTCTGTAATGCCTAGAACCGATATTGCGCGCCTATTCCCACGCTGTCGTATTCCAGATCGTCCACGCCGTTGGCGTCGATCTCGAACTTGTAGCGGTTATAGGCCGCGATCACCGCGAGCTGGTCGGTTACCAGATACTGCAACCGTAAGCCGTAGAAGAAATCGCGGGCATCGTCATCGTCCTTGAAGCCGTTGTAGCCATCGCTGACTTTCAGGGTCACGTCCACACTCTGTATGCCCAGCGTCCCTCCCAGTGACAACCGCTCCGTCACCGGCATCAGGCCATCCAGAGCCACATAGACTCCGTCCGCTTCCACCTCCATCCTGCCACTGTAAATCCGGGTTTCGGCGTCACCGAACTGGCGATACCCGAAACGGGCCTGGAAATACGGATTGAAGGCGACCCCCACATAGAGGTCCGTCCCCCATTCCGCATCGGGTGCACTGGCATGGATGAACGGATCGATACTTTCCACCACCTCATCCAGATTACTCTCGTCACGCATCAGCGAGCCGCCGACCAGCAGGCGCGGATCCTCGGCATGGGCGAGAGGAGACAGCGTTGCCGCGACGGCGGCCAGAACAACAGGTATTTGAGCAATTGATTTTTTCACGGTTTCCCTCCGCTTGTTATCCCGTTGGTTATTATGATCCGGCCTCCCCCAAATCGAGACCGAAGCGCAAATCCTAGCACAGGTCACCGTGACGCCAGGGCCAAAAAACACCCCCCTATCCACACTCCGTCCACTCACGACAGCGCTCTACTCCACCTCCGGTAACTTCCATGACCACAGCGTCCCCAGCACGCCCATCGCACCGAGGCTGATCAACGCCCACTCGGTACCCAGCAGCGACACCGCCGCGCTGACGCCACCAGCCGCCAGCAGCAGCACGCCGATCACGGTATTGCTCACCGCAGTGTAGTCGGTACGCTTGGTGCCGCCGGCCATGTCCACCAGGTAGGTTTTGCGACCAATGCGTACGCCGGCATGAGCGATGGCCAGCACGAAGAAGGCGAAAGGATAGAACCAGGCGGCGGCGCCTTCGCCGGCCAGAGCCAGCACCGCCACCAGCAGGCAGGTGGCCGAGGCCAGGCCGCCGCCACGGATCATAACCTTGCGGCTGGAAGCGTCGGCCATGAACCCCCATACACTGGCGGAGACGGTGCTGGCCAGACTCGACGCCACCAGGAACCCGCCCAGCAGCGCGGCGCCGGAATTCTGCTTCTGCGCCAGCACCACCAGAAACGGCGACCCCAGAGCGGACGCCATCAGCAGGGCCCGGGCAATCACGAAGTTACGGAAAGGCGCGTCACTGATCAGCAGCCCGAGGCTGCGCCAGGCATCCTTCAAGGCATGACCACCACCGGCGGTTTCGCCAGCGAATTCATCCACCAAGGCGAATACCCCCGCCGCCAGCAACCACGCCAGCGCGGCCCCCACCAGCAACACGGAATAGAACACCATGCCCGGATCCTGGCCACCGCGGAACAGCACCAAGCCGACCCCGAGCGTCACCAGACCGGACAGCGTCGCGGCGAGACCGGTAAGACGGCCGCGCCGGGCCTTGGGAATGCACTTGCCTTGCACATCCTTCATCGCCACCGAGCAGAAGCCCCTGCCCAGACTGAACACCACCAGCAGACCGGTGATAGCCAGACCGGCCGCCAGCCCCCGCCATTGCCACACCGCCAGCGCCATGCCCAGCACACAGAGCCCTTGAATCACCGAGCCGAGAACCCAGAATCCCTTGCGCACCGGATGCCGGCGCATCCAGGCGCCAATCAGCAACTGCGGAATCAGTGATCCGGATTCGCGGATCGGCACCAAGGCGGCGGTCAGAAACCCGGGGGCCCCCACCGCACCGATCAGCCAGGCGAGCACGGTTTTCGGGTTGATCAGCAAATCGCCGATCTTGGAAAGCAGATTGGCGACAATGATTTTGAAAAAATTGCCCGGCACCTCACGGCAGGCTTCTTCGCTGATGTCCGTGCAGGTCCGCGCATCCTCGTCATTGGCGACCAAGGCATATAGGCGATCCACCGTTGCCCGTGCCCCCGTGCCATTAACGTTCCTGTTGCTCATCATGTCCCCTTCTCACCGATCGACCCGACAAGAATAACATTCGCGGCTCGTGGACAGCGCTCTGAAACGCAACACGCAGGCATTCGCTGGCGAGCCAGCTTCCCACAGCGACTTCATGGCCCCTTCCGTGGGAAGCTGGCTTGCCAGCGAATGCAGCGCATGGACCACAATACCGGGGTGGCCGCATTGCATGCCTTGGGGGGGGTCGATAGACTTTGCCTCACCTTTGGATGATGACCCGAAATGCCCGAATCGATCCCCCAGGACTCCGTGGGCCTGGTACAGCCCCATACCCTCCATGTGGACCAGCCACTGGAGCTGGAGTGTGGGCGTCAGTTGCCATCCTACGACCTTGTCTACGAGACCTATGGCAACCTCAATGCCAGCGCCAATAACGCGGTGTTGATTTGCCATGCCCTGTCCGGCCATCACCACGCCGCGGGTTATCACGGCATGGACGAGAAACGTCCGGGCTGGTGGGACAGCTGCATCGGTCCGGGCAAGCCCATCGACACCAATCGCTTCTTCGTGGTGTGCCTGAACAATCTGGGTGGCTGCCACGGCTCCAGTGGCCCCACCTCCACCAATCCGGAGACCGGTCAGCTCTGGGGGCCGGACTTCCCGATGATGACGGTGAAGGACTGGGTCAAGAGTCAGGCCCGGCTGGCCGATGCTCTGGGCATCGAGCGGTGGGCGGCGGTGGTCGGCGGCAGCCTCGGCGGCATGCAGGCGCTGCAATGGGCGATCGATTTCCCGGAGCGCCTGCGTCACTCCGTGGTCATTGCCGCGGCCCCCAAGCTGTCGGCTCAGAACATCGCCTTCAATGAAGTCGCCCGCCAGTCCATCCTCACCGACCCGAATTTCCACGGCGGCCGCTATTATCTGCATGACACTTACCCTCGTCAGGGCCTGATCCTGGCGCGCATGGTCGGGCACATCACCTATCTCAGCGACGACGCCATGCGCATGAAGTTCGGCCGCGACTTGCGCTCCGGCCGCTTCCATTTCGGCTTCGATGTGGAATTCCAGGTGGAGTCGTATCTGCGTCACCAGGGCGAAACCTTCTCCCGTAATTTCGACGCCAATACCTATCTGCTGATGACCAAGGCGCTGGATTATTTCGATCCGGCCCGCGAACAGGGCGGAACCCTGGAGGAAGCGCTGGAGCGTACCCGTTGCGGCTTTCTGGTGATGTCCTTCAATTCCGACTGGCGCTTCTCGCCGGAGCGCAGCCGTGAAATCGTCAACGCCCTCACCCATGTGGGCCGCGACGTCAGCTACGCGGAGATCGACACGCCCAAGGGGCACGATGCTTTCCTTCTGCCGATCCCGGAGTATGTGAAGCTGTTCGGCGCTTACCTGCGCCGGGTGGCCGATGAGGTGGACGCCGATGGCCAATGATGCACAGCGAATCCGCGAGTGGATGCCCGAGCGTAATGATCTGAGCCTGATCAGCGACTGGATCCCGCGCAATGCCACCGTGCTGGACCTGGGGTGTGGTGATGGCGCGCTGCTGGCTCACCTGAAAGCGAGCAAGGGGGTTCGCGGCTATGGCCTGGAGATCGACCAGGACAATCTGGCCGCCTGTTTCGAAAATGGCGTCAACGTGATCGAGCAGGATCTGGACAATGGTCTGGACAACTTCCAGAACGATCGCTTCGATTACGTGGTGATGACCCAGGCCCTGCAGGCGGTGTTGCGCCCGGACCGCATCCTCGCGGAAATGTTGCGGGTGGGCCGCGAGGCGATCATCACCTTCCCCAATTTCGGCCACTGGCGGGTGCGCAGCTATCTCGCTTTCAAGGGGCGCATGCCGGTATCTTCCGCTCTGCCCTACGAGTGGTACGATACCCCCAACATTCACCTGTGCACGGTGCATGATTTCGAGACGCACTGCCGCAAAAACGACATCCGCATCATTCAACGCGAAGTGGTCAACCGCGATCACCGCAGCAGCACCCTGCCCCGGCTGTTGCCGAACTTGTTCGGCGAGATCGCCATCTATCGAGTGACCCGGTAACCGCGCACCGGGTCCCGCACACCCTGACTCAAGGAGACATCATGGCAACCGTGGTTCTGGCTTCCGGCAATCGTAAGAAGCTGGAGGAAATGAACGCCATTCTGGCGCCGCTGGACATGACCATCGTGCCACAGAGCGATTTCGATGTGCCGGAAGCGGAAGAGACTGGTCTGACCTTCGTCGAGAACGCCATCCTCAAGGCCCGCAACGCGGCCCGGCACACCGGCCTGCCCGCCATCGCCGATGACTCCGGTCTGGAAGTGGACGCTCTGAATGGCGCCCCCGGCATTTATTCCGCCCGCTTCTCCGGTGTCGGCGCCAGCGACGCGAAAAACAATGCCCTGCTGGTGGAAATGCTCGGCGACCTGCCCGATGCTCCGCGCACCGCCCGTTACCAGGCGCTATTGGTTCTGATGCGCCACGCCGAGGACCCGACACCGCTGGTCTGCCAAGGCAGTTGGGAAGGGAGCATCGTGCTTGAACCGCGCGGCGAATTCGGTTTCGGCTACGACCCGCATTTCCAGATCAGCGGCGACGACCGCACCGCCGCCCAGATGCCGCCGGAAGAAAAAAACCGCATCAGCCATCGCGCCCGAGCTCTGCAGCAGTTGATCGCGCAACTGCGGGAGCATCCACTGCCGTGACCCCGGAGCGGCCGCCCCTGGCGTTATATGTGCACGTACCCTGGTGCGTGCGCAAATGTCCGTATTGCGATTTCAATTCCCATCAGCGCGACACGCTGCCTGAAACCCAATACCTCGACGCCCTGCTGGCGGATCTCGACGCGGACCAGCGCTGGCTGGAAGGTGAGTTGGACCGGCCCGTTGTTTCGATCTTTATCGGCGGCGGCACACCGAGCCTGATGAGCGCCGATTTTTACCGGCGCCTGCTGGATGGCCTACGCCAGCGCCTGCCAATGGCCAACGACGTGGAAATCACCCTGGAGGCCAACCCCGGCACCGTGGAAGCGGGCCGCTTCGAAGGCTTCCGCGAAGCCGGCATCAACCGCCTGTCCATCGGCGTACAGAGCTTCGATCCCGGCCAGCTCACTGCTCTTGGGCGTATTCACGGCCCCGAGGAGGCCCGCCGCGCGGTGGCCCTGGCCCGCGCCGCCGGCTTTGATAATTTCAATCTGGATCTGATGCACGCCCTGCCCGGACAAACGCCGGCGCAAGCCTTGGAAGATCTGCAGGCGGCCATCGAGTTATCCCCCGCTCATCTGAGCTGGTACGAGCTCACCATCGAACCAAACACCGCTTTTTATCGCGCGCCTCCGACCCAACCCGACGAAGACAGCATGGCCGATATCGAGGAGCAGGGCTTTGCCCTGCTGCAGCGCCATGGTTATGAGCGCTATGAAGTTTCCGCCTTCGCCCGGCCGGGTCGCCACTGTCGCCACAATCTCAACTATTGGCGCTTTGGCGACTACCTGGCGATCGGCGCCGGCGCCCACGGCAAACTGACCCGCCGTGACGGGCAACGCCTGCGTTATCAAAAAACCCGGCAGCCGGAAGCCTATCTTCAGGCACCGGAACAGGCACGCCGCAGTGTCACCGCCATAGAAGATCCTCTGTTCGAAGCGTTGATGAACGCACTGCGTCTGGTCAACGGCGTTCCTTCATGCACATTGAGCCAATACTGTGGCGTGGATCAGGAGCGCATCGCCGCTCTGCTGGCCCCCTTGCGTGAACGCGACCTGCTGCAACCGGATCCGGATCAAATCGTTTGCACCGCTTTGGGATTACGCCACCTCAACACCGTGTTGGCGCTTATTGGGGAATCCCTCTCTGCCTCTTGATGCCTGCCTGATTTCTGGGCACACTCGGGCATTCTGGACGCCGTGGCCGCCGGGTTTGCCCTCATTATTCCGATCCGCTTTGTCGATTTGCCCTTGCCCCGAGCGACCCAGCCAGGAAAGAAAAAATCAAAACCACAGGGACGCAGCTTTATCCGTTTCCGGTTTCGCCGGTTCGCCAAATGATTCATAGCCATCGGCAGGTATCAGGGCCGCTGTAGGAGCTTGTATGCTGCCTTGCAAGCTCCAGCGCGCCATTCGCCAGCAAGCCGGCTTCCACGGATCATGCTACGAAGCCGCTGTGGGAAGCTTGCTTGCAAGCGAATGACCAACGGCCCAGGCGCATTCGCGCCAAGGCCGCTTCCCACAGCGGCTTCGTAGTCCGGTCCGTGGAAAGCTGGCAGGCAACGAAAATATCTAAACAAGCAGGTTGCACATCGGGGTTTGGATCATGACAAAACGCATGGTGATTATGCTGGTCTGCGTTGGCGTATTGTTCGGCGCCATCTTTGGCTGGAAGGCGTTCATCAACCATATGATGACGGGCTTCTTCGACAATATGCCCATGCCGGTGGCGAACGTCTCCACCGCCGAGGCGACCCGGGACGAATGGGCGCTGTCACTGGAAGCGGTGGGCACCGTGGAAGCGGTCAACGGCGTCGACGTCACCAGCCAGGTCGGCGGCGAAGTGGCGGCCATCGAGTTCACCTCCGGCGACCAGGTGAAAAAAGGCGACCTGCTGGTGCGGCTGGAATCCCGCGCCGACCAGGCTCAACTCAAAGCCCTGGAAGCCACCGCTCAGTTGGCCCGTCAGGAATACGACCGCTATCAGCGCCTGTTCAAACAAGGCTCGATCTCACAATCCGAACTGGATAACCGCCGTGCTCAAAGGGATCAATCCGTGGCCCAGGCGGACGCGCAGCGGCAGCAGCTCAGCTACAAGACCATTCGCGCGCCCTTCGACGGGGTGCTGGGGATCCGCCGCGTGGATATCGGCCAGTACCTGCAACCCGGCACGCCGGTGGTCAGCCTGGCGCAACTGGATCCGATCTTCGTCAACTTCGCCCTGCCCGAACAGACGCTGAGCAAAATCGGCACCGGCCTGACCGCCCGTGCCTCGCTGGACGCTTACCCGGATGACACGTTCGAGGGCACCATCACCGCCATCGAGCCGGGCGTCAACGAGACCACCCGCAACGTCACCATTCAGGCGTCCTTCGACAACGCGGATCAGCGTATGCGCCCGGGTATGTTCGCCAACGTCACCATCCAGTTGCCGCAATCCGAACCGGTGGTGGTGATCCCCCGCACGGCGGTGGCCTACGCGCCTTACGGTAACGCGGTGTTCGTGATCCAGGACGCGCCGGCGAAGGAAGGCGAGCAGGCCGAACAGCAAAGCGAGGACGGCGCCGGCAAGATCGTGCGCAAGCGGTTCGTGAAGCTGGGACGCCAGCGCGGTGATCTGGTGGTGGTGGAATCCGGTCTGGAACCCGGAGAGATTGTCGCCACCAGTGGCCTGCTCAAGCTGCGTAATGACGCCCCCGTGGCTATTGAGAATGACGTACAGCCTTCCGCGGAAGCCACGCCCGAGCCGGCGAACAGCTGAGGTCGCCCATGAAATTCACGGATATCTTCATCAATAAACCGGTTCTGGCCTCGGTGGTCAGCCTGTTTATTCTGCTTCTCGGGTTGCGCGCCGCCACGGAATTGAACGTACGTCAGTATCCCGAGCTGGAAAACGCGGTGATCACCGTCACCACCATTTACACCGGTGCCGACGCGGACCTGATCCAGGGCTTTATCACCACGCCGCTGGAACAGGAAATCGCTTCGGCGAACGGCATCGACTATCTGGTTTCCACATCCCTGCAAGGGGCGTCCTCAATCCAGGCTTATGTGCGGCTGGGCCAGGATCCCAACGAAACCCTGACGCAGGTCGTCGCCAAGGTGAACAAGATGCGCAGCGAGCTGCCGGAGGAGTCCGAGGACCCCACGGTGGAGCTGGCCATCGGTGATGACATCGCCGCAATGTATTTGTCGTTTTCCTCCCAGGTACTGGATAACAACCAGATCACCGATTATCTGGTGCGCGTGGTGCAGCCAAAACTGGCCACCATCAACGGTGTGCAGCGGGCACGGATTCTCGGTGACCGCACCTTCGCCATGCGCGCCTGGCTGAAGCCTGAGCGCATGGCGGCGCTGGGTATCACTCCTTCCGATGTCTATGCCGCGCTGGAGCAGAACAATGTCCTCGCCGCGGTGGGCAGCACCAAGGGCACCAATGTGGCGCTGGACCTCAAGGCGGAAACCGACCTCAATGACGTCGCCGGCTTCCGGCGTCTGGTGATCCGCGCCCAGGACAATGCCATCGTGCGCCTCGAGGACGTGGCCGACGTGGAGCTGGGATCGGAATCCTATGCCGCCTCGGTGACCTTCAACGGCCAGAAGGCCACGTTCATGGGTATCGAAGTGGCCCCGGACGCCAACTCCCTGGACGTGATCGCCGAGGTAAGGAAGGTGCTGGAAGACGAGATCTTTCCGCAAATGCCGGAGGGTCTGGAAGGCAATATTCCTTACGACGGCACCGAGTATATTCAGGACTCCATCGACGAGGTGGTGAAGACCCTGGTGGAAGCGGTGCTCATCGTTATTCTGGTGATTTACGCTTTCCTTGGCTCCTTCCGCACCGTGTTGATTCCCGCCATCGCCGTGCCACTTTCCATGGTCGGCGCTCTGTTCCTGATGTTGCTGATGGGGTTCTCCATCAACCTGCTGACCTTGCTGGCCATGGTGCTGGCCATCGGCATCGTGGTGGACGACGCCATCATTGTCCTGGAAAACGTGCATCGCCATGTGGAGGAGGGACTGTCTCCCAAGGACGCGGCACTCAAGGGTGCGCGCGAGCTGGCCTGGCCGGTGGTGGCGATGACCACCACGCTGGTGGCGGTGTACCTGCCGATCGGTTTCATGGGCGGGCTCACCGGCACGCTGTTCGTGGAATTCGCTTTCTCCCTGGCCGGCGCGGTGCTGCTGTCCGGGGTGGTGGCACTGACCTTGTCACCGATGATGTGCGCCAAGATTCTCAAGGCCCACGACCCGGAGCATCGCGGCAATCGCTTTGAAGCCTGGCTGAACCGTCAGTTCGAGAAACTGGCCGGCAGCTATGAGCGGCGACTGCACGGCGCCCTGAATGACGTGCCCACGGTGCTGGTGTTCGGTCTGATCATTCTGGTGTCCTGTTACTTCCTGTTCGTCACCTCGCCGAGCGAACTGGAGCCCAAGGAAGACCAGGGCTTCGTGCTGGTCTCCTCCACCGCCGACCCTTACGTGACGCTGGACTACCTGGAGCCGTTCACCCGGGAGCTGGAACAGATCGCCGCCGACACCCCGGCGGTGGAAAACATCTTCCTGCTCAACGGCCTTGGCGGTGGCGCCGGTACCGCCGCCTCCAACACCGCCCTGGCGGGCTTCGTGCTGGACAGTTGGAATGAGCGGGATGTCACCACTCACGAGTTCCAGCAACAGTTGTCCGAGCAAGTAAACAGCGTCGCCGGTCTGCAATCGGCGGTGTTCGTGCCACCGTCCCTGCCCAGCGGTGGTGGCATGTTGCCGGTGGAGTTCGTTATCGGCACCACCGAACCCACCGAGAATCTGCAGGAACTGGCCAACGAGATCCTGGGCAAGGCGCAGGAAAGCCGCAAGTTCATCTTCCTGGATACGGACCTGAAGATCGACAAGCCGCGCTATAACATCGTTATCGACCGGGAGAAAGCCGCATCACTGGGCATCACCATGCGTCAGTTGGCGCAGGAACTGGGCGCCATGTTGTCCGGCGCTTACGCCAACCGCTTCTCCCTGGAAAACCGGTCCTACAAGGTGATTCCCCAGGTTCAGCGCAGCGATCGGCTGACGCCGGAACAGTTGCAGCAATACTACATTCGCACCGGCTCCGGCGAACTGATTCCGCTGGCCACCCTGGTGCGTCTGGAAGAAACCGTGCAACCGCAACAATTGAAACGGTTCCAGCAGTTGAACTCGGTGACCATTTCCGGCGTGCAGCGCCCCGGGGTGACGCTGGGCGAAGCGCTCGGCATTCTGGAAAGCGCCGCACAGGAAGTGCTGCCTCCCGGCTACAGCTTGGACTATTCCGGGCAGTCTCGGCAGTTCAAGAAAGAAGGCAGCGATCTGATGATCACGTTCTTCTTTGCCCTGATCGTGATCTACCTGGTTCTGGCGGCCCAGTTCGAATCCTTCCGCGACCCGATCATCATGCTGGTCACGGTGCCCATGTCCGTGTGCGGCGCCATGATCTTCGTCAGCCTGGGTCTGGCCACCCTCAACATCTACACGCAGGTGGGGCTGGTGACCTTGATCGGGGTGATATCGAAACACGGGATTCTGATCGTGGAGTTCGCCAACAAGATGCAGGAAGAGGGCATGGGCAAACGGGAGGCCATCGAACACGCCGCCGCCGTGCGCCTGCGTCCGGTACTGATGACCACGGCGGCTCTGGTGCTGGCGATGATTCCGCTGCTGATCGCCGCCGGCCCCGGCGGCGGCGCCCGCTTCGCCATCGGTCTGGTGGTGGCCGCCGGCATGACCATCGGCACCCTGTTCACCCTGTTCGTGGTGCCGGCCATGTACATGCTGTTGGGCCGTAACGAAGGGCATGGTGACGAAGAGACGGAGACATTGCCGGAACCGGCGGAGACTTGATCGGAGTTGGGCCAGTGCTGTCCCACTGTTGTGGGACAGCCGCTTATACGCACATACCATTCGCGAGTGAACTCGCTTCCCACAGACAAGACTACGAAGCCGCTGTGGGAGCTTCGTCCTGCCTTGGCGGGAGAACTCCCACGTATGGCGGATTCAGAACGTCCAGGAAGCGGACAGGGCGGGACCTTTCAGGGTGACGTTGTCCTTGTCACGATAGAACATGTATTCCACGTTGACGTCGAAGCGCTCGCTGACGCCGAAATCGATCCCCAGGCCGTAGGACGAGTCATACCATTTGTCCGAGACCTTGCCGCCGCCATCCACGTCCATTTCTTCCTTGCCTTCGGTATAACCGCCAATCAGATACGGCGTGGCCATGGTGGCGTTGGGACCGCTCAGCTTTACATAGGCGCCGTAGAAATATTTCTGGCGGTACTCGCCTTTGATAGAGGTGCCATTGAGGCGGTCTTCGTTGCTGTTCATCGTGGAACCGCCGCGCATCTCCACCGCGAACCAGCGGTTGATACGGCCGCCCAGCTTGGCGATCAGGTCGCCGGTCTCGAAGCGATCATCACCGAAAAAACGGTCATCCTGTTCATGATATCCGTATCCCAGGGACACGTAGGCTTCGCCGTGCGCCACGGATACACCCATCCCCATGGCCACGGCGGCCAGTGCAGCCACGCAACGTTGCATAGCGGACTCCTCGAAAGATCAATCGGTAGCGGCGCGATTATTGCGCCGCGTTGGCTTCTCGTATTTTTTTCTCCGCCTGTTTGCGCTCATGTTGCGTCGGCGTGCAGCCCAGACAACGCAAAAAAGTGGCGCGGGCGGGATTCTTCACCAGCACTTCGGCGGCTTCGCCTTCATTATCACCGAGCACGGAGAACGGTAACATTACCGTATACACGGCCAGACCGCCCACCGTACCGACGGCCATGACCGGCCGGACGATCACCGCGTCCCCGAACATGGCCAGCGCCGACGGCTGATCGGCGTCTTCGTCCATGGGACGGGCTTGTGCGGTTTGGGATACGGTGCAGATGATGGTGGCGGCCGCCAGCAGGCGCAGGGCTCGCTTCATTGTGAGTCCCTCTTCGACAGGTTCTCGTTGGATAGCAGGAATGGCCGGTTTCATGCCGACCGTTCTGAATAGGAGCCCCCGCGGCCGTCCCTCGACCGCGGGAGCGGCGACTCACCCCCCACAGGTACAACCCCCACACAAGAAGATGGTCCGGGCTCCCCCCTTTTGCTGAGTCGCCGGGGCATTGTTACCCCAATTCAGCAGTCGTGCTGACTACTGGTTCACAATCTAAATCTTTATTCGTAGATAAACAATACGATAGCACACTGAGTTCAGAAAGCGGTTGAACCCGCCTCAGCGCTGACAACGGGGACAGTGCACCGTACTGCGCTGGCCGTGGCGCCCGCCCCGCAGCGGCGTTCCGCACTGCCGGCAAGGCTCTCCCGCGCGGCCATAGACTCGCAATTCCTGGGCAAAGTACCCGGGCTGACCGTCGACCCGGGTGAAGTCCCGCAAGGTGGTGCCCCCGGCCTCGATGGCCCGTGCCAGGACTTCCCGGATAGCCTCCGCCAGAAGGCGGTAACGAGCCAGGCTGATGCGCCCCGCTGGCCGGGAAGGGTGAATTCCCGCCAAGAACAGGCTTTCTTGCGCGTAAATGTTGCCAACGCCCACCACCGTGGCGTTGTCCATGATGAACGTCTTCACCGATGCCTTGCGGCCACGGCTGCGCCGGTGCAGCCAGTCTCCGGTGAAGGCGGCATCCAGCGGTTCCGGGCCCAGGCCGGTGAACAAAGGGTGTTGCTCCAGGTCCGGCAGATAAAGCACCGCGCCGAACCGGCGGGGATCGTTGAAGCGCAATAACTGCCCGGAATCGAGCACCAGATCCACATGATCGTGCTTGCGCGGCGGTGCGTCTTCCGGCACCACTCGCAGCGTTCCGGACATGCCCAGGTGCATGCCCAGATGCAGGCCGTCCAGATCCAGCAGCAAGTATTTGGCGCGCCGCCGCATCGCGAGCACCGGCCGATCCCGCAAAGCCGCTACCCGCTCGTCCACCGGCCAGCGCAATCGGGGCTCGCGCACTGTCACCGACCGCAGACGGCGCCCGGTCAAATGAGGCTCAATCCCCCGCCGCGTGGTTTCCACTTCGGGCAATTCGGGCATTTACGGCTCCTTGGAAGGTAAATGGGAGTTGTCGGGCGTATTCGCGAGCAAGCTCGCTTCCCACAGCAGCTCCGTAGCCCCCTGTGGGAAGCGAGCTTGCTCGCGAAAGCAGCGGCTAATGGGCAGCCCTCGCCCAGGACGGTTATGATACCCGCGGCGCCGTCCTTGCGCAGGCGGTGAATGGCTTTAACACTGGCGGAGCAACGATGCGGTACTGGCTAGGCGTGGACACCGGCGGCACTTTCACGGATTTCGTCCTGCTGGGCGGCGAACAGCCGCGCATCCATAAAGTCCTGTCCACGCCGGCGGCTCCGGAGCAGGCCATCCTGCGGGGCATCGAGGATATGGGGCTCTCCGGAGCCCTCAGCCGGGGGGAGTTGGTCATCGTCCACGGCAGCACCGTGGCCACCAACGCCGCCCTTGAAAACAAAGGCGCCAGAACGGTAGTAATTACTAACTCCGGCATTGAGGATCTGCTCCTCATCGGCCGCCAGAACCGGCCGGAGCTATATAATCTGCGGCCGCTGCCAACCCATACCGCGCTGCACGATACCCCGGTGATCGGCGCCGATACCCGCCTGGATGCCCAGGGGAACACTCTGCTCCCGCTGACGGAAGAGATGATCCGGCAAACGGTGGAGGCGGTTCGCGGCCATGATCCGGAATCCGTGGCGGTGAACCTGCTGTTCAGCTATCTGGCCCCCGATACGGAGCAGCGGCTCGGCGAGGCACTCCGGCAAGCCGGCTACCCGGTGAGCCTGTCCAGCGACATCCTGCCGACCCGCGGCGAGTACGAGCGCGGCATGGCCACCTGGCTGAACGCCTGGCTTTCCCCCCGCATGGCGGACTATCTGGCACGGCTGAAACAGCACACCAAGCCGGCACCGTTGACCATCATGCAATCCAACGGCGGCACCATCGCCG
Source organism: Alcanivorax xiamenensis (assembly GCF_009846745.1). NCBI lineage: Bacteria > Pseudomonadati > Pseudomonadota > Gammaproteobacteria > Oceanospirillales > Alcanivoracaceae > Alcanivorax > Alcanivorax xiamenensis. The sequence continues at coordinate 61,981 of NZ_AQPF01000013.1, read as the reverse complement.
CCGATCAAGCCGCCGAACGGGCGGTGAATCTGCTGCTCTCCGGCCCCGCCGGCGGCCTCAACGCGGCCCGTCGCCTGGGCCAGGCGCTGGGCCGCGATCATCTGATGACCTTCGATATGGGCGGCACCTCCACCGACGTGGCGCTGCTGGATGGCGACATCCGCCTGACCCGCCAGGGCCGTATCGGCCCTTATCCGGTGGCGGTGCCCATGGTCGACATGCACACCATTGGTGCCGGTGGCGGCTCCCTGGCCCAAGTGGATGACGCCGGCCTACTGCACGTGGGCCCGGAATCCGCCGGCGCCAGCCCCGGTCCGGCCTGTTACGGCCAGGGCGGCACCCGGGCCACGGTCACCGACGCCAATCTGGTGCTGGGCCGACTGCAGCCGGAATTTGCCCTGGGCGGCAACCTGCGTCTCGATCCGGCCCAAGCCCACGACGCCGTTGCCCGCGTGGCGAAACGACTCGGCATGCCGGTACCCCAGGCCGCGCAAGGCATCATTGATCTGGCCAACGAGCATATGAGCCAGGCTCTGCGGGTGATCTCGATCCAGAAGGGCTTTGACCCGCGGGACTTCACACTGGTGAGTTTCGGTGGTGCCGGTGGCCTGCACGTGTGCGCCCTGGCCGCCAACCTCGGCATGCACCAGGCGGTGGTGCCTGTACGCGCCGGCGTGCTGTCGGCGGAGGGGCTGGTCTACGCGCCGCGCCAGCGTGAACGCATCCAGGCGCTGCCGGCGGATGCCGAGGCCGCGCATATTCTGACTCTGGCTCGGCAATTGGAGCTCCAGGCCCGGGCGGAACTGGAGGCGGAAGGCATCGACACCAACCGGATCCGCACCGAAACCGGCCTGGACCTGTGCTATCAGGGCCAGTCCTCCGTATTGACCCTGCCCTGGCAGGGAGAGAATCCCGCGCAAAGCGAAGCCGCCTTCCATGATCTGCACGAGCAACGTTATGGCCACCGACTGTCCTTACCGGTACGACGGGTGAATCTTCGGGTCCGGTGCCTGGCCGAGGCGCGACCGCCCTCACCCGGCCAGGCGCCACGGGGCGAGGGCTTGCCAGCCTGGGAGGCTCCGGTTTACCGCTCCGTGGATGGTAAGAAAGCCGCCCAAAACGAAGAAGGAAACAAAACCAAAATTCCTGTATACCGGCGGGACGAATTGGGAGCCGATCAGGTAATCTACGGCCCCGCATTGATCTTCGAACCGGTAGGCACCATCTATATAGAAGCTGATTGGCAGGCCCGGGTGCATCCATCGGCCCATTTATTGCTTACCCGTTTATAACGTCGAGGCTCAAGGAACGAATCGGCGACATTCGCTTTCTAACGGACTACTACCGCCGCAAGCCGGATTATTATGAACACCATCCTGATGTTTCTGTCCGAGGGCCTCCTGGCTCTGGGCCCCTGGAGCCTGGTGCTGATCACCCTGGCCCTGACCCATGTGACCATTGTCAGCGTCACTGTTTATCTGCACCGCTATTCCGCCCACCGCGCGCTGGAATTGAATCCGGTGTTGAAACATTTCTTCCGTTTCTGGCTGTGGTTGACCACGGGCATGAACACCCGCGCCTGGACCGCCATTCATCGCAAGCATCACGCCCACTGCGATAGTGAGGAAGACCCGCACAGCCCGCAGGTACTTGGCATCCGCAAAGTACTGCGCGAAGGGGCGGAGCTCTACCAGGCCGAAGCGCTGAACCAGGAAACCCTGGACAAATACGGCGCCGGCTGCCCGGACGACTGGATGGAACGCAACGTCTACAGCCGCTTCCCCATGCTCGGTATCGTGCTGATGGCACTGACCAACATCCTGTTGTTCGGCTTCGCCGGGGTAACCATCTGGGCGGTGCAGATGATGTGGATTCCGCTGTTCGCCGCTGGCGTGATCAACGGCATCGGCCACTACTGGGGCTACCGCAACTTCGAATGCAAGGACGCCTCACGCAACATTCTGCCGTGGGGTATTCTGATTGGCGGCGAAGAGCTGCATAACAATCACCACACCTACCCCAGCTCCGCCAAGCTGTCGGTGCGCCGATTCGAGTTCGATATGGGCTGGGCCTGGATCCGCCTGTTCGAAATGCTGGGCCTGGCCAAAGTGAAAAAACTGGCGCCGAAACCGGTGCTGAACCCCACTCGCCCGAGCATCGATCTGGACACCGTGCGAGCCCTGGTGCAACACCGTTTCCAGGTGATGGCTCACTACCGCCGCACGGTAATCAAACCGGTATTCCAGCAGGAGCAAGCCCGCGCCTGCGAAGCCACTCGCGGTTTCTACCGCCGCGCCCGGGCCCTGTTGTACCGCGACCAGCGTTTCTTCAAACCGCGTCATCAGCAACGTCTGGAACGGCTGACCGAGCACAATCACACGCTGGCCACTATCTACGAATACCGCCTGCGTCTGCAGGAAATCTGGAGCCAGACCAGCCGCAATTCCGCGGAGATGCTGGATGCGCTGAAACAATGGTGCCGTGAAGCCGAGGAGTCCGGCATTCACGCTCTGCAGGATTTCGTCACCGCGCTGAAAGGCTACCAGCCGCAACCGGCCCGGGCCTGATTAGTAAAGCTATTCGCGAGCAAGCTCGCTTCCCACAGAGAGAACTACGAAGCCGCTGTGGGAAGCGAGCTTGCTCGCGAATCCCCCCCAACGCTGTACCTAATGCATATGCGGCTGGTACGCCACGTCAAATTCATCCGCCAATCCGGCCAAGCGTTTATCCAACGTCCAAAGCCTCCCTTCGGGAGTGATGAGGGTTGAAGCGAGCAACATCATATCCACCAAACCACAACCTCGACCGTATAAGCTTTCTTGCTCAACGAACGTCATGACCTCCTTAAGGCTGGCCTGATTACTCGGCCGCAATAGACCTATGTAGCCCAAAGTTCGTTGCCGAGGCTCAGGCGGAGTCCCACAGGCAAGCTCGCCCAAGACCATGGGATGCACCAGGGCACGGTCCATTTCCATCAGGTTGATCAGCGCCTCATTTTTTTCTCTGAAGTGCGCCACCCATACCGAGGTATCCACCAAAACGCTCATTCCTGGAACGGCTCCTCACGCCGCCGCGGGATATCCTCCATATCAGGTGAGGCTCCTCCCAAAGCGGCCAGGCGGCGCGCGGCTTGGACCCGAACATAGGTTTTGATGGCCTCCCGAAGAATATCCGCGGGTTTATCCAAGCCTGCTTCAGCCAGCTCCAATGCCTGCTCGTAGAGGGCATCGTCAATCGTGATTGTGGTACGCATATCGACGCTCGGTCATCATTATTGATGCCACAGTGCATCAAATTCATCATCTCGTCAATATGGCACCATCCTGGTTAGTACATCAGCGAAGGCAACAGCAGGGATAACGTCGGAAACGTCATCAGCAGAATCAGCACCACCGCTTCCGCGGCCAGGAACCACACCGTGCCTCGCACCACCTGACCGAACGGCACCTTGTCGCCCACCCCGGCACTGACCACGAACAGGTTCAATCCTATTGGCGGTGTCAGCAAACCGATCTCGATGAACTTCACCACCAGCACGCCAAACCAGATCACGTCGATATCAAACGCGATGACGAAAGGCGCCAGCACCGGCAGGGTCACCAGCATCAAGCCGATCGGATCCAGGAACATACCCAGAACGATGTAGAACACCGTGACCGCCAGCAAGAACATCCACAGCGCCACTGCGTAATCTTCCACCCAGACACCAATGTTCATGGGAATCTGGCTGAGCGTGAGCATACGACTGAACAACACAGCGCCGATGGCAATGAGAAAAATCGACGCGGTGCTGGTGACGGTTTCCGACACCGCCTGCTGCATCGCCGTCCAGCTGAAGGAACCCTGGAGCAAGGCGGCCACGATCGCCACGAAGGCACCAAAAGCGCCTGCCTCGGTGGCCGTCACCGTTCCGGTATAAAGCCCGCCGACCACACCGGCGACGATCACTGGCAGCGGCCAGGACTTGAGCAACAATACCCAACGGTCCCGGGTGGAGTAGGCCTGCGCCGTACCCGGCGCCAGGTCCGGATTCAGCTTCACTCGGGTGATGATCAATACCGCATAGGCCAGCATGGTCAGCAGGCCAGGGATAATCCCCGCCATCAGCAACTGTCCGACGGACGCCTCCATGAAAACCGCATAAAGCACAAAAGGAATACTCGGAGGGATAAAGGCTCCCAGCGTTCCAGACGCCGCCACCACCCCCGTGGCCAGGCCAGGATCGTACCGGGCCCTCAGCATTTCCGGTACGGCAAGACGGGACATGGCACCGGCCATCGCCACACTGGAACCACTGGCGGCGGCAAAACCGGCACTGGAAACATTGGTGGCGATCGCCAACCCGCCCGGCAGGAAACCCAGCCAGGCCTTGCCCGCATCGAACAGGGTCCGCGTCAAACCGGTATGGAAGGCAATCGCGCCCATCAGGATAAACATGGGAATGGCGGTCAACGACCAATGGGCGATGAACTGAAACGTGGTGGAGCCCATCAAGGCGAACGCCGCGTCCAGCCCACGCAGAGAGAGTAACCCGGTGAAGGCGCTCACCCCGAGCGAGACCCCGATCGGCACACGCAGCGCCAACAGCACCAACAACAACGCGATACAAGCGAACCCGACCTGCACCGCGCTCATGATGGCATCTCCCGCCCGGATCTACCGCGCAGTAGACGGACCAGAAGATACACCGCCGCGAGAGCGGCCAGGGAAACGCCCGCCCATGCAATCCAACGAGATGGCCAGATCGACAGTTCAAAGAACACCGCGTCCACGCCTTCCCGGCGTCCCCAGCTTTTAACCGCTTGCAAATACAGACCGTAGGAGAACAGGGCAAAGTACAGCGTTATCACCAGCAACCCGAAGATATCCGAAGCGGATTTCAACCGTTTGCCAAAATGCTGAACCAATACATCCACGCGAATGTGGCTATCCTCCACCACACAAATAAAGATACCGATGAACACCGCCGCCACCATGTAGTAGTAAGCAACGACTTCCATGGTTCCCGGGATATGCATGCCGAACAGCAACCTCAGCAGCACTTCGGTGGTGACATGCACCATCATCAGAACAATCATTGCGCCGACCACATTGGTGGCCAGATTCTTTGTCTTTTTTATTAGCCGGTTCATAATCCAACCTCATCGAATACGTAATGCCACCTTACCCACGGCCCGGCGCTTAACCACCTGATCGATGGCTTCCGTCACCTGCTCGAATCGGAACAGCTCGGGCGTGGCGAGATTTATTTCTCCTTCCGCCGCGGACTGGAACAGCCAGCGCATCATCGACTGGATTTCATCGGAGAATTGATGACGCCGATCCTCTTTTCCCCAACCCACGTACTCGGAAAAATTCACCCCCAGCAAACCGATGTTCTTCACCAACAACAGATTCACCGGCGCGGCGGGAATGTCACCGCTGGCAAAACCCAGCGAAAGAATGGCTCCTTCCACCGCCGTGGCCCGAATCAGCGACACGAACACGTCGCCACCCACCGGATCGAACACTACATCGGCGCCGCGCCCGTCCGTCAAAGCCTTAACCTTCTTCACCACGTCCCCGGTGGAGTAATCGATCCCTTCCGAGGCGCCCACCTTCAAAGCCGCGTCCAGCTTTGCAGGCGAGCTGGCCATGGCGATGACCTTGGCTCCAAGCAAAGCAGCCACCTGTACAGCGGCTTGCCCCAGAGCCCCTCCGGCACCGGTCACCAGAACCGTTTTATTAGCCAGCTCCCCGGCCCGTTTTAATGCCGTGGTCGCGGTACCGAACGACAGGGGCAAAGCCACCGCCTGTTCCAATGGCACCGCCTCCGGAACCGGGTAGACGGTGGCCCGGTCGATCACCACCTCTTCAGCAAAGGCGCCGCAATCGACAATGGCCGCCACCCGCTGCCCCACTTTGAGATCGTTAACGCCGGGGCCGCATTCGGTAACGACTCCGGATACCTCCGTGCCGGGAACAAAAGGCAGCGTCATTTTGCGTTGATAGGTCCCCGCCACCATCAAGGAGATGGCGTAGCTGACGCTGGCGAAGTGCACGGCGATACGCACGCAGCCCTCCGCCAACGCCGGACTGGGTACCCTGGATAACACCAGGTCCTGATAAGACCCGAACCGGTCACAAAGCACTGCTCGCATCACCTGCTCCTTATTCTTTCTCACGCCTGCATGCAGGCACCGGATGACAACAAGTTGTGGATCTCCGCCTCGGCGAAGCCCGCGCCTCGCAGGGCATCCACGGTGTGTTGCCCCAAAGCCGGCGCCGGCGGCAACTCGTCCGCCCGGTTCTCCGCCCCTGGAAACGCAGGGAAAGGAAAGGCACCGAAGTCTGGCTGGTCCACGTCCGCCAACAAATGCAGGGCCTCCACCTGGGCATCCTCACGCAACGACGAATAGCTGTTCACCGGTCCACAAAGCACACCCGCCTGATTGAGGCGATCAATCCAGTACTCCCTGGATTGTGTCGGAAAAATATCCGCCAGCAGGTCGTGCAGGGTATCCACATTGCGTTGACGTGACTCGTTATCGGCAAAACGTGGATCGGTTGCCCACTCTTCATGGCCAAGCGCCTTTGCCAGGGCGAAGAACATCTCATTACGCAAGCACACCACCGAGAGTTGACCATCGGCGGCGTTGAAATTGCCCGAGGGCACCGTCACCGGTTTTCTTTTTTCTCCGCCCTGCAGGAACGACTCCACCATCGGCATGGCCTGAAAAGCCATTGAGGCACCAAGCAGAGACAAATCCAGATGGCGGCCAACACCGGTGGCCCGCTGCTCGTGAATCGCCGCGGACAATGCGTAACCGGCGTACAAACCGGTGATCATATCCACCGCCAGCATACCAACCCGCCGGGGCTCGCCTTGGTCCGTACCGTTCATGGCCGCCATGCCGGTGGCCGCCTGGAGAATGCTGTCCGAGCCCGCGCGCAATGCGTGGGGACCGGTGCGGCCAAAACCGGAAATGGAGCCCAGTACAATGGCGGGATTCATGGACTTCAGGACGTCGTACCCCAACCCGAGCTTTTCCATTACACCAGGCCGGAAGCTTTCCATCACCAGATCCGAGCAACCAACCAGGCGTTTGATCACCTCCCGTCCCTGTTCATTCCGGGCATCCACGCAGATACCTTTCTTACCCCAGTTGGCGATTACGCTCAGAGCGCTGTGCCCGCTGCGTGCCAGCCCCATCACCCGGCCCCAGTCTCCCTGGGGCGGCTCCACCTTCACCACCGTGGCGCCCATCATCAGAAGCATCTGCGCCGCGTAAGGCCCGGCCAGCCCCTGGCTCATATCCAGGACCCGGACCCCGTCAAACGGCTTGAACTGCGTTGTAGCGGTATTCATCAATCAATAACCTGTGAAGTGAGAAGAAACCGGCGCGCTAGCACGCCATTCGCTGCCAAGGCAGCTTCCCACAAAGGGAAACCACGGAGCCGCTGTGGGGAGCTGCCTTGGCAGCGAATCATCTCCCGTTCCAGGAGTTCGCTTGCAGGCAAGCTCCTACAGTGGCTTTGTAGCCACCTCCAGAGCCCTGAACCGGCACGGTCCATCAAAACGCCTTGTCGTAGATTTCGGTCTTCAACAGGTCGGCGTACTGCTGCTCGGTGAGTTCCTTACCTTCGAGCAGCCCTTCCCACTTCTCCAGATTCTTGATGAAACTCTCGACGATCTTTTCCGGATGCTCGACACCACGCTTGGCCGCATTCCGGGCCGATTGCTCAATCTGGGATTGCATGAAAGCCTCACGACGTTGCTTGAGCGCATCGGATACTTCAACGAAGTGAATGTTCTGTTCCCGCGCCAGCTTTCGTACGTCCTGTTCTTCCTTCTGATACGCGTACAAGGTACGCGCGAGCCCTACCGGCGCCGCATCAATCAATGCCTGGCGCCCTTTATCGTCCAGATCCTCCCAGACGGCCTCACGCACATTCAGCAACGAACCGCCCAGAAAAGCCCCCATGGGCAACTCGACGACGCTGTTGGCCACTTCCATCAGCGACAAGGATTTCAACCAGCTGGTGGCACCGATGACACAGTCCAACTGGCTGCGTTCCATGGCCTCGTAGGATTCGCTATTGGGAATGTTGACCGGAATACCCTCGATACCCGACACCCAACGACCGATCTCTTCACCGGCCACGCGCATGCGTTTGCCCTCGGCGTCAAAACCTTCGTCAAACCGGTCCTTGCACATGGCCTGGTAAGGCGGCGTGGCGTAACTGGCGAGGAAGCGCACGCCCTGCTCCTTGTACTCCTCAAGGCATTGCGGACAGTCATTGAGAATGGTGTCCACCGACGCGGCGGACGCAGCCAGCGAGTCCCGGTCCCAGAACGACAGATCGCTGATGACCATGTTCGCCGGCATGGACGTAGGGAAATAAACGGTCACCAGGAAACCGCCGTCGATCATGCCGTCGCTCACCGCCGACAGCATCTCCTTGCCCGAGGCCGCCGCCCCGGACGGAAAGAACTTGAAAGACACCTCGCCATCGGACCGCGTCTTCGCCGCCGCCATGAAGGTGGTGATCCCCTCACTGGTGGGATGGTGAGGCGGCAGATAACTGCCGTAAGTCAGATCACGCGCAAAAGCCAATGCCGGCACCAGGGAAGCCACGGCGACCAGGCCACCGAGCAACGCGGATATCAATCGATTGCTGTTGTTGTTAGCCATGAGACTCTCTCCAAGCTCTCGTGGAGCTTTCTCCGAGTTCGGGGGTTGTGTTGCAACCCCATCTTGATTATTGTTCGCTATACGCACATTGTGTTCCCTAAAAGAACACCAGTAAGATAAGACGAAACTTTCGTTAATGTCAAAACGTCCCTGGACGGAGTGGTACCGATGGCGGCACATAAAGAGAAGGCTGAGTCCCTGCTGGTCAGCGGATTCATGCGGGGTTTGAAGGTGATCACCACTTTCGGAGAAGGCGCCGCCAGGCAATCCCTGTCCGATGTCGCCCGGCGGGCCGACATCTCCCGGGCCAGTGCCAGACGCCTGCTGCATACCCTCACCGCCCTGGGCTACGCCAACACCGACGGCAAGCAGTTCTGGCTCACTCCCCGCATGCTGAACCTGGGTTTCTCCTACCTCTCCTCAATGGAGATCTGGTCCTTCGCCCAGAGTTACATGGAGGAACTGGTGCAAAGCGTTCAGGAATCCTGCTCCATCGCGGTGCTGGACGGTTCTGACATCTACTACGTGATGCGGGTCCCCACCCGTAAACTGCTCAAAAGCACCCTCAACGTGGGCAGCACCCTGCCCGCGCACGTGGTCTCCCTGGGGCGGATCCAGCTGGCCGACTTGCCCCCCGAAGAACTCGACCACTACCTCAACAACCTGGAGCTCACCCCCTACACCCGCTTCACCATCACCGACAAAGCGGAACTCAAGCGAGCGATTCTGGAAGACGGCGCCAAGGGCTGGTCCATCGTTGACCGGGAACTGGAGGAAGGCATGTTCGGCATCTCCGTGCCGATCAAGAATAGGGAAAACAAAACCATCGCCGCTATCAACCTCACTTTGGCGCCGAGCAAGGCCAATGAGGAAGGTATGATTGAGCGGTTATTGCCTGAGCTGCGAAAGACGGCGGAGAAGATTAATGGGGAGTTGCGGCACGGCGGTTGAGCCATTGGCTCCAAACCGCCGCGCCTCGGTGTTAGCAGCCTTCCGGACCACAGTATTGCAACAGCTTGACCGAAGGTTGCTCCGCAGCGATGACGTGCACCGTAGCTGTTCCCAGGTTCACACCCAAGGCTTCCAGCAACGGCCCCAACAGATAATCGGACAACGGCACCAACAAGCCGTCCAACACTGGCGTAATCACGTCCACAAGACCGTTCAGCAATCCGTCCAAAGGAATACAGGCAATACTGGCATGATCCACACTAATACCATCAAGCAGGTTGGTAACACTTTTTCTCAGTACCGAACCTGTGTCGCCTGACACCTCTTCGGAGATCGCCTCAAAAGCATCAAGTGGCAAGTCATCGAAATACAACATGCTCGTCGGCACCGCCTCGCCAGTAACCGGCGTCGAGCTTATACGGACATCCACCAACCCTTTCCCGCATGCTTTAACTGGCGGGTAGCAGCAGTCCCCGTACTTAGTTCCCAGCAGCCCGGTGTACTTGTGTGTCCAGGTAACGTCTTCCCGATATACCGGACAAAAGGCCTTGGCAATAGCCGGGAAACAAACGCCCTCGGGCTCTTCGTCCGCCACCAGGACACCCACTTCAATGCCGTCGTACTTACCATCGTGAATGGTTTCCAGGGACAGTACCGACCGCTCCACTTCGAAGTCGAAGTTTACCGTATTAACCGACCCGGCGGCGCAATCCGCCCCAACCAATCGTGCCGTGGTGGCCCCCGTCCGAAGTTCCAGCGGAACAGAGAGCTTCAAGCCACTGAATTCCGCGGCGCCGATGTTCATGTACAACACCAGACGCAAAATAATATCCGCGCCCGCCAGCGACCCTATCCATTCCGTGCCGTTATCGCCCTGGACCATCCTTGCTGGCGCGATAATGGGCTTGGGGGTGTTCTCAAGCTCAATCTCAAGCTTTACTTCCAGGTTCTCATCCAAACCCAGAGGCCCCAGAAGCCCTTCCAGATCCACCTCGATCACACCATTGAACGGAGGCCGGTTAGCCAGGTCCAGCACGATGCCGCTAAGCGCCTCCAGAAGGGGAATTTTTGCACCCGCATCCACGGCACCGTCGCCCAGCACACCAACAACATCCTCTAACTTGATATTGGTATGGATACCCGGGGCGGCAATGATCTCATCCAACATGGCCAGAGTATCGGATGTAAGCCCATCAACGCTTTTCAGCGCCCCAACAACAACATGGGCGGGAATATCCGATCCAAGAATCTCACCAAGCCCCAGATCACCGAGCACCGGCATTTCGGTGGTGAGATGGTGAAGCAAGCTCTCAAGATCAATGACGGTATGCGCCAGCTGTTCCAATGACAGCGCCTTCAGCGTCAACTGGCTATCACCAAGGACGTACCGGAATATCGGCTCCAAAAGCGGCGATTTGGCGGTGGAAAGTTCCGCGGTGAACGATTCCGTATAGAAAGTGGCGTACACTTCTTTCTGAGCTGCCGCTGAAGCGGTCAGAGTTACTGATCCGAGCACGGATTCAGGAAGAAGTCTGCTTATTGGCTCTACCCGTTTTATTTCAACCGCGACACCGTTCGTCATCAGAAAGTTATCGGCGGGTTCGAAGCTCAGAACTTTTCCATCCCGGGCGGTGATAATCCCCTCCTGAACAGAAATGCTCTGGGTTTTTCCATCAAGCCCTTGAGCATCAGCCTGTAACAGCATCGCTGCTCGAGCCCGGCTGACCATCTCCTCCGCGGCATCGCCCCCACACGTGTTTGCCTTACCTACCGCGGCTGTGGCGGCGAGATTCGCCTGCGCCTGAAGGTCTTTCCTCAGAGAGAACAACCTTGCGCCGTCGAGAGCCAAGGTCGATAGAATCAGAATTACGATAACCAAAAGCGGGGTAACGACGCTCAAGGCGCCGGCCTGACGTTTCATACTGCGAACTCACAACCCAAAGTAAATCAATCGATGACCAATGTGATCACTGAATTAAATCGCACGCCCCAGTGCCACAATCCAACAACGTCACGGCGCCCTGATCCGCGCTTGTTACGCTTACCGTCATGCCTCCGAGGTGAAGCCCCAGAGCATTCAGGAGCGGCTCAAGAATCATGGTCAGAATGTTACCTACCAGATCAATTACACCGGATTTAAGCAGCTCGTCCACTGCACCGGTTACGACACCAAGAATAGGCTCGAGGAGATCACTAAGAAGGCAACCCAGGCCTAAAAGGCCACAGTCCTTGGGTGGCGGCACTGTAACCTTCAAAATATCGAAGTCCCCGCTACTGAGGTGCAAGTCCGTGCCTCCCCCCACTGTCACACTGTTTGCCTGCCTCTCATAAAGGTCATAATCAAGCGTTCTGATCGAGTTGACGGCGGAACCAACTTTCAGCTCCTCAATAGTCGCCTCAATAACGATACTGGCCAAAATATCCTTCAAGGCGGGCAGCAACTCAGCGCTAATGCCTTTAACTTCCAAGCTGCCGGACGGTGTAATCACCCCTGTCGAGACGGTGGCCACTTTGGGCTGCATGTTCAACGTAAAAAGAACGTTATTACTTGCGCCGGATGCACAATCCGCATATTCAAGAAAACCAGATCCCCCTCCCGTCTCAACCGCCAGGGGAACCTCCACTTTAGCAATACCAAGAAGATCTGCCTCAACCAGAAGAGCAAGCGTTATATCGGCAGCCTCAAACTCCACCAGTGGCATGCCTTGAGCATCCGTTCGCGCCGGCCCGACCACCACCGTTGGCGGCTTATCCACTACCAGCGACAAGTCGGCACTGGCTATGCCAAGCACGTTGATATTGGCATCAACAGGAATTGAAGTGACGCCATCAAGAAGATTCAGAGCCAGCGCCACAACGGTGTCATACACGGGAACAGGGGTCTGATCTGGATACTGCACATCCGTTATCAGCTTAATAACCTGATCCAGCCTCACATTGGTGTCCACGAGGCCCGCATCCGACAACATATCCTGAACGACGGCAGCCGCATCACTGGCAGGATCCAAACCTGCCAAAATCCCCTGAAGGATATCATCAGCACCGACAAGATCATCCACCGCCCTCAAACCACCGGCCACGCCGATGGACTCCAGGAAGCCGCCAAGCGCAAATGTGGTTCCCGCCAGGCTCTCAATACTGGTGGCGTCCAGAGTAAAATCAGATACGCCCAGCAAGCCCCCCAGTACCGTGCCCAACAACCCGGCGTTACCGCCCGGACCACCGACAACCGCCGTTGACCCAGCGGCGCTCACCGTTGCGATAACTTCTTTCTTCGCCACCGCGACACGCTTCAGATCAACGTCACCCAGCAACCCCGGAATCAGTCGGGATATGGGTGTATCCGGGAGAGAATACTCGACTCGCACGGCATTGCTCTCGCTGACGAGGCTGTCGACCTGGCGAAAGCCCAGCGTGTTATCGGCACCTCGTTCAACAACCCCCGGCTGAACCACAAGCACGCCGCCAAGCTCGCCCATACCGTGTTCATCGGCAACTGCCTTGGCCACCACCTCGATACTGGTTGAGCTCACTTCTCCGCCGTAGCATGCCTGAGCAGCATCAGCGGCCGCCGTGGCAGCGACGTTGGCGATGCTCTGCATTTGCGAACGTACGGAATAAAGGCGTGCGCCGTCCAACGCCAACGCGGAAAACAGAACTATCATGATGATAATCAACGGCGTGATAACCGTGAGTGCTCCACGCTGACGTTTCATGTCAATTCTCTCCGCGAGTTTGCTCCCCAAAGCTGTCAGGGATGGGGTGCCGGAAAGACTCGGCCAACCGGCGTTGTGAATCCACATAGACCGGGGCGGCTATTTCGCTACTTTCCGCACCACCGCTACGGGCCTGTTCGTTCAACATTGAGCGCGTATACGTCCTGGAGGATTGGCCCTGGAGATCACCACTCATACCAGAAGGATAGTGTTTACCTTCAGGACTGACACCGTCCGCACCAGCTAGCGCGGGCACCAGGATCAGAGACGCCAAAATCAGTTTCATATCCTTACCTCACAAAGTGACCGGCCAGCTGTTTCGCATAGGCCAACTCGTCCGCATTGAAATCGTATTCCTTCTTCATCCAGCGCAGGCCGTCTTCGTCATCCGTCAACAGGAAAGCCACCGCCAGATTTTGCCGCACCGGGCCTTGCCCGTTCGCCAGTTCCATGGCGGTTCTCAACTCATAAGCCGCTTCTTTATAGTGCCCCACCAACATCAACACATATCCGTAATCATTACGGACCTGGGAGGACGCCGGGGCCCTCTCCCGCGCCACTTTCAGGTGATCGAGCGAAGCCAGAACATCATCTTTCTTCAGAAGCACCATGCCGAGACCATGGTGACTCTCCCCTGTGCCGCACTTATCAACCAGCACTTCAAAGATGGCTTGAGCATCATCAAGCTGCCCGGTGGCCGCCTTGAGCTGACCGTACCGGAGCCAATGCTCCACGGTACTCAGAGGCTGATCCTCGATTTTTGCCAAGGCCGCGTGATCACGGTCCCGTGACATCAGAGAGTCGATCATCTCAATCTGAACCTGTTGCTCCGGCTGCACCACTTCGTTACAGCTGATCCGATCCAAATCAACCCGGTCCGACGCCGTGACGGGTTTTGATACCGGCTTGCTGGCGCACCCCGCGGCAAGTAATGCTACCGCCGCGATCCCCACCGCTTTATGCATCCCTTCTTTCCATCTGCTTTTACACATTGCAGTTTCTCTCTTTATATTTCGGCTAGCGAGAAAGGGCGTCGGCGATGGAAATCACCGCCGGCCCGCCGATAATGATGAACAATGCTGGTAGCATGAAAACCATCATGACCACCGTGATCTTAGCGCCAATTCGATTGGTTTCTTCCTTCAGCTTGGAGCGTTCGACGTCCCTTGCTTCCTGAATAATCTGCTCCAGACTGGAGGACACCCCTGCTCCCAACTGACTGCTTTGCTTCATGAGCAAAACATAGCTTCTCAGCACTGGAATCTTGCGGTTCTCGCCCAGCTCATCCAACGCCTGGTTACGTTCCGCACCGGATTCCATCAAGCGATTAAAACGATCAATTCGGAGAATCAGCTTCGGCATTAATGGGCGGGCCTGAGCAGCTATCATCCGCATCACACGCTCCAGGGAAAGCCCGGCCTCCATCAACATCCTTGTCATGTGGCACAGCTCAACAGCTTCCCGATTCTGTTGTTTTTCCGCTGATTGGCCGATACCGCGAATAATCCTTCTCGGCAAAATAAACGCCGCGGCAGCACAAAGCATTCCTCCAAGCAACCCGAGAAAAATGAAACCCAACAGGATAACGCCGGCGGGGATCAGCCAGCAGTACAGAAGGTACATCAACTGCGCGCTGGCATTGCTTCTTCCTGTCGCTGCCATTGCCTGCTGAATTTCTATGAAGTCGTCCCGTGTCAGAGAAGAATGTGCAAAACGCCATGCCAGCCGCTCCAGAGCACTGCGGGATACAGGTTCTTCCGCGCTATCCGGCGAGGATCGCATGCGATCACTAATACGGGCTCGGCTTTCCCACTCCCGACTTTTCAGGATCACCCAACCACCGGCAACGATGGCAACCACGGCGGAAGATATAAGCCAACCGTTATACACGCCCCACCCCCTGAATCATTTTCAGAATGACGAGAATTCCCAACCCCTGAAGGACGCCTGCTACCACCAGCATGGTATGGCCCGTACTTGTTTTTAACAGCACCTCCGAGTAGCTCTCATTCATCAGGATCATGTAAGCCGCCAGCCCCATTGGAATAATGGCGAAGGCACCTGCTGTAAATCGCGTTTCGGAAGTGGCGGCCATGAACTCACGACGCAATTCCTGCTGCGATCTTAGGGAGCCAGCCACCTGCTGCATGATCGGTCGGATCGACGAGCCGAATCGAGCTGAGGTCCTAAGCGCGATGGACACCAGGATCAGAGATGGGATTTTGTACAATGAAGAAAAATCTTCAAAGAGGGACGTGTAATCCCGTCCCGCCTCCACGGCACTACGAAGCCTGAACGCCAGGGGATCGAAAACCGGATGAGCCTCACGGAATGACTCCACCAGAGACTGCTCCAGAGACCGCCCCGCATCCATATACCTCAACGCCGTTTCCATAATTCCCGGTAACTCTTCATTGATACGACGCCGCTGTTGCTCAAAACGAAACTTCCAGTAAACGAGCAACGTCATCACAACCAAAGCCATCGCAACCAGCGCTGCTACCGGCCCTTGGAGAAGGAATATTGCGACAACAAGCACGATCAGAAAGGCACCGACAACCATCACCTGGCTATCCGAGAGGCGAATGCCCGCAGGGACCAGAAGACGTTCTAACTTACCACTAAGCACTTGGTCCACAGGCGGTGCCGAACCATTTTCAGTACCAAGTGCCAGACGCCGCTCAACCGCGTCCTTGACCTGACGTTGCTGTCGAAGATTGAACCACAACCATTGCAACACCACCGTCGCGACGGCAAGGAATGCCAGGATTTGGGAGGCGACCAGCCAGTTAAGCGTATTCATGGTCTTCACTCCGATAGAGGTAGTCCATGTTGTATGGGTTGTCAGCGGTCGGCGCCAAAGCCACCACATCAGACACCCGGCGACGCCCGTCTGGCATCCGGACCAGTTGAATAATAATGTCCAGGGCGGAGCCAATCAGACGGCCAATGGCTTTCTCACTGGCATCGTAGCCATTGACCGCCAGCAAGGTTTCGATACGAACAAGGGCATCACGCGTGCTGTTGGCATGGATGGTGCTCATGGAACCTTCGTGGCCGGTGTTCATGGCCTGCAGCAGCTCGATAATTTCCCCCGACCGGACCTCGCCCAGAATGATCCGATCCGGTCGCATCCGCAGCGCGTTGATGACCAGGTCCCTTGCAGTAATCCGGCCCTTGCCTTCGGTATTGGCAGGACGGGTTTCGAGACGCACCACATGGGGATGGTGCAGAACCAGCTCGGCGGAGTCCTCAATGGTCAGCACTCGCTCCTCTCGCGGAATATACTGACTGATGAGATTGAGCATTGTGGTCTTCCCGGTACCCGTCCCTCCGCTGACAATGATATTGCGTCGGGATTCCACCGCGCGAACCAACACATCAAGACACGCTTCCGTCATTGAGCCACGTGCAATAAGGTCCTTGGCGCTAAGATGATTTCCGGTAAATTTACGAATGCTGAGTGTGGCCCCTTCCAGGGCCAGCGGAGGAATCACCGCGTTAACACGTGAACCATCCGGAAGACGCGCATC
The DNA here is from genome assembly GCF_009846745.1 of Alcanivorax xiamenensis. NCBI lineage: Bacteria > Pseudomonadati > Pseudomonadota > Gammaproteobacteria > Oceanospirillales > Alcanivoracaceae > Alcanivorax > Alcanivorax xiamenensis. Next base: position 45,106 of record NZ_AQPF01000013.1, on the reverse strand, counting down.
CACCATCGGGCTGGCTTCATCCAGACGCCGGCCCAAAGGGGCCAACATGCGACGGATGATCCGAAGTATATGCTCGTCGTTGATAAAACGGACTCGAGCGTGCTGCAAAACCCCTGCAATTTCGACGAAAACCTGATTGGGGCCGTTCACCAGAATATCGTTGATCCGCTCGTCCGCCAGAAGCGGCTCCAACGGCCCGAAGCCCGTCACTTCATCCAGTGTATCCCGGATCAGCTGATTCAGATCCTGAGTGGAAAGCGGCACGCGATTCTGAGAAATGTATTGAGAAACCTGCCCCCTGACGAAATCATTCAAGCGTTCTCTCGAGGCACGCCCAACCTCGATACCGGCCTCGTCAAGACGCTCCACCACCCACCGATGAGTGTGGTCCTTAAGCGTCTGATACTCCTGATCGATGCGCCCCGTCACACTCTACTCCTAACCCTTGGAGGCAATCCGGCGAAACCATCCGGCGCCTTTGCTTTGTGTTGCACCGCGCTCCCCAAGCCTGGATAACAGGCCACCGATCTGGCGGCAATAGGGGGAACGAGGGGCCTGGTCCTGCATGGTCTGGCCGGAATTAATGGCCAGAACCCGGTACTTCCACTCCATTGGCAACACGCCTGCAAGTGCCGCGCCAGCGGTATCGGCAAGTTCCTCGGAAGACGGCGGCACGCCGTTCACATAGCCATCAACAACGATCTTCATCTGTCCCTGATTGCCAATATGCGAACGCCAGTCACCAACCAATTCACGTGCCGCATGCGCATGATCAACGAGTGGATGAATCGCCACGAGGAGATGTTGTGTGTGGACGCCAAGGGCACGCACCCAGTGTTCGCTATGCAAATTGCCAATATTGACGATGATGCGGTCGAACATCTGCATCAGCCCGTTCAAGGCGATAAACAGATCCGCACTGCGATCTCCACCCAGATGGCTCTCGGCTTTACCGCCGGCCAGAAGACGCAGCCCCGGACGATACTCCTCCAATGCGGTATTGATCAGCGTCTCATCCAGGGTTTCCGGACTGGCCAACAGGTTTTCCAAGGTGTATTGGCTATGGCTGTCCAGGTAAAAACAGCCACGTTCGGATTGAGTATCAATGGCAAGGGTGCGGCCCTGCGGGTTTTGCCGGCTTAATTCGATAGCCAGGTTCTGGGTCAGAAAGCGGGTATCGACCGACGCCTCCGCGCCGGTCACCAGAATCAGATTGCCGGTGGTGGACCGGTTTTCATCGTCATAATGCCCACTGCGCACTAACTGGTGACGTCTCAGTCTATCCCTTACCTCGGTGGCATCGTGACCGGCGACAAGACAGTCCCGGGCTCCGGCCCGCATGCTTTGCAGCAACAGCTCCTGATTGGAGCGCGCGCAAACGGTAATGACGGTCAGCCAGGGGCGTGCGCTGGTCAGCGCGGTTATGATGGCCAGCGATTGATTCAATTCCTCTTCGCTGACTTCCACCAGAACCACGTGGGCGGTAGTGGCCTCTAGTAAGCGCAGGACTCTGCCTACATCGGAGCGACCAACGAATTCCATACGAAAGGAGTTATCCACCACCCGGTCCAGCCAGGTGCGCAGGCTGTCGTCATCAATAACCGAGAGAATGATTTCATTATCCGCCATAGCACTCACCAGCTCACTCCATGACGAATGGGCCGGGAACCCCGGCGCGGTTCCGTGGCCATATCGAACCAGCCCGTACTGCTTTCACGATACCCGACCCCCGGCATCACCAAGGGAGGATCCGACGGCTTGCGCGGCGTCACCAGGTGCGGGGTCACCACCATCACCAGCTCTTTATCATCACGGGAAATACGGCTGGACCGGAAGAAAGCACCCAGTACCGGAATGTTACCCAACCCGGGGATACGGTCACTGCTGTTGATGGTGCTGCGGCTGACCAGTCCGCTGATGATGAAAGTCTCCCCTGGTGCCAATGATACCGTGGTTTCGGAGCGACGGAGGCGCAAGCCCGGAACCTGAACGCCACCGGTTTGCACACCGACGGAATAATCCAGTTCACTCACTTCCGGCGCCACCTTGAGGATGATCTGCTCACCGCTGATCACCGTCGGCGTCAACGTTACACCCACCCCGAATTCCTTATACTCAATCTGCACACCAGTATTATCACTGCGTGTGGGCACAGGAAATTCCCCACCAGCCAGGAAAGAGGCACTCTGACCGCTCAGACTGGTCAGCGACGGTTCGGCCAGCGTGTACGCGAAGCCACCGGACTCGAGGGCATTGATAATGGTGAGGGAGTTGCTACCGATACGGAACAAACTGAAACCGTCGGAACTCAGCGCGTCCTGAGCGGATGATGCACTACCAAACCCTCGAAAACCCTGGCCGGGAGGCGCCACCCCAATGGCGGTATCTCCGCCATTGAACAGATTGGCGTAGTACACCCCCAGGCTGTTCAACTCAGACCGGTTCACTTCCAGAACACGGACATCGGTCTGTACCTGAGTACCGAAAGGCAGTGCCGCCCCCTGGGTGGTCGCGACCACCACCACACTGCGCAAAGGCTTGCTGTTTCCACGCAACCAGACTGTGATCTCCGCCGATCCTTCCTGTTTGGCGGTGAGCAGCAATTCCTGGGGGCCGCTCACTGTCAGCGTTGCCACCTCGGGATCGGATGTCGCCACCTTGGTAACCTGCTCCGGAAAAACCAGCACCTTCTGATCACCCGGCGCCAGCGAGGTGGATGCAGGGAGTTCTCCTTCCGCGTGTGCCAGAATAGTCACCAGCATCATCAGCCCGCCCAGCAGCAGGCGCAGCCCGTATTTAACGTACATAGGTGCTCCTCGCTTCGGATCCTTCGAATACCTGCACCCGGTGTCCCGGGGAACGGCGCACAACCGGCGCGCTCACAGGCTTCTCTTCTTTGGGGAAAAAGTCTTCCAGGTAGAAAGGCTTGGCCGGTTCCGCCGCCTCCGCGAGCACCTGCCCCTCCTCTGTCGGTGTTTCCGGCTCTTCGACCACTTCCGATTCTTCAATCACGCGAACACCGGAACCATGAACGGACAAGCGCAGAGTGCTTTGAGTCGAGGCCAACAACAGACTGGGTATTTTCTCTTCCGGCACTGCCAGGACAACGGTGTTATTGGCATTTCGGCGCCGGTCCTCGTCATCGGCCGGCACGCTGCCAGCCAGATTGCCATGTACCGCCAATACCTCAAGATCTTTCTGGACCACCATGGCAGCCGGCCCTTTCTTTCCTTCCGTCCGGGTGAACGCGGAGATCACGTCAACCCGGTCGCCCGGTTGCAGCAAACCACCAGCGCCAACGACGTTGTCCACTGGGAGAGCGATTGCCCGGAAGCCTTCCGGCACCGCATCAGGTAACGGGCGACCACCACCTTCCAGGTGGCGCTTGGTTAGCAATTCTCCGGCACGCACATCCTGTACCAACGCCTGCCCCACCAATGACTGCTCCGCCGACATACCATCCGGCAACGGGGACTCCGAGGTGACTTCCGCCAACATGTCCTGAGTCAAAGGCTCACCGGCCGGCACGCCCCGGGTTACCACCCAATAGCGGTGTGCCGCTGCTTTCGTTCTTGCCTGGTCGCCTTGCTGCACGGTGACGGGCACCGGGGCTGGTTCCGGATCACGGCTCAACCCCACCACTGCGAGGATAAGCGCCAGAGCCGCCAGCAATAGCGCCGGCAGCGCGTATAACACTCGAGTTCCCATATCCCCCTCCGGGATAGTCCTTTATTCAGGGCTACTGGCTCGCGGTCAGAATGCAGCCCTGGCTTCTACACTCAACGCATCCGGTAAGGGCGGAAACGTTCCCAACCATCCAAAGCTCAAGCCTGGCGCGATCGGATTTGTCTTAAAATTCGGATAGGTCAAAGAGCATCGAACAACCTCAATACCACTGATGCTTTCTGTAGCGCAGCCACCTTCGAGCCGTCCTCGCCAGCTTTCTGGCAAATTATTTTTCAGGCCTTCAAGAGTGGCACTCGCCCTGGCCGCCACCGCCGCCGAAATATCGGCGGCGGCGAAGGCTGAGCGATCCACATATAAACCCGATGTAACGGCTCGATCAGCTACGTCCTGAATCTGGTACTTGGCGAAAAACGTAACGCCATAGATTCCGGCCGCGTAGAGCATGGCTACAATCACGGGAAACAACATTATGAACTCCAATGTTATCGCCCCGTCTTCACGAGATCTCATGACTCAGCCTCAAGCCCTGCAACAACGAATTTACCTGAAGATCAACCAGCTGCAGGCCCGCTAACGCCAGCGGCGTCGTCAAAAAGACCCTCGAAGACCTCAATCAATTTATCTCCAGCACCACTGGCGGCTAACAAACCAACGATGATGATAATTGCGGCAGCGAGCACGATATATTCCAACGCACTAGCCCCACGCTGGCGGTTACTACGGGTTGGCATTTGGGAAAAGAGACGCGCCATCAGGAATTGAGTGGCGGTATTAATGGATTGGATCAGTTTCATTTTAAAGCGCTCCCTTGCGGCTTTTTAATTACCCCCCAGACAGGGGCACCTTTCAGTTTTAATCGTAGATGCGGTGTGACGTTCGTCACAAGTTCTACTTTGTGCATACTGCGTAAATACACGTAGCTATTTCAATCACTTACAGATCCGCTCTTAAGATAATCGGCCGGTGGCATGCGATAAGTGGTTTTGCTTACCCCCCGACTCCCTTGGCACCTCCCCGTCTGCATTTTACATTTTCCGAATACGCACTGAGTTGTTTTGAGTGTGCAAAAACCTGACTCCAAATGAAATAATGTCATTTTGTCATTATGAAAAAGTGCGCTCAGTCACATTTCCTATATGCGATATGTAAAATCATGCTGAGAATCAGATCACAAGAGTGCGGGCAACGTACAAAGCGTTACATAAGATTGCATAAGGATGGATTTTAAGGACGGAAAGGCGCCGGCCGGGTTTCAGTTTTATTCCCGGACAATGAATATGCGGTGACATTTTGAGCTTCAACCTACTGGTGGGAAGGTTGGGATGAGGCAGCTTGAATCGCGCCCGGCCGTGATCGGGGACTGGACATTTGATCAGGTGGAGGCCAGTTTATCACCAGGTATTACTTATTGATACGAGGGCCCATCATGGCAACGCCCCTGAAGATCGACGACGAACTGAAAAGCCGCGTCCAGCACCTTGCCAATCAACGGCGCCGTTCGGCCCACTGGCTCATGCTGGAGGCTATTCAGCAGTATGTTGAACGGGAGGAAGCACGCGAAAGCTTTCGGCAAGAAGCGCTGGCCTCCTGGCAAGCCTATCAGGAAACAGGACAGCATCTGACGGGGCAGGAAGTTCGTGACTGGTTGAAGACCTGGGGCACTGACAATGAACAGGATACTCCCGAGTGCCACGAATAGTCATTACTGCCCGAGCAACTCAAGGCCCGGCGAGGTGCCGCCGGTCCTGCTTGACAAGGCTCCCGAGGCGGCCCGGCGCGCCGGACAGGTCATTGAGCAGCACTTTTTGCTACTGGAATCAACTCCCACCGTTGGCCGCCCGGACGAAGCGATTCCTGTATTGCGTGAGTTGGTGATTCCTTTCGGAGATTCTGGCCATATCGCGCTGTACCGCTTTGAACCCGCCGACGATACCGTCTATGTGCTGGCATTCCAGCATCAGAAGGAGGCGGGTTATTAAGCCGCTGTGGGGAGCGGCCTTGGCCGCGAATGTCTCTGGACCATTGGCCATTCGCTTGCAAGCAAGCTTCCCACAGCGGCCTTGTAGTAAGACTGTGGGAGACCAGCTTGCTGGCAAGTCCCGCCCCCTGCCGCGTTGGGACGTTCGCTTGCAAGCAAGCTTCCCACAGCGGCCTTGTGGTAAGACTGTGGGAGACCAGCTTGCTGGCAAGTCCCGCCCCCTGCCGCGTTGGGACGTTCGCTTGCAAGCAAGCTTCCCACAGCGGCCTTGTGGTAAGACTGTGGGAGACCAGCTTGCTGGCGAATTCCGGCCTCCGGCGTTGTCCTATTCGCTTGCAGGCAAGCCCCCCACAGCGTCTTCGTAGTTGTAGGCAATTGGTTCCGTGGGAAATGGCGGCAATTGGCGGGCACAACAAAAGGCCCGGTGGCTTGTGCCACCAGGCCTTTATCTGTTCGCCCCGTGCCAGGCTGGGGAAGCGTTACTTGATTTTCGCTTCCTTGTACATCACGTGCTTGCGTACCACCGGATCAAACTTTTTGGTTTCCATCTTTTCCGGATGGAGACGCTTGTTTTTGGTGGTGGTGTAGAAGTGACCGGTGCCTTCAGAGGACACCAGACGAATCTTTTCACGAACCGGACCGGCCATGGGTCAGCTCCTTAAACTCGAATGCCGCGGGCACGGATATCGGTCAGTACTGAGTCGATACCCTTCTTATCGATGATGCGCATGCCTTTGGAGGACACGCGCAGACGCACAAAGCGCTTTTCGCTTTCCACCCAGAAACGGTGGTAGTGCAAATTCGGTTCGAACCGACGCTTGGTCTTGATGTTCGAGTGGGACACGTTGTGGCCCGTTACCGGGCGCTTGCCGGTCACCTGGCAAACCTTGGACATGATCTTGCTCCCGTGATGATCACATAGGGGCGGGGCAGCCCCGGAATAAGGCCGCGTTTTATACCAGACCCCGCTCCCGGGATCAAGCGGAAAGCGTCGATGGCGGTGCATTGGGGAGGGCTGGCAGGGCCGGTATTCGCTGCCAAGGCAGCTTCCCACAGCGGCTTCGTAGCACACTGTGGGAAGCCAGCTTGCTGGCGAATCCTGCCCCGGCCTCCCACAGCGGCTTTGTAGCGGGGTGGCGGGAAGCGCGCGAGCCCGCCGCTACAGCCAGCCGAGGCGGCCCAGGGACTGCCACTGGTTGTCACCGATCACCAGGTGATCCAGCAGGCGGACATCCACCAGGTTCAGGGCGTCGCTGAGGCGGCGGGTGACATCGCGGTCCGCGCGGCTGGGCTCGGCGATGCCCGAGGGGTGATTGTGCCCGACGATGATGCTGGACGCATTGTGGTCCAGCGCCCGCCGCACCACTTCCCTCGGGTAGACGGCGGCGGCGTCCACGGTGCCACGGAACAGCTTCTCGAAGCCGAGCATGCGGTTCTTGTTGTCCATGAACAGTACCGCGAACACCTCACTGGGCTCCCCGCGCAGCTCCGACATGAACATGCGCGCGGCCGGCTCGGGTTCACTGAGGGTCACTTCCTTCTTGAGTTCCAAGGCGACATAACGTTTCCCCAGCTCCACCGATGCCAGCAACTGGGTCAGGCGGGTGCCTCCCAGCCCGCGCATACGCCGCATGCGCTCCGGAGGCAGATCCAGCAGTGCCCGCAGATCGCCAGCCTCATTCAACAGATTGCGCCCCAGGTCCACCGCGGAACAGCCCCGCAGACCAGTGCGCAACAACACCGCCAGCAGCTCCGCGTCACTCAGTGCCGCCGCGCCCCGCTGCAGCAGCTTTTCCCGCGGGCGTTCGTTTTCCGGCCAGTCCGTTATTGCCATTGGATATCCTCCGTGATGATGGTTTAGTGCCCTGCTAGCCGACGCCAATCGCCGCCCCCTGGCCCGTTTGTCACCGCCCGGCATTGGGCATACACTGCGAAAGCGTCCACCCCAAACTACTGTACGGAAATACAGTATGCAACGTTTGATTAGTAAGCGAATTCTTCTCGGCGTCACCGGCGGCATCGCCGCTTACAAGGCAGCGGATCTGGTCCGTCGCCTGCAGGACGCCGGCGCCGAGGTGCGCGTGGTGATGACCCAGGGAGCCTGTGAGTTCATCACGCCGCTGACCATGCAGGCGCTGTCCGGGCAACCGGTGCACACCGACCTTCTCGACCCCCGCGCCGAGGCGGCGATGGGGCACATCGAACTGGCGCGCTGGGCCGACCTGATCCTGATTGCTCCGGCCTCCGCCAATTTCCTCGCCCGTCTGGCCCACGGCCACGGCAACGATCTGCTGACCACCCTGTGCCTGGCCACCGGCGCGCCCATTGCCATCGCGCCGGCCATGAATCAGCAGATGTGGGCGGATAGCGCCACGCAGAAGAATCAGCTGATCCTGCAGGAGAAAGGCATCCATATCTTCGGCCCCGGTTCCGGCAGCCAGGCCTGCGGCGAGGTGGGCCCCGGCCGCATGCTGGAGCCGGAAGAGATCATTCAGCGGGCAGCGGATATCTTTAATTACGATCTGCTCACCGGCAGGCATGTGGTGATCACCGCCGGCCCCACCCGCGAGCCGATCGATCCGGTGCGTTACCTGACCAACAAGAGTTCCGGCAAGATGGGCTTCGCTCTGGCGGAGGCGGCCGCGGAAGCGGGTGCCCGGGTCACGCTGATCGCCGGTCCGGTGGCCTTGCCAACGCCGGAGCGGGTGCATCGTATCGACGTGGTACGCGCCCAGGATATGTACGAGACCAGCATGGGAGTGGTGGAGCAGGGCTGCGATGTGTTCATCGCCACCGCCGCCGTGGCGGACTACCGGCCGACGGTGACCGCGGACCACAAGATCAAGAAGTCCACCGAGGAGATTCACCTGACCCTGGTGAAGAACCCGGACATCATCGCCGCGGTGGCCAGCCACGACAAACGCCCCTTCACCGTGGGCTTCGCCGCGGAAACCCAGGACGTGATGAGCTACGCCCAGGGCAAGCTGACCAACAAGAAGCTGGACATGATCGCCACCAACGATGTGTCCGGCAGCAATGTGGGTTTCAACAGCGACAATAACGCCCTGACCGTGATCTGGCCCGGCGGCCACAAGGTACTGCCGCTGGCGTCCAAACGACAGATCGCCAAGCAATTGATCGAACTGATCGCGATACGGTACAAGGACTGAAGAAAATCACGGCCGTGGGCACTGCTGCCTTACAAATGGGGAAGCTCTGGCGCTTGACCGCAGACTCCATTGCCGTGGCCAGCCGATTGGTCTTGGATATGTGAATTCACGCTGCATTCGCGAGCAAGCTCGCTTCCCACAAAGGGGGCTACCGAGCCGCTGTGGGAAGCTGCCTTGGTAGCGAATCAACGTGCCAACGTGTCTCGTGTAAGCTATTCGTCGATTCGTCATCAACCCGGGATAACACATGAACCTGCAATATCGAGTGCTCGACCCGCGTCTGGGCGACACCATTCCCTTGCCCCATTACGCCACCGAAGGCTCCGCCGGCCTGGACCTGCGCGCCATGCTGGACGAAGCCATCAGCCTGGCGCCGGGGGATTCCACTTTGCTGCCCACCGGTTTGTCGATCCACATCGCCGATCCCGGTTACGCCGGCCTGGTGCTGCCGCGCTCCGGCCTGGGGCACAAGCACGGCATCGTGCTGGGTAATCTGGTGGGGCTGATCGACTCCGATTACCAGGGCGAATTGATGGTCTCCTGCTGGAACCGGGGGCAAAATGCTTTCACTCTGGAGCCCGGTGAGCGGGTGGCGCAGTTGGTGATCGTGCCGGTGCGGCAGGTGGTCTGGCAGCAGGTGGAGCAGTTCACAGAAAGCCAACGGGGTAGCGGCGGCTTCGGCCACAGTGGCCGACAATAACCTCCGCACCCGCCCGTCCCGCGCATGACACTATTCCGATGCGGGCCGGGCGCGCACGCCGGCGGTGGGGGCCGCCGGCGTTGTTGCTTGAACATCGTCGTTCAAGTGCACAACAAGGGGGGACACCATGTTCAACAGCAAGGCCGACGGCGCCGGCGCGCGCCCAGCCCGGCCCTTCGTTCTGCTCGCCTTACTGGTGGGGCTGGCGCTCGCCGCCGCCCAGGCCGTTTATTTCCACCAGCAGATCCAGCACAGGCAGTTACAAACCGCGCAGGCCGATGCCCGGGGACTGGCCCGGGAATGGGCGGGCGCCCTGTGGAACCGGGCGCAACGGCTCGAGGACAGGCTGACGCGCCTGCCCGGCGAAATCCCGGTCCAGCGCGCGCTGGCGCAAACGCACATTTCCGATGCCGACTGGTTTCGCGACGGCCGGTTACGCATCGTGCCGGACGCCGCCGCCACCGAGGCGCTCAGCTTCACCGAGCAGGATCTGCTGCAACGGCTTCATGAAGGGGGCGGCCGCGCCCCTCTGGTCATCGGGCGCGGCGGTGAGTCGCCGGCATTGCTGGCGGGACGGGCGGTATCCGGCGGCGCCCTGATCATCCAGCAGGGTCTCGGGCCCTGGATGCAACGGATCGATCAGCGCCTGCCCAAAGGCGCCCAGGTACGGCTGATTCAGGACGATGTCACTCTGGCCCGGCGCGGCCAGGCCGCTCTCCATGGCACTGCTCTTCATGGCACGAATACGGCTTCCGGGGAAGCCACCCAGGGTACCTTCACGGTGCGGCTGGATATGCCACCGCCCCCGCCTCCGATCACCGCCTGGATTCTGCCCGGCGGCCTGGGTCTCGGCCTGATCCTGCTCGCGCTGATCCTGCCCAGGCTGAGGCGACGCCCTGAGCAGCCGGAACCGGCGGTACAAGTCAGCTCTCCCAAACCGCAACGCCGCGAACCGGCCGCGCCGAAACCAGCGGCACCGACGGTCACCCAGCCGCCATTGCCGGATGATGTTTTCAGCGGCGATGGCCTGGTTCTCAAAGCGGACCCCGAGCTCCTGGCTCGCCTGGGCAGCGCCTTCGCCGCTCTGGCCCGGGACAAGCACGCTCCGGCCCTGTGCCTGGCCAGTGATGATTCGGAGGGGGCCGATGCGGTGCTCGACGCGCTGCGTGGCGGGATTCTCGTGGAAGGCATCAAGACCCTGGACCAGGCACCCTGCGCGGAACCCCTGTGGCGACACGGGCTGGAAACCGGCGCCACCCGCGAAGGGCTGTACGCCCACAAACACGGTGATCGCTGGCGGCTGATTCCGGTGCTGGACGGCCAGGACCTGAGCCAGGACGATGTCGACACCCTGCGCCGCTACAGCGCCGGTACCGTGGCCGCCACCGCGCGACGGGCCGATCCCGAGCCGGCTCCCCTTGATGCTTATCTGCGCCAGCTTCGTGACGATATCGTTCTGGCCCGGCCACTGCGGCTGGCGCTGCACGCGCCTCCGCTGCTGGCACCGCTGGCGAACGCCCTGTTCGATGGCCTGGGCTGTGCCGTAGTGCCGGCCAAGACCGCCGAGACCCTGCGCCGCGTGGTGACGGAACAGAACACGGATATCGGTATCCTCCTGGATCAGCGGGGCAATACGCTGGCGGTGGTGGATCATCAGGGCGGGGAAGTGGCGTCTGATCAGGTACTGATGCTGCTGGCCCGGGACTTGTTGAGCCGTCACCCCGGCGCCGACGTTTTATTTGACGTAAAATGCAGCCGCGCCTTGCCTTCCCTGATTCGCAAACAGGGCGGGCGCCCGGTATTGTGCGCCGCCGACCCAAGCCATATCGCCGGGGAGCGCCTGCGTTTGGGCGCGCCGTTGGCGGGTGAGTGGTCCGGCCGGTTGTTTTGCGCGGATCGTTGGTTCGGCTTCGCCGACGGTTTCTATGCGGCGGCCCGGGTGCTGGAGATCCTCAGTATGCAGGAGGACGACAGCGCCACCGTGTTCGCTGGCCTCACCACCGGGCGGAGTACCCCGCTGCTGCGGCTGCCTGTCCCCGATGATCAGGGGCTGGCGCTGGTTTCGGCGCTGCGCGCGGAGGGCCGTTTTCCCGGCGGACGCGCGGCCACCGTGGACGGTCTGCGGGTGGAATTTCCCGATGGGTGGGGCGTGGTGAGGCTTTGCCCCTTACAATCGGTGCTGGAAATGCGCTTCGAGGGTCGCGACACGGCGGCCCTGGAACGGGTCAAGGATCTGTTCCGTGATCAGCTCCGGGCGGTGTCCCCCGACCTGGCGCTGCCCTTTTGACGTTTTGGCTGGAGAATGACATGGATACCAAGAGCGCCCAGGAAACCGCGCGCGTTCTGATCGAGGCTCTGCCCTATATTCAGCGTTTTTCCGGAACCACCGTGGTGATCAAGTACGGTGGCAACGCCATGGAAAATGATGAGCTGAAGAACAGCTTCGCCCGTGACGTGGTGATGATGAAACAGGTGGGCATCCATCCGGTGATCGTCCACGGCGGCGGCCCGCAGATCGGCGATCTGCTCAACCGTCTCGGCAAGGAAAGCAAGTTCGTCCAGGGCATGCGCGTCACCGATCAGGAGACCATGGACGTGGTGCAGATGGTGCTCGGCGGCCTGGTCAACAAGGACATCGTCAATCTGATCCAGCACAACGGCGGCCAGGCCATCGGTCTCACCGGCAAGGACGGCCGTCTGATCCGCGCCCGCAAGATGCTGCTGCGCAACGAGGATGCCGACAATCCGGAATTGAAGGCCTCCGAAATCATCGACATCGGTCACGTGGGGGAAGTGCAGGGCATCAACACCCGCATTCTTTCGCTGCTTTCCGGCAGTGATTTCATTCCGGTGATCGCGCCCATCGGCGTGGATGATGAAGGGGTCAGCTACAACATCAACGCAGATCTGGTGGCCGGCAAGGTGGCCGAGGTGTTGCGCGCCGAGAAGCTGATCCTGCTGACCAATGTGGCCGGGCTCAAGGACAAGAACGATCGTATTCTCACCGGCCTGAGCGCGGAGCGGGTCAATACGCTGATCAAGGACGGAACCATTTACGGCGGCATGCTGCCGAAGATTCGCTGCGCCCTGGAAGCCGTGGAGAATGGGGTGCGCACATCACACATCATCGACGGCCGGGTACCTCACGCGGTGCTGTTGGAGATTCTCACCGATCAGGGTATCGGCACGCTCATCAGCCGCGATTGATACGCCGGAACGGCACTTTGTTATTGGCTCCAATTGGGGTGGAGCACACCGGCCCGGCGGCGGCATCGCCGGGCCGGCTCACATAAGACGGGTAACCAGGATATGACCGAAAAGAAGCCTTCTCGCAAGGAGCAAATCCTGCAAACGCTGGCCTACATGCTGGAAGCGGAGCCGGGGGGTCGGGTGACCACATCCGGGCTGGCCAGGGAAGTGGGGGTGTCCGAGTCCGCGCTGTATCGCCATTTTCCCAGCAAGGCACGCATGCTCGAGGCATTGATTGAGTTCATCGAGGACTCGGTGTTCTCACGCATCAATCGCATCATCTCCGAAGGGGACGCGCTGCAACAGGTGGAGCAGATTCTGACGCTGATTCTGGCCTTCACCGAGCGCAATCCGGGCATTACCCGGCTGCTCACCGGCGACGCCCTGACCGGCGAGAATGAGCGGCTGCGCCAGCGTATCCAGCAGTTTTACGACCGGGTGGAGAGCCAACTGAAACAGGTGGTCCGCGACGCCGAATTCCGCGAAGGCAAGCGCACCCGCGCCACTCCGGGCATCACCGCCAATCTGCTGCTGTCCGTGGTGGAAGGGCGTATCGCCCAGTTCGTGCGCTCCGGCTTCCGCGCCCGTCCCGCCGAGGACTGGCACGAACAATGGGCACTGATCGCGCCGATGATCTTTCGTGCGGACGGGGAAGGGCTTTAAAAAAGGCAGTGAAGAGTGAACAGGTAACAGCGGAAGGACTAAACAGCCTGATCTTTAGCCGCTGTGGGAAGCTTGCCTGCAAGCGAATGGACCAATACCGAAGCCGTATTCGCCAGCAAGCTGGTCTCCCACAGAGTGTGCTACGAAGCCGCTGTGGGAAGCTTGCTGGCAAGCGAATGGAGTAACCCCGGACGCCGTACTCGCTAGCAAGCTAGCTCCCACAGATCATGCTACGAAGCCGCTGTGGGAAGCTTGCTGGCAAGCGAACAGGTTCCTGACATCAAAAGATTCGCTTGCAAGCAAGCTTCCCACAGGGCTACCGCGCTTCCAGGTCACGCAGGCGCTGGATGATGGGGGAGAATTCTTCCCGCACCCGCGCCATGTCCTCCTGATATTCCTCGATTTTCTCGCGGTTCTCACGAACCTGGCGGCCATGGCGTTCAATGGCATCGCGCACGCTGTCCGGCACTTCCCGGCCGGCCCGTTCGGCGCGGGCGGCCTTGTGGATTTCTTCATCCTGCTTCTTGTTCAGCTGCTGGATAGCGTTCTCGGCGTAGTCGATATTGAGCTGCAGCGCCTGCAGCTGCCGGTCGCGGGCCCGTTCAGCATCCCCCGGCCCGGCGTAGAGGCGGCGCAATTCACTGTCGCGTCGCGCCTGGGCCCTGGCCTGCTCCTGACGGGCCAGTTCCCGGCGGCGGCGGGCCTGCTCCTCCGGTGGCGCCGGCGCCACCGTTTCCAGTACCCGGCCTTGCTGGTCGAGTACCTGATAGCCAGCGTGAATTGCCGCTTCGGTGAGGGTGGCACTGATCGCCATGGCGCCATCCGCCGACTGGTAACGGTACAGCCGCTGCTCCACTTGTCCGGTCTTGTTCGCCGCCATGCCGGTGACGCTCAACACACTCAACAACAACCCCAGCAGCAGTACCGTTACTCTCACGACTCGCTCACCCCATAGCGCACCCGGTAGGCGTCCATGGCGGCCCGTTCCGCTTCCCGGTCCGGTTGTTGATCAAGCCAGCCGATGATGTCCGCCATGGATACAATGCTGCGCACCGGCACTCCCAGGTTGTCCTGCACTTCCTGAATCGCGGATTTTGCCTTGCCGTCATCCGCGGCGCCGCCTTGCCCACGCTCCTGACGATCGAGCGCCACGAACACTCCGGCAATCAAGGCCTCGGTCTGCTCAAACAAGGCCGCCACTTCACGAATGGCGGTACCCGCGGTGATGACATCATCGATGATCAACGCCCGGCCATTGAGCGGCGCCCCCACCAGCCAGCCGCCTTCGCCGTGATCCTTGGCTTCCTTGCGGTTGAAGGCCCAGGGGTAATCCAGGCCGTGATGCTCGGCGAGCGCCACCGCCACCGAGGACACCAACGGAATCCCCTTGTAGGCGGGGCCGAACAGCATATCGAATTCGATACCCGATTCGACGATGGCATCAGCGTAGTGACGCCCCAGACGCGCCAGCGCTTCCCCGGTATGGAAAGTGCCGGCGTTAAAGAAGTAAGGACTTACACGTCCTGATTTGAGCGTGAATTCGCCGAACTTGAGCGCCTGGCGCTGTTCGGCGAAACGCAGAAAGTGCTTTTTGTAGTTCTTCATCATGTCACCGGGCGCTTACCAGCCCAGGGCCTCCTGCTGCTTGCGCACGATGTCCTGAATGCCTTTCTCGGCCAGGCCCAACAGGGTGTCGGACTGTTCACGGGTGAACGGCACGCCCTCCGCGGTCCCCTGAATCTCCACGAAGCCCCCATGCTGGGTCATCACCACGTTCATATCGGTATCGGCGTTGGAATCTTCCGGATAGTCCAGATCCAGCACCGGCTCATTGTTGTACATGCCCACGGAAACGGACGCAATCAACCCGTTCAAGGGATCTTCCTTTATGCGCTTCCTTTCCAGCAAAACCGAGAAGGCGTCCACAAGCGCGACACAGGCCCCGGAAATGGAAGCGGTGCGGGTGCCGCCATCCGCCTGCAGCACATCGCAGTCCAGATAGACGGTGTTTTCGCCCAGCTTGCGCAGATCCACGGCGGCGCGCAGGGAGCGGCCGATCAGGCGCTGGATCTCCAGGGTACGCCCACCCTGCTTGCCGCGGGCCGCTTCCCGGCCGGAACGGGTGTGGGTGGCACGGGGCAGCATGCCGTATTCGGCGGTGATCCAGCCCTGGCCCTTGCCTTTGAGGAAGCGCGGGACACCGTCTTCCACGGAGGCGGTGCAGAGCACCTGGGTATCACCGAACGCCACCAGGACGCTACCCTCGGCATGCTTGGTGTATTGGCGCGTGAAAGACACTTCACGCATTTGGTCGGGCGCGCGGCCAGAGGGACGCATGGTAGCTCCTTGGTTGCTGATAATGGTATGGGAGGCCCCCATTGTAACGAACCCGCCGGACCCATTGCGAGGCGCCTCTGAGCATCGGTCACAAGTTCAGGACCGGCAGCCGGTTCACTTCCCACAGCCACTCCGCGGCGCTCTTGCCGTGGGAAGCTGCCTTGGCAGCGAATACGAGCGGCAATTCGTGTCCCCCATAGCAACAGACTGGCCACGGGTTCAGCGACCAAGCGCCCGAGCATTCCGAATTCGTCGAACAGCAATGGTACACTGACCGCTCAAGCAATGGCCGGGGACACCCGTATGATTCGCAGCATGACCGCTTTCGCCCGCACCGACGGGCATCTCGACGGCGTCGACCTCGCCTGGGAAATCCGCTCGGTGAACCACCGTTACCTGGAAATCTCCCCACGCCTGCCGGAAACCCTGCGCACCCTGGAGGGGGCGGTACGTGAGCGCTGCCGCAAACGTCTGGCCCGGGGCAAGCTGGATGTCACCCTGCGCTACCAGGAGGACGAGACCGATCCCAACCTGGAACTCAATGAAGACCTGGTGAAACGCCTGTCCGAAGCAGCCCGCCGGGTCGGCGACCTGGTACTGCACGCCGGCCAGATCAACCCGCTGGAGATACTGCGCTTCCCCGGCGTATTGAAAACCAACCAGGCGGACCCCGAAGCCCTGCAAAGCAAGGCCGTCGAGCTGCTCGACGAGGCCCTGGACAGCCTGCTGGCCACGCGCGAACGGGAAGGGG
This sequence comes from Alcanivorax xiamenensis, assembly GCF_009846745.1. Classification (NCBI taxonomy): domain Bacteria; kingdom Pseudomonadati; phylum Pseudomonadota; class Gammaproteobacteria; order Oceanospirillales; family Alcanivoracaceae; genus Alcanivorax; species Alcanivorax xiamenensis. Next base: position 28,571 of record NZ_AQPF01000013.1, on the reverse strand, counting down.
AACAACTGGCCAAACTGGTGCTGGACCGTCTGACCCTGATCGGCGAACAGGTGGTCATCGTCCGCGCCGCCCTGCCCCGCATCCGCGACCATCTGCGCGAACGGCTGCGGCAACGGGTGCAGGACGTGATGGAAACCGCCGACCACGATCGCCTGGAACAGGAAGTGGTGCTGGCCGCCCAGAAAATGGATGTGGACGAGGAACTGGACCGCTTGGAGGCCCATGTGAAGGAAGTCCGCCGGGTGGTGGAGAAGGGCGGCCAGGCGGGTCGCCGCCTGGATTTTCTGATGCAGGAACTGAACCGAGAAGCGAACACCCTGGCGTCAAAATCCATCGACGCCGAAACCACCGCCGCCGCCGTCGAGCTCAAGGTTCTGATCGAGCAGATGCGGGAGCAGATCCAGAATATTGAGTAATGTCCACGGGCACCTGACCGGCTAGGAACTCCTACCTAGAACGAACTGAGCATCGAGCGTATTCAAGAGTTCATAAGTAGTGATGTAGGGGACATCGAATGCGCGGCACACATTGGGAATCTTTACTTTGCTGCTGTTGTCCGGAACAGGCGCCTCGTGAGTAACCACCGTGGCACCGCTGGCACAAGCGGTTGCCACCAGCCAAGGGTCAGCATTTCCCAGAAAGTCCGCGATATGCTCCGCCTTTTTATCCTCCAGACCAGAAACGTATTCCGCAACACTCCCGAACTGATCCTGGATGTTTTCCGAAGAGACAGGCAGAAAGTGCGCCTTTCTCATCTTTACCCACTCTGTTAATTCATCGTTCTGCACGGTCAACTCGTGGTAAACCGAGCTGATACTGGCTAACTGGCCGGCTTCAAATTGCTCGTCCAACCAATGCCAATACGCCGGGCAGAAGCTCATTTGGTAATGCAGGTTCTTGGCCTGAATATAGGTATTCGCATCCAGCAGATACATTAATTCCCCAATTCCCTCGCATACTTCGCTAATTGAGAGGGCTTCAGACCCAATAGGCGTGCGGCATCACGCAGCAGCACCCGACCACTCAAGGCCTCGCTCAACAGAGCCTTGGAGAAGGTCTGGCTGATCTTACCCTTCCGCCCCTGGTAGTAACTTATCGGGACACTTTCTTTTTCCCTGTTTCGGTACTCCTCCTGAAGTTCTCGAACATAACGATGATACTCATCGGCACTGATCTTTTTCAGCGTCAGGGCGCGACGTGCCAATACCCAGGTGCTGACGCGGAAGTGCGCCTCGAGGTCAGGCAGGTTTTCACGCCAGTTATCCAGATCCCGCCATTGCCGCTCGAATTCTTCCGCCGGCACTAGAAATTCCGCCGCCACGGCGTTGCAGAATACCTCTTCGCGGCGCTCAGCAGCAGGGCTGGTGTCGGATATGCCTGTCTGGCCGATCCAGACATGGGCCAGTTCGTGGATGAGGGTAAACAGCCGGGCTTTGGGTGCGTCGGCCTGGTTGATGAAGATCACCGGGGCCAGGGGGTCGGCGATCGCAAAGCCCCGGAACTCTTGTACGGACAATGGCCGTGTATGATGGCCAACGAAACTTTCTCGCATAACGAGGACACCGGCCTTCTCGATCCTTTGGATCAGCAGCCTGAAGTAGTCCTCCCAGGTGCCCCGAGTCGGATACGGTGGTACCTGCAAGGCACCCCGCATGTCCTCAACCACGGCCCGCACCCCGGACTGAGCCGTGAATCGGCCAACCCGCTCGTTCCGCTCCACCCCTTGATCCTTGACATATTCCGCGTACCACTCCTGTCGGCGCAAGACGATTTGCACCATTTCGATCAGTTCCGCGGAAGGCCTGGCCGGGCTTTGACTACCCACCGTTCGAAGGTCTGGCAGCGGGAGTTCTTCAACCGGCGGACGCTTCAGGTACAAATACCCAAATGGGACGTGGGTCTTGGCCGCGTACTGCTGAGCCTGACGGAAGGTGAGCCGCTTTTCCCCACTTTCCCAAGCCTCGACTTTTTTTTCATTCACCCCGAGCTTGCCGGCCAACACGGATATGCTGAGCCGAGCCCGTTCGCGAGCCCAGCCCAGGATATCCGGATTAATTTTGGCGTAAGTCGTTGCCATAATTAAATATTTCTCAGGGCATCAAGGGGAACCAGGGGTAGTCTAAACCCAGGAGATCATAGTGCCAATATGCCCCTCGGTTACTTGTTCTCTTCCCTCAGCTCAGCATGCTGGCGAGCAATCAGTTCCGCAATACGACGGCTTACTCCAAAGTTTTCGGCAACGGAAGCAAAATCAGAAAGTACATCCACGATCTCGGCGATATCCCGTCGTGCCTGCTCCCATTTGCCATAGCCCGCACGCTCCGCCAGTGTCTGAATCGCTTTCAACGGCGGATTTTTTCCGAAACCGGCATACGCGGTGGCGTGCTCCTGGAACGGATGAGGGCTGAAGGTCACGTCATAGAAAGGCGCCGGCTCCCACTCGCCAGCATCATCCTGAAGAAAAGCCCAGTTCTTGCTGTGGTCATCCTGGTTACAAGCGAACAGGTTGAACATGGCCCGGCGGAACTGAAGTTTACCCACCGCCGGCGACCGGCAAAGGTGACGGCTGGCCTTGATCAGGTCTTCGTAGTCCAGGCTCGGCGTCCGGAAATCCGCATCCAGCAGGCCGCAGGCACTGTGCATGTGAAGGCGTCCGGCCTTTTGCGGGTGACTCACCCAGTCAAACCGCTTCACCCCAAGCCAGGCACGGGCCCCGCTTTGCTCCGGCGCATCGAACAGACGCCACTGCGGCGGCTGCAGTCCCAATTTTCCGGCCAGGTGCAGATAAGCGGCTTCACAAAGCCCCTCCTCATGGCCCAGTGGCAGATTCCGCGAGGTGAACTTGACCAGCCAGGCCTCATCCCCGGGCCTTGCCATTGTGTGGCAGCGATTCGGCTCATCCGGGGAGATAAACAGCTGCGCCTTGGGCCTGGCACCGCCGGAACTTCCGGCAGCCACCAAATCCGCCAGCACATCCTCCGTCTGATCATCGAAAAAGGCCTGCGCCTCCATACCCAGAGTCGCCAGATCGATCTCCCCTGTCGATGCGACTTGATATTCAGAGGTGGGAGCAAATGACAAAGCGCCCATCCCAGAGGCACCAACAAATGCCAAACGATCCATGGCGCTGATCTGGGCAGGGAGAACCCCATGCTGGCGGAACACGCGATCCTGCAACAGAGCCCCCCAGCCGTCGGGCAGACTGTCCGCGAAAAGACCATGCAGACCCATGTGTGGTGTTCTGGGTGCCATCAGCAGTTCCGTGGTTGCCTTTAACCCAAACGGCGAAAGGTTGCCGAATCGCCCCAGATAGTCGGCATCGTACTGAAAGAACACACCCTGCCGGTTCTGCGCCAACGCCCCCACGGTTACCGCCTGTCCGGTTGCCAGCGTACGTGTCACCATCAGCTTGCGAACCGGTTTAAAGGTCATCCTTCAATACCTCATCGATACTGGAGGGCATCCCGGCTTCCCCAGGGGAATGACGGGTTAACGCGTACAGGCGGCGCAGATCATCCAGGCTCTGCCAGAGAAACAGCAGCTGCCGGAACGAGATCTGCCCGGTGAGTTCGAATTTCTTGATGGTGGAGGCCGGCACTCCACTCCGCTCGGCCAGGGCATCGCGAGACAGCTTGGCCTGCTTGCGCAAACGCCGCAGGTGAGCAACAAAGGCTTGCTGTACATCGATGTCATCGAGCAAAGAGATCATCTTCCGCCAAAAATGGACATTACTGTATCCAATGATGACACAATCAGAGAATAATAGATATTATGATGGCCAAAAGATTCGCCAGCAGGGCTGGCTCCCACAGCGGCTTAGGGTCGCCCTGCTGTGGAAGAGGTTTACTTGGCTTTGTCGCGCGGGTAACACCTACGCTACCAGAAATTTAGAATATCGAGTAACCGGAGCCGCTATGGCCGAGCATGCCATCACCGTTTTCCTGGCCTTCTTCGCGATCATGAACCCGATCGCCAATACCGCGGTGTTCGCCGGTCTTGCCGGGGATAAGAGCAAGGCCGAGCAACGGCACATCGCCACCAAGGCGCTGATCATCACGTTCGTGATCATTCTGTTGTTCGCGGCGCTGGGCAAATCCATTTTCGATCTGTTCGGCATCACTCTGCCAGCGCTCAGGATCACCGGAGGGGTATTGGTCTTCCTGGTTGGTTACCACATGCTTCAGGGCAGCAATTCCAAGCTGCATACGGAACCGGACGACGGCGACTCGGATATTGCCGTCTCCCCTCTGGCGGTCCCGCTGCTGGCGGGTCCAGGCACCATCGCCACGGCGATGAACTATTCCGCCTCCGGCGGCTGGGCGGCCATCATCATCACCTGCCTGGTCTTTTTGGCGCTTTGCCTGATCACTTTCATCTGTTTTTTGTTCAGCGCGCGGATCATCGCCGTCATCGGCCAGAACGGCCTGAGTATCGTGACCCGCCTGATGGGGCTGATCCTGGCGGTGATCGGCACGCAAATGCTGATCGCCGGCATCCAGGGCGCGGTGCATTTCACCTCTTCCGGTTAACTCCCCAGGCCGCCGCGGGCGGTACGCTCAACCAAACCTTTCCGGCAGGAACAAGATCAGATCCGGCACCCCCATCAACAGCAACAACACCACGGCGTCCATCACCAGGAACCAGAACACCCCCTTGAAAATGGCGCTGGTGGATACCAGGTCGCCGACCACGCTCTTTATCACGAAGATATTCATGCCCACCGGAGGCGTCACCATGCCCATTTCCAACAGCTTGGTCAGCACCACACCAAACCAGATCAGACTGAGGCCAGCGCTGTCGATGATCGGCAAAACGATCGGCAGGGTGAGCAGCATGGCGCCGATAGGTTCCAGAAACATGCCCAGCAAAAGATAAACGCAGACAATAATCAGCAGAATCGCCACGGTGTCGGCGCCGGCGTTCAGCACCAGCGAGGAAAGATAGTCGCCGGCGCCGGATAAGGACAAGAAGCGGGTCAGCAGGCTGGCGCCCATGGCGATAATCAGCAGGGCGCCGGTGGTCAGTAAGGTTTCCTGTATCGCCGCGCGAAACCGGGCCCAAGTCAGGGTGCGCTTGCACAATGCCACGATACAGGAGAGCGCCGCGCCTACCGCGCCGGCCTCCGTGGGCGTGAACAATCCGGCGAACATGCCACCGAAGATGCCCACCATGATCAGCAGGATCGGCCAGATATCCCACAGCGCCGCCACCTTTTCTTTCAGTGACACTCGCGAATCGGTACGCGGCGCCAGCGACGGATCCAGCTTCACACGTAGCATCACCACCGCGATGTAACCCGCCACGGTAATCAGGCCGGCGGCGATCCCACCCAGAAACAATTTGCTGATCGACTGCTGAGCGATGATGCCGTAGAGGATCATGATGATCGATGGCGGTAGCAAAGCACCGACGGTGCCGGCGATGGAAACCGTGCTGGTCGCCAATCCCGAATTGTATTTCTGGTCAATCATCTCCGGCACGGCAACGCGCCCCATGGCGGCGGAGCAGGCCACGGAGGAACCGCATACCGCGGCAAAGCCGGTGGTTCCGAAAATGGAGGCCACCGCCAGGCCGCCCGGCACCGAGGACAGCCACAGCCGCGCGGCCCTGAATAATCCCTGAGTCAGCTGGGCGTGGAAACAGACGTAGCCGAGCAAAAGAAACATGGGTACCGAACTGAGCACCCAGTTGGCGGAGAACTGATAGGGGATCAGCCCCAACGATCCCCAGGCGATGCCCCACCCCATCAGGTACCACAACCCACCGAAAGAGACGCCGATAAGCGCGATGCCCACCGGCATGCGCAAGGCGATCAGCGCGAACAACACCACCAGGCCACCAAGGCCAATCTGGACTTCGGTCATGCCGATTCCCCCGTGGCGCGGTGGGTACCATTCGGCCTCCGCGCGTCATCGGCGCTCCGCTGCTGCCCGGGTCCGTCGAACCCGGATTCGCCGCCGATGACATAGATCAGGAATTTGTAGAGCAGCGTCAGCACCATAAGCCCCAGCCCGATGGGCAGAACAAAATAGCCCGGCCAAATGATGATGGAAGTGCCGCCTTCCACCAGGGCCGCTCCCATCTGATAACGGGACACCGCTTCTATTCCGGTTTTCACCGTCATGAAGCCGAGGATGATCGCCGACAGCAGGATCAGCCAATGGGCCAGATGGAACTGGAGCCGTTGTGGCAGCCGTTCGCTCACCACTTCCACGCTGATATGGGCGCCCAGCTTTTCCGCGTAAGCCAGGGGCAGAAAGGCGGCGACGATCATGTAGTAGTTGGACACATAGGTGATGGTGCCGGGAATCGGTGTTGAAAAAAGATAACGCAGCAATACGTCCAGGCTGATGTGGATCATCATCAAAGCAATGGCGAGCCCGCCCACCAGCGTCGTCATGTCCGTCACCCCGGAGAGATAACGCTCCAACCGATACATAGTCTTTCCTCGAGAACCGGGAATACGAAGTGAAAGCCGGTGATACCTTTTAACGGCTGGGTTCGATGACCACGGTGGCGTTGCCCACGGTGGTGGCCTCCCCACGTTGATTGGTGATCCTGAGATCCAGGGTAACGATGTCTCCATCAACGCCGGTCACTTCGCCGGTGGTGCTCAGCACGTCACCCACATAGGCGGCACGGCGATTGCTGTAAGCGAATGCTGTCAGGGTCCCGTTCCCGCCCAGCCACTCGTAGACCATTTGGGTCAGCCAGTCACCTTGCAGAGGACCATCGATCAACAGCTGCGGATGCCCTTCAGCTTCCTGGGTGTAGGGCAGATCATAGTGAATGCGGTGAGGGTTCCAGATGGCGGCGTTGTACAGAAAAAGCTGAACGGTATCCGCATGCCAGGTCCGCCCGGTTAATTTTTCGCCGGCCTCAATACGCTTTTTCATCATCGTTGTCACCTCGCAATCCGGGTCAGACGTTCGGTAACCACCGGTTCGCCATCACGGGTTTCAAATCGGTTTTCGAATACCAGGAAAAGCAACGGCCCCTCGGCCCCGGTCTTCTCAAACACCTCAACGAATTTCTGCCGGCAAACCAGGGTATCCCCGGCGTAAACCTTGCGGTGTATCTGGTATTCACTACCGCCGGCCATGATGCGGTTAAGCGGCAATGGCGGCATCAGGCCGCTGTCCGGTTGGCGGCCGTCCGGCAACAGCCGGTCCAGCGGTACCACTGGCATCATTGCCGCGAACAGGTAAAGCAGTGGGGCCTCGTCACCACTGAGGTAACGCTCAAGCCGCTGGCCTGTGGCCACGGCGTACTTCTTCAGGTCACCACGGGAGATTTCAAACTCAAAAGGCGGAAGCTCGGCACCGACATGGTTCTTGAGTTCCTCGGTAAGCACAGTCATGACGCACCTCGGTCAGGTTGGTGTAAACCGGGCGGCCAGGCCGCCCGTATCGGATCAGAGGCCGTGCTTGGAGACATCCACTTTGGAGAAAATTTCATTCCAGTACAGGTCGGCGAGCTGTTGTTCACTGTCCACGCTCTGAACCAGGCCGGCCCATTTCTCCAACAGTTCACGGAAATCCGCGATCATCTCCTGGCCTCGACTGACGTTGTACCGTTTTTCATAGTCGGTGGCGATGAAATCCATGTCCTTCTCGATAAAAGCATTGGTCTTCGCCACCAGGTCCGGGTCGGCGTGATGAATCTTGACGCCGCGTTGTTCCGCTTCCGACAGGATACGGTCTTCATGCTGGTGGTAGATCCAGGGAATACCGGCGGTGAACGCGCTGGCGGCACGCAGCATCCGCGTTCTCTGTTGCGGAGAAAGCGACTTCCAGGTGTCGGCGTTGATATTGGTACCGGCTACCGGCATCGGGCCACCGGGCACATCCATGTTGATGTCGGTCACCACATCCGCGAGCCCGAAATTATGAATCTCCGGTGAAGCCAATACGATGCAACCCACGACGCCTTGACTCAACGCCTCATACATTTCATTGGCGGACATGGTCACCGGAGAGGCACCCACCGCCTCGGTCCAGCGTGACCAGTTAGCGGCCCCGACTCTAAGACGCATGCCACTGAGGTCCGCCGCACTTTCCACTGGCCGGTTGCATACCAATCCGTAGGAAGAGCCGCCGGTGCTCCCGGTGTACACCTGATTCTGTTTGGCGAACTCCTGGTTGCATTCCGGACAGTGGAAAAAAGTAAACTCGGAGAGCGCGCCCATGAAGACCATGCCTTCCTTGCCGCGCACCTTGTCACCCAGCAGACCCAGCAACATGGACGATTCCACCGCCACGTTGCTGTGCGGAAATTCGGCGGGGAAATAGGACGTCAGCACAAAGCCGATATCCGCCATGCCGTCCCGCAGACCACCGGACGTCTCGGCGAAATTCAGCAAGGACATGGGAAAGACACGGACCTTCAAATCACCTTCGGTCAGTTCACTGACGGATTCCGCATACTGCTTTGCCACGTCCACGACAAAAGAACTGGGAGGGTGGCCAATGGCGTAACGCAGGGTTCTGGCCTCGACGGAGAGCGCGGCCACCCCACTGAGCATGGCCAGCGCCACAATCACTAAGCGTTTCATAGTGTGGTTTCCTTTGTTATTTAATAATTAATGGGAACGGCGTCAGATCACGCCGTTCCGTTTGAGGGATTCGAATTCGTCATCATCCTTGCCCAGCCAGTCCCGATAAATCCGCTCGTTGTGTTCACCTACTTCCGGTGCCGCCGCGTTCATTTCTCGGGTGCCGCCGGACAGCTTCACCGGATTGCCGAACACCTCGAAATCCACGCCCCGGTATTGCACCGGGATCACCATGTCGCGTAACCGCACATGAGGGTCCGCCACCACTTCGTCAATGCTCTTGATCGGTGACAACGGGAAACGGGCGCCGGTCATTTCTTCCAGTTCCGCCTTGGTATGACGGCCGCACCATTGTTCCACCAGCGGTTTCACCCGACGCTCATAGACGTCCTGATCAAAGCGCTTGGCCATGGTGTTGATTTCCGGGTCATCGAGGAGGTGCTCGTCACCGAAGACAATGCAGGCCTCGCGCCAGAATTTGTCGGTGTAGGCACCAAAGAACACATAGCCGTCCTTACAGGCGTATCGGCCATAGGGCTTGACGAAAGGATGCCCATTACCTTCGGGCACCGTGATCTTGCCGGATGCGGTGTAGGTCACCAGCGCGTTCTCGGTGAGCGAGATAATGGAATCCTGCTGGGAAATATCCACGCGCTGACCGATGCCGGTTTGTTCCGCCTGACGCAGGGCCCCCAAAGTGCCGATGGCGCCGTACAGGGCCGCGCTCAGATCACCCAGCACGGTGCCCACCCGCATCGGCTCTTCCACCGTACCGTTCATGGACCACAGTCCGCCGGTGGCCTGGGCGCTGCTATCAAACGCCGGGCGCGGCGAGTTCGGACCGGTCTGCCCAAAGCCGCTGATGCAGGTGAGAATGATGGCGGGATTCGCCTCGGCCAGCACATCGTAGCCCAACCCCAGTTTATCGAGCGTGCCGGGCCGGAAGTTCTCGATGACGATGTGCGCTCTGGCCACCATTTGTAAAAAGGTGTCACGACCTTCCGTTTTTTTCAGGTCCAGACTCACCGCCATTTTGTTGCGGTTGTACTGGGCAAAGAAGCCGCTGATCGCCGCGCCGGCCTGATCCACCAAAGGCGGGAATTCCCGTGTCAGGTCCGGATCCAGAGGATGTTCGATCTTGATCACCGTCGCCCCCATGTCGGCCAGCAACATGGCGCAATAGGGGCCCGCCACGACCCGGGTCAGGTCAAGGATAACGACGCCCTTGAGCGGACCTTCTGATGCAACGGGAATATCGGTTTGATGGGGCATGGGGCCTCCTCGTCTTGTTGTCATTATGATGCTCACGGACGGCGCCGCTCATCGGCGCCACCCGCGAACCGATCATAGACGCTGTCTCACTCGCTTTGCCGTTTTTCGTGCAACCGTTTATCCCTCAACAACGCTTCCGCGTGATCGGCGCGCACGTCCCGGGCGCTGACCATACGCTCCACCACGTAGGTGATCTCCTCACCACGGGCGCCGGCCGACAGCGCGATGTTGCGGGCGTGCAGGGCCATATGGCCGCGCTGAATGCCTTCCGTCGCCAGCGCTCGCAGCGCCCCCAGGTTCTGAGCCAGCCCCACGGCCACCGCCACTTCCGCCAGTTCCTGAGCACTGGACACGCCGAGAATTTTCAACGCCAGTCGCGCCAGAGGGTGCGTTTTGGTGGCGCCCCCCACCAGGCCCACCGGCATTGGCATTTCAATGGTCCCCACCAGGGCGCCTTCCCGATCTTTCTCCCAGGTGGTGAGGGAACCGTAATGACCGTCACGACAGGCATAGGCATGGGCGCCCGCTTCCACCGCGCGCCAATCATTACCGGTGGCGACGATCAAAGGGTCAATGCCATTCATGATGCCTTTGTTGTGGGTGGCCGCCCGGTATGGATCCACGGCAGCGAAAGCGTAAGCATCAATAATACGTTCGATCACGTCCTCACCTTTGTAATCCGCGGTGTCCAGATGCTCCGGAGCAATCCGTATCTGGGCACGGGACAACCGCAGATCGGCGAGGTTGGAGAGAATCCGCAGCCGCACCGTGCCGCCGGTAATCTCTTCCATCAGCGGCGCCACCGCCTCGGCCATGGTATTCACAGTGTTAGCCCCCATCGCATCCCGCACATCCACCAGCAGATGAGCCACCACCATCGGTCCGCGCGGACTGTCGGCGAAGGTGTGAATGTCGAGATCGCGGCAACCGCCACCGAGTTGGTTGAGGAGCTGGTCCTTGCTGTTGGCCAGGTCGAGGATGCGCTGCTTGTGACGCAGCAGACTGAGACGGGCGTTGACCGGATCGGAAACACCGATGATCTGGATCTGCGCACGCATCAGCGGGGTACTGGAGGAGGTCAGGAAGCCACCCGCCGGACGCGCCAGCTTTGCCATGAAGGATGCCGCCGCCACCACCGAGGGCTCTTCCACCGCCATGGGCACCAGCACCTCCTTGCCATTAACCAGGAAGTTCCCGGCAACCGCCAAGGGCAGCTCGAACCTGGCGATGACGTTTTCGATCATGCCATCGGCGATTTCCAACGGCAGAGCGCCGGCATTACGCAGCAGATCCAACTCCTCGTCGGACAGATCCAGCCGGGATTGCAGATGATCCAACCGCTCGGCGGGAGACAGGTTGCGAAAACCGGGAAGCAGGGAACTGTAACTCACGGGTCACCTCTGTGACGTCATTGTTGTTAGGTGGTTGGCGTTGGCTTGGCGGAATCGCACACGCCGGATTGATCGTTACGATAGCTTCACCTGTACCCATCAAAAAGGTACAGTTACGGCAAACAGTCCTCCCAACCCGCCACAACCACAACGGAACTCCCCGTGGCCCTTCCCCTGCATCGCCAAACGCTGGCCCAACGGGTCGCCGCCAACATCGCCGAACAGATCGCCGAAGGCGCGCTGCGCCAGGGTGACAAGTTGCCCTCCCTGCGCGAATACACACGCCTGCATGGTCATTCCAAGAACACCGTGATCACCGCCTACGAGTACCTCGCCGCGGAGGGGCTCATCGAGGCACGGCACGGCAAGGGCTTTTTCGTCTGCGCGCCGCCGGAGAACAATGACGACACCGGCCCCGAACCACCCCCGTATGCCCGCGCTCTGGACACGATCTGGATGATGCGTCAGCAATTCGTGCGCGAGCCCGGGCATTCCCATTTGGGCGAAGGGTTTCCGCCAGTGGAGTGGTTGATGGATATGCGGCTGGACAAGTTCAGCCGCCAGGTGGTGCGCAGCGGCGTGGCCACGCTATTCCGCTATGGTGACCGGCTGGGCAATATCAATTTGCGACAACAACTGGTCAGAAAGCTGGCCGGCTACGGCATCAGCACCACCACCGCACAGATCGCCACCACTTTCGGCGCCAACCATGGCATGGATCTGGTAATCCGGCGGTTCGTCAAACCCGGAGACCCGGTGTTGGTGGAAAGCCCGGGGTACTATCCGCTGTTCGGCAAGCTGCAACTTCAGGGGGCCCGCATGCTGCCGGTTACCCGGCAGGTGGACGGACCGGACACCGAACAGCTCGCCCGGCTCCTGGCCCGTGAAAAGCCGCGCTTGTTCTTCATGCAGTCGGTCGGCCACAACCCCACCGGCACCGACCTTTCCACTACCAAGGCGGAACGAATTCTGGCGCTGGCCCGACGCCATAATCTGATCGTTGTGGAAAACGACGCCATGGCGGACTTCAAACTCAGTTCCTGCACAAAACTGTCCGCCTTGGATCAACTCCAACGCACTCTTTATGTCGGCAGCTTCTCCAAACCGGTTTCAGCGGCACTGAGAGTCGGTTTCGTCGCCGGCGAGGAAGGGCTAATCAGTGAACTGGCGGACGTAAAGATGCTGTTGCACACCAGCGGCGCCGAGTATTCGGAGAGACTGGTCAATATTATTCTGCGCGAAGGTCACTATCTTCGGCATCTGGCGCGTTTACAGAAACGACTCCGGGAAGCCACGGAACGGGGTCTGGCGGTACTGGATGAGCTCGGTGCCGAGGTGTTCCACCGCCCCGACCAGAGCCTCTATGTCTGGGCCCGCTTCCCCGGCATCGACGACGCCAATGAACTGACCCGGCGCTGTTTGGACAAAGGAGTGATGCTGGCGCCAGGCTCGATCTTTTCCGTCGACAGGAAAAAGGTCGTGCCCTGGACCCGCCTCAACGTCGCCTACCTGGACGACCCGGCGTTTCGAGCCAGTTTGCCCGGTCATCGCTCCCCAAACTGACGGGGCGATACTTACAGGTCACTCCGGTATCTCCGTTTCCACCGCCAGCACCGCGAAAGTATCCCCCATGGCGACTGCTGCACACCATCCCGATGGTAATCCACGGTGGCACTGATCGGGCTTTCTGGCAGATCCGGCATAGCCACTCCCCATCCCGGGCGCCCATGACGGGCCACCGGCTTTGCTCCTATAATGCCCGTTTTCGCGGCCAGTCCGGCAGAGTTTTCGCTGCCTCGCTCCCGTCCGCGTCACGAGAAACAGGAATATACGTTATGGCCGACATTGGCACCCTGTACATCGTTTCCGCGCCCTCCGGGGCCGGCAAGACCTCCCTGATGGCTGCGCTGGTGGAAAAACTGCCGCGTCTGCGGATTTCCATTTCCCATACCACCCGGGACCGGCGCGACGGCGAAACCGATGGCCTGAACTACCATTTCACCAGCCGCGAATCGTTCGTGAGACTGGTGGAACAGGGCCGGTTCCTGGAGCATGCGGACGTGTTCGGCAATCTCTACGGCACCAGCGCCGACTGGGTTGCCGACACCCTGAGGGACGGCGAGGACGTGATACTGGAGATCGACTGGCAAGGCGCCGCCCAGGTCCGCCGGCAAATGCCCGAGGCGGTCAGCATCTTCATTCTGCCGCCGTGCCTGAAAACCCTGGAGCAGCGCCTCCGCAGCCGCGCCTCCGATGACGACGGGGTGATCCGCAAGCGCCTGGCCGGAGCCCGGGAAGAGATGAGCCACTACGGCGAATTCGACTACCTGGTGGTCAACGATAACTTCGAACGCGCCCTGCATGAGCTGGCCGCCATCGTCGAGGCCCGCCGGCTGACCACCCATCGCCAGGCGGTGCGCCAGGCGGCGGTACTGGCGGACTTGTTGTCCGATGGCGAAACCCGGTAAAATCCCCGCCCTTATGTCTGGTCGATGATGACCAACCGGAGGAGAACACCGTGGCCCGTGTAACCGTAGAAGATTGCCTGGAACAGCTGGACAACCGCTTTGAGCTGGTACTGGTATCCAGCCGGCGCGCGCGCCAGCTGCAGACCGGCGGCAAAGAGCCGCGGGTAGCCTGGGAGAACGACAAGCCCACCGTGGTGGCGCTGCGTGAGATCGCCGAAGGGCATGTGACCAGCGAAAGCCTGGATGCCGCCGCCCTGGAGCATGACAGCGAAGTCGATGATCTGGCGCTGTTGACCCGCTCCTTCGGCGAATAAGCAAAATCGTGGTCCCGGCCTTTGCACGGGCCGGACCACGAAACCGCTGTGGGAAGCGGCCTTGGCCGCGAATGCCCCCTCGGCCGTTAGCCCTTCGCTTGCAAGCAAGCTCCCACAGCGGCTTCGCGGCCAACGCCGAGCCCGGCAACCCGTGGCGATCCCCCTCTATCTCCGCCCATTTTCCCACCAACGCGCATAGCTTTGGCCTATCACGGCAAAAAACGTTGCCTTTTCAATGACTCACGGCAATAACGTAGACAAATTGTCGCGGCAAACCTTAAGCTAGGACTGTATACCGCATACCGCGATGATCAGCGCGGATGCATGAAGCGTCCTTTGCATACATGGATTCGCCCTGGCGGCGTGATGAGAGCCCTTGTCCACCATCCATAACCTGGAAAAACGTTTGCGCAGCTACCTGACGGACGAGCAGATCGCCCCGGTGGTGCGCGCCTACTATTTCGCCGAGACCGCTCACGAGGGCCAGTATCGACGGACCGGGGACCCGTACATCACGCACCCCCTGGCGGTAGCCAACATTCTCACCGATATGCATATGGACCATGCCTCGCTGATGGCGGCCATGCTGCACGACGTGATCGAGGATACCGGCGTCTCCAAGGAACAACTGGCGGCGGAGTTCAGTGAGGAAGTGGCGGAGCTGGTCGACGGTGTCTCCAAAATCGCCCAGATCAAGTTCGAGTCCAAGGCGGAGCAGCAGGCGGAAAATCTGCGCAAGATGATCCTGGCGATGACGCGGGACATCCGCGTGATCCTGGTGAAGCTCGCTGATCGCCTGCACAACATGCGCACGCTGCATGTGATGAATCCCGACAAGCGGCGCCGTATCGCCACCGAAACCCTGGAAATCTACGCACCGATCGCCTTCCGCCTGGGCATGTACAACATGCGAGTGGAGTATGAGGATCTGGCCTTCCATGCCATCCATCCGATGCGGGCCAGATTGATCGGCCAGGCGGTGCGCTCCGCCCGGGGCAACCGCAAGGAAATCCTCTCCTCGATCAAGACCAGCATCGAACACTGCCTCAAGCAGGAAGGCATTGAAGCCCGGGTGCTGGGGCGCGAGAAACACCTGTACAGCATTTACAACAAGATGAAGGAGCAGCACAAACCGTTCTCGGAAATCATGGACGTGTTTGGCTTCCGCATCATCGTCGACCGCGTGGACACCTGCTATCGGGCGCTCGGCGCGGTGCACAATTATTTCATTCCGATTCCGGGCCGGTTCAAGGACTATGTGGCCATTCCCAAGGCCAACGGCTACCAATCCCTGCATACCACCCTGAAGGCCCACTCCGGGATTCCGCTGGAAATCCAGATCCGCACCGAGGAAATGGAAGCGATGGCCAACAACGGCATCGCCGCCCATTGGCTGTACAAGACCGAGGAGAAGCCCGGCTCCCCGACACACACCCGGGCACAGTCCTGGATGCAGCGGCTGCTGGAGATGCAGCAAAAGGCCGGCAACTCGATGGAGTTCATCGAAAACGTCAAAGTCGACCTGTTCCCCGACGAAGCCTACGTGTTCACTCCCAAAGGCGACATCAAGGAGCTTCCCGCCGGTGCCACCCCGGTGGACTTCGCCTACGCGGTACACACCAAGGTGGGCAACCGTTGCGTGGCGGCCCGGGTGGACGGCAAGCTGGCGGCGCTGTCCACGCCGCTGGAGTCGGGGCAAACGGTGAAGATCATCACCGCTCCCAACGCCACCCCCAATCCAGCCTGGCTCAACTTTGTCGTCACCGGCAAGGCCCGCTCCAATATTCGCCACTTCCTCAAGCAGCAGCGCCGGGAAGACGCCCGCGAACTGGGGCAAAGACTGCTGGACAAGGCCCTGGCGGCCTACGAAAGCAGCCTGGAGCATCTGCCGGAAACGGTGATCCGCGCCGAGCTGGATAGCAACGATCAACACAGCCTGGACGAGTTGCTGGAAGACATTGGCATGGGCAACCGGCTGGCACCGCTGGTGGCCCGCAAGATGATGGGCAACCACGGTGAGGCCCGGCAGGAAGAGGACGACCGGCGGCCGCTGGCGATCCGCGGCAGCGAAGGCCTGATGGTGACCTACGCCAAATGCTGCTACCCGCTGCCCGGCGATACCATTCTGGGCCATCTCAGCGCGGGACGCGGCATCGTGGTACACCGCGACACCTGCAAGAATCTGCTGGCGGAGATGCGCAACGCGCCGGAAAAATGCATCGCTCTGAGCTGGGAGCGGGAAGCGGAGCAGGAATTCACCGCCGGCCTGCGTATCGAACTGGTCAACAAACGCGGCGTGCTCGCCACTCTGGCCAACAGCGTCACCGAGCTGGGTTCCAACATCGATACCATCGACATGTCCGACAAGGACCCCACGCTATCCCTTCTCAATGTCACCCTCACGGTGAAGGACCGCATCCATCTGGCGCGCATCATCAAACGCCTGCGGGTACTGGATAACATCGTTCGCATTCACCGGCTGTGAGGCTCTTCCCCCAGGCCTGACCACGAAGCCACTGTGGGAAGCTTGCTTGCAAGCGAATGGGGCTCACTCAGGTGTCTTATTCGCTTGCAAGCAAGCTTCCCACAGTGGCTGCGTAGCCATCTCTGGATTCAATGCGGAAAACCTTTCACCCGCAGCACTTCTTATGCTTTTTGCCGCTGCCACAGGGACACGGGTCGTTCCGGCCGGGTTTAAGCGGCCGGACTTCGTGTTCTCCGTCCAGGTAGAGCCAATGACCGTCTTCACGCAGAAACCGCGAGCGCTCTTCCAGCACGGCGAAGCCAGCGCCCTCACGGCAGGTGGCGCGAAAACGCACCCGGCCCTCATCCCCGTTTTGCTCGCTGCTTACCACCTCCAGGCCGAGCCATTGATCGCCCTCTTCCAGCGTCAGGGATTCAGGCCGGGTGGACGGGTGCCAGGAGGCCTTTACGTAGGCCCCATCGTTGAGGACAAAAGCACTGTAGCGGGAACGCATCAGCGCTTCGGGCGTGGGCGCCGGAGCCCCCCGGTGCAGGGGCTGGCAGCATTGCTCGTAATCAAGGCCGGACTGGCAGGGGCACAAAGGCATGGCAAGGTGGATCAAAACAGCGGCTTTGGTGAGCGCCATTATAAGGGATGCGCCTCACCAGTGGGCCACGGTTATCCCGCAATTCGCAGCGAAACGGACCACGAAGCCGCCGCAGGAGCCTGGTCCAGGCGGCGGGCCGGCGACACCGCGGTCTATTGCGCCTCCTGGCCTCGCATGCCAGCATAGCTTCTTTGTTCCGCGTCACCGGGTTATCGGGGCGCCGTCATTCACACGCAAGTATCGAATTACCATGTCCAATCGTTCCGTAATCAATACCGACCAGGCGCCGGCGGCTATCGGCACCTATTCCCAGGCCATCAAGGCCGGTTCCACGGTGTACCTGTCCGGCCAGATTCCGCTGGACCCCGCCACCATGACGTTGGTGGAAGGCGACATGGAAGCCCAGATCCGCCGCGTGTTCGACAATCTGGCGGCGGTCTGCCAGGCCGCTGGTGGCGGTCTGCAGGACATCGTCAAACTCAACATTTTCCTCACCGACCTCAGCCATTTCGCTTTGGTCAATGAAGTGATGGCCAGTTACTTCCAGCAACCCTATCCCGCCCGCGCCGCCATCGGCGTGGCCACCCTGCCGAAAGGCGCCGGGGTGGAAATGGACGGCATCATGGATATCGCCTGACCGATTTAATGGCAATATCCTTGCACCGCTTTTAGTCAGGGGCATCCCATGGGGTGCCCTTTTTTCGTTCCTCTGCACCGGCTTATCGCCGCGCTTGCTTCTCTCCAGCCGCTCCTCATCTCACCGGAAAGCAACCCCTTCGGTTTTTCCGAAAACAGAATCCACTTTTAAAACAGAACCTTACCTACTCTCCGGTTTGTTTTCCCCTGACACCATCCAGGAAATGGCATCTCTATTGCCTTATTCGCCCGGTCCTTCTTGGACGCTTGCCGATATCAGTTAAAGGGGAAAAACATCATGAGCATCAATATACCGCCCGTGTCAGCCAAGGGCGCGGGCGCCTTTTATCTTTTTATCTCTCTGCTTCTCAGCGGTTGTGGTGGCGACAACTCCTCCGACAACGCGCCACCGGTCGCCAAGACCGAACCGGACCCGATCACCAACACGGTGGCCGCCGATGCCGCCGCCACTGGCGACTATGGCGTTTCGGAGAACGAATACCAGTTCGGCCGAATGACCGTCGTCGACAACAAGAACGGCGACAGCTACGAAACCGACATTCACGGCTATATCCAGTACCCCGAGAACGAAGCCGGCCCCTTCCCGGTGGTGCTGTTCCTGCATGGCCGCCATGGCACCTGTTACGACGGTCGCGGCATCGACGATGACGACTGCGAAAACCCGATCCCCAGCTATCGGGGTTACCAGTACATTTCAGAGAATCTGGCCAGCCACGGCTATGCCGTCATCTCCGTGGACGCCAACGACATCAACGACCATGACAGCGGCCCGAGCAACGGCGACACCGGTGCCCTGGCGCGAGCCATGCTGGTGGTCCGCCATCTGGATGAGTTTCGTGCCATCAACCAGGCCGGCGGTAACGGTCTGGACGACCTGATGGGCAAGCTGGATATGAGCCGGATCGGCATCATGGGGCACTCCCGGGGCGGCGAAGGGGTCAACCAGACCGTGCTGTACAACCGCGCTCAACCCGAGCCTCACAACATCACGGCGGTGTTCGCCCTGGCTCCCACCGACTACAACACCCAGACCGTCAGCAACGTTAACTTTCTGTCCCTGGCCGGGTACTGCGATGGTGACGTGGAAGACCTTATGGGCAACTTCGCCTATGACACCAGCCGCTACGCCGTGGACAACGACCCCTACGCCAAATTCCAGCTGATTCCGATGGGCGCCAACCATAATTACTACAACACCGTCTGGACCACCGATACCCGCCCGGATGACTGGACCATTCTGGACAGCGACGGCGATGACCCCTGGTGCGGCGAGAACGCCGCCGGCAACGGCCGCGATACACCGGAAATGCAGCAGGCCCACGGATTGTTTTTCATCGCTTCCTTCTTCCGCTACTTCATCGGCGGCGAGGACGAATTCGGCGCCTACTGGAATGGTCGGACACCGGTGCCGGAAACGCTTTGCCCGGCCGGAGAGACCTCCTGCGATGACCGCTTCCTGCTCAGCGTGCACGCACCCGCCGCGCAACGGCTGGTGATTGACGACACGCTGGATCCCGCCAGCCTGACCACCAACAACCTTGGCGGCGCGGTGCGGTTCGACGGCTTCTCCAATTTCGGCATCTGCCAGACCAACGGCCGCCCCGGCGAAGGCTGCGACGTGGCCACGCCAACCTTCAACATCGCCGAACAGCTGTTCATGGTCTGGGATACCGCCGCCACCTATCGCTCCGAGTTGCTGAGCACTGACGCCACCGGTTATCAGGTGCTGTCGGTGCGCGTCGGCATCTCCCACGGTGACACCGACAATATCGACGGCCAGGACTTCCAGGTGGTGCTTGAGGACATGGACGGCAATCGTGCCGCGGTGGTCGCCAGCGATTACGGCAACGGCCTGTTCTACCCGCCGGGGCACACCTTCTACGACGATGCCAACCACGGCTCGCAAAAAACCACGTTGAATGCCGTCTCCATTCCACTTACCGCTTTCGAGGGCGTGGACTTCACCCACCTCAACGCGGTGGAGCTGGTGTTCGATCAAACCACCGCCGGTACCGTTCAGATCACCGATCTGGCCATGCAACGGGTGGATTTCTAACTTAAAGTCGCCTCGCGGAGGGGGTGCTCAGCCGCCCCCTCCGCATCGCTCCCGACCCGCTCTTGTGATTCGGCCACGCTTTGCGATTAAGGTCCCGCCTCTTCCCTTTCACAGCTTGACGCCATCGTAACCGCCTCTCATATTGAGTGCGTTTCGCTTTATAGAAAGACTATTCCGCAGAGCGAAACACAACAAAAAATATTTACATAACACCAATAAAGACAGGGAGACACCAGATGGACTCGCATTCCGTTATATCTCTTAAATCTCTGGCCATGGGCTTGCTCGCCGCTGGCCTCATCGCCTGCGGCAGTGACAGTGACCGGAATCCACCCCCCACCGATCCCAGCCGCGCTCAGGATGAGCGCACCTTCACGATAGACGAGACCAGCCTGCCGTTCGAAGTCCAGGAAGGTCATCAGAACGCCAGTCGCTGGTGGGGTGTAAGGCCCAGCGGCGCCGGTTATCGAATGGAAGTGCCGGAAAACTGGAACGGCAAACTGGTGATGTACGCTCACGGTTATCGTGGCGAGGGCGAGACCCTGACCGTGTCCAACCCGAGCCTGCGGGCCTGGTTCCTGGACAACGGCTACGCCTGGGCGGCCTCCAGCTACTCCACCAACTACTATGACGTTCGCACCGGCGTGGAGGACACCAACGAACTGGCTCTGGCCTTCAACGAGATAGCCAGTGCCAACAGCCGCGATCTGGATCCTCCGAGCAAGATCTATATCACCGGCCATTCCATGGGCGGCCATGTCACCGCCGCCGCCATCGAGCAGGAAACCTACGACACCGCCAACAACGTCGTGCACTACGACGGCGCCGTACCCATGTGCGGCGTGGTGGCGGACACGCTTGAGTTCAATTATCTGGCCTGGTTCACCATGGCCGCTCAGCATCTGGCGCATACCGCGGACAACAGCGTGCCACCGCTGGAAGGCATGCCGGCCACCAATTTCGATGTGGATGCCATCAATGCCGTGCTGTGGGACGAGGTTCCCACTCCCGCCACCCTGGGCACACCCTCGGAGGAAGGCGAGAAAATGATGGCGCTCTCCCGCCATCTGTCCGGCGGCGAACGGCCCATCGCGGACATTGGTTTCCGCACTTACTATTGGGGTGTGGTGATGGGCACCGGCGGACGCGACGGCACCGTCAACGGCATCCTCGCCGACAATCTCACCGGCAATGCCGGCGTCACCTATCAGTTTGATAACGACCCCGCTCTCACCGCCGAGGAACAGGCCTTCAACGACACCATCCTGAGAGTGGAGGAGAACCCTGCGGCCAATGGCCTGCGCAGTGACGGTCTGCGCTGGATTCCGGTGCTCAACGGCGAATTCACCATTCCGGTGGTAAGCCTGCAGGGCCTGGGGGATTTGTACGTGCCGTTCCGCCATGCCCAAATCTACCGCGAGCGTGCCACGGCCAACGGCAGCGATACCTGGCTGGTGCAGCGGGCACTGCGATCTCCGGGGCATTGTGATTTCACCCAGGAAGAACAGGAAGCGGCCTTCGCCGACATGATCGACTGGGAACAAAACTCGGTGAAGCCGACGGGGGATGAGATTCTCGACCCGGCCACGGTGGCCAGTCCCAACTACGGGTGTCAGTTCACCAGCGAGGACCGGCCTGGCCTGCCCACCTGCTCTTGATTGAACTGGAAGAGTAATCGCGGTCTGTGAGCGGGTAGTGTGCCACCGTTCGCAGACACGCTTACACGCAACACGCTGGCACGCTATTCGCTGCTAAAGCAGCTCCCACAGCGACCCTGTAGCCCTCTTGTGGGAAGCGGGCTTAGCGTGCCAGCGGTCCACGGCCGCGATCTCTAGAGCCCCAGTTCCGAATCCAGCACCGCCTCGAACCCTTCCGGCAGCACGTCGGCCCAGGCACGCAGCCCTCCGCGCAGTGCCTCCAAGGTGTCGGCCACCAGATTGGCGTGCCCCAGCTTGCGCCCTGGGCGCACGGATTTGCCGTACCAATGCACCACCCCCGGATGTTGCAGCCAGGCCTGGTCAAACGGCGTGCCGATCAGGTTCACCATGGCGGCAGGGCCGTGCACGTTCACCGCGTGTAATGGCACCCCGGCAAGGGCATGCACGTGCAGGTCGAACTGCGACCAGTCGGCGCCTTCATGGGTCCAGTGGCCGGAATTGTGCACGCGCGGTGCGATCTCGTTGACCACCAGTTGGCCGTCTTCCTCGAAGAACTCCACCGCCATCACGCCGGCATAATCCAGCTCTTCCATGATGCCCTTGAGCATGGCTTCGGCGGGTTGCTGCAAGGTCTCACAGGCACGGGCAGGTGCCAGGCTCAAGCGCAGAATGCCATCCACGTGCCAGTTGCGGGTCAACGGGTAAAACAGTGTATCGCCCTGCAAATTGCGCGCTCCGACGATGGAAAGTTCACGCCGGAACGGCACTTTCCGCTCGATGATGGCCTGGCCGGCCAGTTCCGTCACCGGCACCACCGAGGTGTCGTCACCGGCATCCAGAATCCAGGTGCCACGGCCGTCGTAGCCGCCACTGCGCGCTTTCACCACCACACCGCCAAAACGCTGAATGGCGGCGTCCAGATCCTCGGCGCGATCCAGATTCATCCATTCGGCGGTGGGAATGCCGAGTTTGTCGAGCATGGTTTTCTGATCGAAGCGGTCCGGAATGACCTTCAGGGCACCCCGGGCCACACAGCGGTCGCTGCGGGCCAGCTCGGCGGAAAGACCGCTATCGGGAAAGGCTTCCCGTTCCACGGTGATCACCGGATAGCGGTCCAGGCAGGTCTGCAGATCAATGGGTACCGGCAGGTCGGACGTGCCAGGCAGCAACAAGGCCCGCTCCGGATCGTAACGATCCACCACCAGACCCAGCCGGGCCCCGGCTTCCGCCATCATCAGGCCCAATTGGCCTCCACCCAATACCAGTACCCGATTCATCAGCCCTGCCCCAGATCCGCGTTGGCCAGTACCTCATCAGCGCGGGCGGCTTTCCACTCGGCGATGCGCTGGCGCAGCGCGTCATCGTGGCTGCCCAGCATCTGCGCCGCCAGCAGGCCGGCGTTATAGGCCCCGGCGGTACCGATGGCCAGGGTGCCCACCGCCACGCCCTTGGGCATTTGCACGATGGACAGAAGACTGTCGAGACCGGACAGAGCACGGCTCTGCACCGGCACGCCCAGCACCGGCAGCGGCGTCATGGAAGCGATCATGCCCGGCAGATGGGCGGCGCCGCCGGCGCCGGCGATGATAATGCGGTAGCCCTCGTCGGCGGCATTGCGGGAAAATTCGAACAGGCGCTCGGGTGTGCGGTGGGCGGATACCACCTGGGCTTTCCAGCCCACCGCGAATTGGCTAAGGGCGTCACAGGCCTCTTTCATGGTGTCCCAGTCGGACTGGGACCCCATTACAACAGCTACGGGTACGGTCATCATTTCACTCCCATGTGCCGGCGGTCATCGGCCGGCCATTGTGGAGCCCGCTCCCGGCGTGACCGTGCCTGGGCTCCGATTAGAGGGACGCCAGCCCACCCTGAATGGCTTACCCGACGTCCCATGGACCCGCTTTCGGGCCCGGAAGGCGCACACTCTACTGATTCCGCGGCGGCGCGCAAGAACCGGCGCCATGCGGGAGGCCATTCTACACCGTGAACCGGGCTTCACGGAGAGATCCAACAGAGATTGCCGCGAAGCCGGGTAGCTTGCCTGCAAGCTGGCTGCCACAGTTGGCGCTACGAAGTCGCTGTGGGAAGCTTGCTTGCAAGCGAATTGGCTCCCGTTGCCCAAGATTCGCTGCCAAGGCAGCTTCCCACAGCGATTTTGTAGTGATGACCCCTGGATTAGAGATCCAACAGAGATTGCCGCGAAGCCGGGTAGCTTGCCTGCAAGCTGGCTGCCACAGTTGGCGCTACGAAGTCGCGGTGGGAAGCTTGCTTGCAAGCGAATTGACTCCCGTTGCCCAAGACTCGCTGCCAAGGCAGCTTCCCACAGCGATTTTGTAGTGATGACCCCTGGATTAGAGATCCAACAGAGATTGCCGCGAAGCCGGGTAGCTTGCCTGCAAGCTGGCTGCCACAGTTGGCGCTACGAAGTCGCGGTGGGAAGCTTGCTTGCAAGCGAATTGACTCCCGTTGCCCAAGACTCGCTGCCAAGGCAGCTTCCCACAGCGACTTTGTAGTGATGACCTCTGGATTTATGTCTACAAGCCCCGATACCCCGCCCGGTAATCCGGATAACGCAGGCGGTAGCCGCCTTCGGCGATAAACCGGCTGAACAGCCGCTTGCCGCCGGGCGGGGCCTCCTCCAGTGTCAGCGGCCAACCGTGCAGCTCGGCCAGATAGCGGTACACCGTCAGATTACTGACCGGATGGTTGTCGGTGCCCAGCACCACCGGTGACACCGTTTGCCCGGCCAGCCAACGCCTGGCCAGGGTGTGCAGCATGCCGACACAGTCGTCCCGGTGGATACGATTGGTCCACACCGGCGCTGGTGGCGCTTCCTGTCCCTGGCTGAGCCGTTCCACCTTGCGCAGCAGACGCGTGCGGCCCGGTCCATAGATACCCGAGAAACGTACCGCCGTGGACGGCGCCCGGGCACTGATGGCTTCCTCCGCCGCCAGCATCACCTGCCCGTTATAACGCCGCGGGGACGGCGAGGTGTCCTCGTCCACGTCCCCTTGCAGATCACCGTAAACCGCCGTGCTGGAGACAAACAGGGTCGGCGGCAATGGTTGGCGCTGCTCCAGGGCGTCCAGCAAACGGCCAGGCGCGGTCACATAAGCCTCCTGATAGCCGGCCTCGGAGTATTCCGACGGCGTCATCACGATCACCAACAGGTCCACCGGCTCCGGCGGCAGCACGGGGGTATCGCGAACCAGGTCCTGGGCATACACTTGGACCCCGCTGGGGGCCCGAGGACTCCGGCGAATGGCACTGATCCGGTGACCTTCGTCACTCAGCGCCCGCGCCAGGCCGCCGCCCAGATCTCCCAATCCGGCAATTAGGATATGGCTCATCGGTTTCCTCTTGGGCACAATGGTCACAATTGCCTCTACATATTATTGCCATGACGCTAACAGAACTTCGCTATCTGGTCGCTTTGGCTCGCGAGCGCCACTTCGGTCACGCCGCCCAGGTGTGCAATGTCAGTCAGCCCACGCTCAGCGCCGCCATCAAGAAGCTCGAGGAACAGCTGGGCATGCCCCTGTTCGAGCGCCGCCCACGGGAGGTGGTGGTCACGCCCCAGGCGGAGCCTATTGTGGCCCAGGCACAACGGGTACTGGAACAGGCCGATTTGCTGGAGCAAATGGCGATGAGCCAGCGCGACCAGCTCGGTTCGCCGCTGCGGGTGGGCGCCATCTTCACCGTGGCCCCTTATCTGTTCCCGACCCTGGTGCCACGGGTGCACTCGGAAGCGCCGGAGATGCCGCTGTTCATTGAGGAAAACTACACCCACGTGCTGCGCGGCAAACTGGAACGCGGGGAATTGGACGCCATCATCGTCGCCCTGCCGTTCTCCGGTGGCGGCCTGGTGCGGGCCAAGATGTACGAGGAATCCTTCTCCGTGCTGCTGCCGGCGAGCCATCCGTGGACCAAGCAGCAACACATTCGTCCTGAGCAGTTGCTGGACGAAACCCTGCTGCTGCTCGGCGAAGGCCACTGTTTCCGCGACCAGGTGCTGGAGCTGTGCCCGGCGATCAATTCCGAGCGCCAGCGCAATCTGGTGCAGATCGAGGGCGGCTCCCTGGAAACCCTGCGTCACATGGTCGCGTCCGGGCTGGGCATCACGGTGTTGCCGGATTCCGCGCTGTATCAGCACGGCTACGACAAAAGCACCTTCGCCGTGCGCCCGTTCACCGCACCGGTGCCGTCACGCACCATCGCCCTGGTCTGGCGGGACAGCTTCCCCCGGCCCAAGGCCATTGAGGTGCTGCGCCACGCGGTACCCCGCGAAGGCCTGGCGGCCTGAGACTGTCTCCGCGCCGCCGTCTCCCATTCACTGCGACGACATAGCGAGCAATGGCGGTATCACTGGCGGAAATGGGCCTGTCCCGGCTCAAGGGAGTCGGCCCCCGAGCCGCGGAGAAACTGGAACGTCTGGGTTTAAGGACGGTGGAAGATGTGATCTTCCACCTGCCGTTCCGTTACGAGGACCGTACCCGTATCACCCCCATCGGTGCTCTGCGCCCGGAACAAGGCGTGGTGATCGAAGGGGAGATCCTGGCCGCCGACGTGGTGTTCGGCAAGCGCCGCTCACTGCTGTGCAAGATCGCCGATGGCACAGGCCTGGTGTCCCTGCGCTTTTATCACTTCAGCGCCGCGCAAAAGAACAACCTGGAAAAGGGCCGCCCGATCCGGGTCTATGGCGAGCCCCGCCCCGGCGCCGCCGGCTTGGAGTTCTATCACCCCGAGTATCAGCTCGGCCCGGACCTGCCGCCGCTGGAGCGGGCGCTGACTCCGGTCTATCCCACCACCGAGGGCGTCAGCCAGCGGCAACTGCGCAATCTGGCCGGCCAGGCACTGGATATTCTGCGCGAGCATGTTCCCGAGGATCTGATTCCAGCTGACCTGTTGGATCAGCGACACCTGCCCAGTCTCGCCAGTGCTTTGGAAATGTTGCATCACCCGGGTCCCGAGGACCCGGTGGATCTGCTGCTGGACGGCAACCATCCGGCGGTGAAGCGCCTGGTGATGGAAGAAATGGTGGCGCACCAGTTGGGCATGCTGTCCAAGCGCGCCGGGCAGAAGACCCTGGCGGCCCCGGTTCTCGATGGTGACGCCCTGCTTCGCAAGCTACTGCAAAGCCTGCCGTTCGCGCTCACCGGCGCGCAGGACCGGGTGATCGAGGAGATTGGCGCCGATCTGCGCCGGGATCATCCCATGCTACGATTACTGCAAGGCGACGTGGGCTCGGGCAAGACGCTGGTGGCCGCGGCGGCGGCGCTGACCGCCATCGAGTCGGGCTATCAGGTGGCGTTGATGGCCCCCACCGAGTTACTGGCGGAACAGCACCGGGCCAACTTCGAGCACTGGCTGGCGCCGCTGGGAATTCCGGTGCACTGGCTGGCCGGCAGCCTGGGCCAGAAGGCGCGCCGGGAAACCCTGGCGGCCCTGGCTGATGGCAGCGCCGCCATGGTGGTGGGCACGCACGCCTTATTCCAGGACGCGGTGGCCTTCCAGCGGCTCGGCCTGATCATCATCGACGAACAGCACCGCTTCGGCGTTCAGCAACGCCTGGCACTACGGGAGAAAGGCCGTTTCGGCAACCAGGTGCCACACCAGCTCACGCTCACCGCCACACCGATCCCCCGCACTCTGGCGATGAGTGTCTACGGCGATCTGGATACCTCGGTGATCGATGAGATGCCTCCCGGGCGCAAGCCGATTCAAACCCTGGTGTTACCCACTTCACGCCGTGATGATGTGATTGCCCGGATCCGCTCCGCCTGCCTGGAAGGCGCCCAGGCCTACTGGGTGTGCACGCTGATCGAGGAATCCGACGAGTTGCAGGCCCAGGCGGCGGAAGCGGCTTTCGAGACACTGCGCGAAGCGCTGCCGGAACTCAAGGTGGAGCTGGTACACGGCCGCCTGAAGGCAAAGGACAAAGCGCAGCGAATGGCGCGCTTCGCTGCTGGCGAAGCGCATCTTCTGGTGGCCACCACCGTTATCGAGGTGGGCGTGGACGTGCCCAATGCCACTCTGATGGTGATGGAGAACGCGGAACGTCTGGGGCTGGCGCAGTTGCACCAGCTCCGTGGCCGGGTGGGCCGGGGCGGAGGTCAGAGCTATTGCCTGCTGCTGTATCAAACCCCGCTGTCGCAGACCGCCAAGCGGCGCTTGGCGGTGATGCGGGAGACCACCGACGGCTTCGTCATCGCCGAGGAAGATCTGAAACTGCGCGGCCCCGGCGAATGGCTCGGCACGCGGCAGACCGGGGAGCTGGCCTTCCGCATCGCCGACCTGGTTCGCGATGAGGCCCTGATGGAGCCGGCTCGCGAGTTGGCCGAGACCTTGTTGGCACGCCACCCGGCGCGGGTGGAACGTTTGTTGCGCCGATGGCTCAACGGCGGCGAGGATTACGCGGATATTTAGACTGTATTCGCCGCCAAGGCAGCTTCCCACAGCGGCTCCGTAGCCCCTCCGTGGGAAGCTGCCTTGGCGGCGAATGATCGTCTCGATGCCTGATGGAGCACTAACGCTTAGATGGAAATAGTGCCGTCGTCCTTGGCGTCACTTTTTTCCGCCGGCCTGGTCAGTTCCCGCCAGCCGTCCTTGGCGGCCTCCCAAGCCTGACCGAAACGGCTCTTCGCCGCTTCCCAGTTTCCGCGCGTGGCCTCCTGAAGTTCGCTGTACTCCTTGCCCAGTTCCTCGCGCTGCTTCTTCAGGTTCTCCAGCGCCTGCTCCTTGTTCGCGCGGGCCTGCTCGGACAGAGTGTCCCAGCCCTCGTCCATGTCTTTCTGCAGCTCGTCGATGTTCTCATCGAGCATGTCGAGCCCCTGGCGAGCCGCCTCGAGAGCACGTTCCTTTTGCTCCACGCCGTAGTTGCGGATTTCCTGCCAGGTGTCGTTCAACTGCGCCTGAACGTTCTCCTGGTCAGGCTGCTTCACATTGGGGACGCCTTCGGTGGTGTCGCTTTGCGCCCAGCTCAGCGAGGTCGTCGCCACCATCAACGTCGCCGCCATCAAGAGGGAATGACGCATAAAAACTCTCCTATAGCACAGCCTCTATTGTGCCGATTTGCGCGGCGCTTTCGTGCAAAAGACTGTAAGAGCCTGTTCACGATCTTTACGCCACCG
>NZ_AQPF01000122.1:0-479 GCF_009846745.1 Alcanivorax xiamenensis | reverse complement strand
CGCGACACTGAATGAGGAGATCCGCAAGCTCAAAAAGGACATCGATGACCACATTGATGGCCATCCTGAACTGAAACAGGATCGCTCACTGCTGGAGAGCATCACTGCGGTAGGCGATGTGATGTCCCGAGAGCTGCTGTCGCTAATACACAGTCGGGACTTCCGGTCAGCCAAGCAATGTGCCGCTTTCCTGGGCATTACGCCGGTGCACAATGAATCCGGCGACTCCAGAAAGCCGACAAAGATCCGCAAAGGTGGCCGCGCCAACGTACGGGGAAAATTGTTCATGGCAGCAGTCACAGCATGCACCCACAACCCCGATATCCGGGCACTGAGACGGCGCATGGAAGACAGGGGGAAGACAGGTAAAGTGATTGTGGTGGCAGCAATGCGCAAGCTGGTGCAAATCGCCTATGGGGTAATCAAGCACCAAAAGAAATATACCCCACAAGTCGCATAGAGACGGCTTGCAGGGTATG
>NZ_AQPF01000121.1:0-549 GCF_009846745.1 Alcanivorax xiamenensis | reverse complement strand
CTTCCCGCAGAGCTGCGACTCTGATTAAACAAGCGGTTCACTTTGGCTTTCAAGGCCACTCGCTCCGCATCAATACGACGGCACCGCTTACGATGTTCGTAGTAACAGGAACGATGCACATCAAACGCTGAACAGACCAATTCCACAGGCTCTTGCTCACTTAACTGGTCAATCAGCGCGTACGATTCCAGTCGTCCGACATCAAGAGAGCAGTAGCCTTTTTTAGAATGTTCTTCTCCCGTTCCAGGCGCTCACAGCGAGCCTCAAGCTCCTGTATCCGGCGCTGCTCCGGAGTAAGAGCCTTGCCTTTCGGGGTAACTCCTTGGCGTTCAGCCTCAAGCTGCTTAACCCAGCGCCGCAGCGCGCTCTCGACTACACCAAGCGATGTGCTGGCTTGGGAAACTGTGTAGCCTTGATCCAGCACCAAGCTGGCGGCTTCCTGCTTGAATTCAGGAGTAAAGGAACGTCGTTTTCTGGTCATCTGGCACCTCGATTAAGGTGGTAACTTTACCACCTATGTTGGTGTCCGGATTCATTAGACCACTACAT
>NZ_AQPF01000120.1:0-623 GCF_009846745.1 Alcanivorax xiamenensis | reverse complement strand
CCTGACAGGGCGTTTTGTATTTAAGAGCCCTTGTGCCCTCTGGGTATGACGATGACCTACTTAGGTCACGAGCCGTGCTCGTGATCGCTTCGCGACGCCTACGGCGCCTCCGCCTGGCACCTTCGGTGCATAGGCGGTTTTATGCCCTCGGGTACACATGGGCCCCAAAGTAGGGACAGGAGCTCATCGTATCCTAAATATAAAAAAACCCCTTAGCGACGAGCACTAAGGGGTCTTTTTATATTTAAGAGCCTGACGATGACCTACTCTCACATGGGGAAGCCCCACACTACCATCGGCGCTGAGCGGTTTCACTTCTGAGTTCGGCAAGGGATCAGGTGGTTCCCACTCGCTATAGTCGTCAGGCAAACCGGCTTGGGGATCTGCCTTGGCAGGTCTCCAAATCTGTTTACCTCACTGGCTAAGCCAGCAAAGTATTCTGAGAAACTGAGTCGTCCAGCGTCAGAGCGTTTATCCAACACTCATTCTATCAGGTGCAGTTCAACTGCTTTGGCGTTATATGGTCAAGCCTCACGGGCAATTAGTACGGGTTAGCTTCACGCCTTACGGCAGCTTCCACACCCCGCCTATCAACGTTGTGGTCTTCAACGGCCCTTCAGGGG
>NZ_AQPF01000012.1:0-93834 GCF_009846745.1 Alcanivorax xiamenensis | reverse complement strand
CGACCTGACGACAAAATGAACTCCGGCGCGGAGGCGTAAAGATCCCAGATGGGCTCTGGGTCACATTTCTTCCGCTGCGGGCCCGGTCAGCCGCCCAAGGGCGGTTCCGGCAAGGCTTCCAGCCGATCCTGCAGCAAACGGGCGAAACGCAGCACGGTGCGGTCCTCCAGGTAAGGGCCGATGATCTGCACGGCCAGCGGCAGCCCCTCCGCGGAAACGCCGATGGGCAACGTCGCCGCCGGCAAGTAGACCGCCCCGGCCAGCCCCACCCAGACCAGGATATCCATATAAGGCTGGTCCACTCCGTTCACGGTCAGCGTACGCTGATCCGGGCCCGGCGTCTGCCGGTGGCTGAACGGCAGCGTCTGTACCACCGGACACAGCAACACGTCGTGGTCCTGGAAGAAGCGGCGCCATTGACGCCGCATCACCGTCCGCCGCTCATTGGCGCGCAGCCAGTCCGCATGACTCTGCGTGGTGCCGCGAGCGAAACGGGCCCGGTAGCCCTGATCATCCGGAGCGGCCTCGGCGGCCCCTTCTTCCATCTGCTGGTACAGCGACGGCGGCAACCCCACCCCCATGGTGCCAGCAAGTAACTGATAGTAAACATCGTATGCCTCGGAGAGGCCGATCCCCTCGGGCCGCGCATCGCGGTCCACCATCACACCCCATTGCTCCAATTGTCCGGTCAATTGCTCCAGGGCCTCGACGATACGCCGATCCACCGGGCAGCGGGGGTCATCCAGCCAGGCCGCCACCCGGAATGCCTCCAGCCGGTCATGGCGTGGTTCCGGCAACGCCAGACGCCAGCCGACACCTTCGTCCTGGTCCGGTCCGGCCAGAATGTCCATGGCCAGTTCCAGATCCTCCACATGCCGTGACATCGGACCGGCCACGGAGATATCCCGGGTGGACAGGGAACCCGGTGGCCCAGGGATATGACCTCGAGTGGGAATCAATCGCCAGCTCGGCTTCAGACCGGCCACACCGCAGAACGCCGCCGGAGTACGAATGGAGCCGCCGATATCACTGCCCAGTTCCAGCGGCGTCATGCCGGCGGCCAGCGCGGCGGCGGCACCGCCGGAGGACCCGCCCGGGGTCAATTCCGGATTCCACGGATTGTTGGTGGTGCCATGGATCTCGTTGAAGCTCTGCAGATCACCGGCGTAGGCCGGCACGTTGGTCTTGCCGAACAGCACCGCGCCGGCGGCGCGCAACCGCTCAATGGCATCGGCATCCTGTCGCGGGATATGGCCGGACAGATCCGTCACCCCGGCGGTGGTGGGCCAGCCGGCCACCTCGAACGTTTCCTTCACCGTCATCGGCACCCCGTGCAGCAGGCCCCAGTGTTCGCCCCGGGCCAGCGCCTCATCCGCCTCCCGTGCCCGCTGCCGCGCCTCGTCAAAACGCCGCACCACCACCGCATTAAGCGGCGGATCCAGCTTCTCCACACGAGCGATAAAGTATTCCAGCGCCTCGCTGGCGGTCAGTTCGCCCTCACGGATACGCCGGGCCAGTTCGGTGGTGCTCAGACGATGCAACGCCATCACAGCTTCTCCTTACCTTTGTTGTGGAATTTGGTTTCATTTTCATAATCGAACCCCCTTCATGCCGCCGGGTCAAGCGATGCCCCCCGTGCTCTTTCCTGGAGCCCGCGAGACCGCCGTGACAAAATGGGCCGCCCGCCAAAGTGTCCTGATCCACGGAGACCACCCAATGAAATACCTGCACACCATGGTCCGCGTCACTGACCTGGATGCTTCCCTGCGTTTCTATTGCGAGGGACTGGGACTGAAGGAAGTCCGCCGCAAGGACGTGCCCGCCGGGCGTTTCACCCTGGTGTTCCTGGCCGCGCCGGAAAGCCCGGAAGCGGAAGTCGAATTGACCTGGAACTGGGACCCGGAAGAGAACATGGGCTCGGCGCGCAACTTCGGCCACCTGGCCTTCCGGGTGGATGACATTTATGCGTTATGCCAACACCTCCAGGACATGGGCTACACCATCAACCGCCCGCCCCGGGACGGCCACATGGCGTTCGTCCGTTCACCGGATCTGATTTCCGTGGAATTGCTGCAGAAGGGCGATGCCCTGCCCGCGCGGGAGCCCTGGGCCTCCATGGAGAACACCGGCAGCTGGTAAGGACCGCGGGACACTGGTGATCCAAAGCAACGTCACATCTTCAGTGTCGAAGGGTTGCCCTCCACGGTGGTTGAGGTCGAGAGCCTGTTCATAGTTTTTACACCACCGCGTTGCCGCTGGAAAAGCCGCCAGACGCCACTGCGGACTGAAGGCTCTGGTGGGTCCAAAGTCAAAGGCCGCGGTGGCGTCTGGCGGTTTTTCCAGCGCAACCCGAAGGGCCGGGTCCACTTTCTTTAGGTGGAGAGTGCCGTCAGGGCGCGATTACGCTTGTTTATGTAGAATGACTACACCGCACAATCGAAATCACGACCTGACGACAAAATAAACTCCGGCGCGGTGGTGTAAAAACCACGAACAGGCTCTAGCATGGGCACCCATGCCAACTCCTGGAGCGCCACCATGAAACAAGTCGCCAAGGACCTGTGGGAGACCGAACCGGAATACCCGGCTCCCGGCTTGCAAACCCACGCCTATTTCTACGCCCATCCGGCGGGGAATGTGTTGTTCTACAACACCAGTCATGATGATGAGTTATCCGCGTTCGCCGATCACGGCGGCGTGCATCGCCAGTATCTGAGCCACCGCGACGAAGTCGGCGCCAGCCTGGCAGTGATCCGGACCCGTTTCAACAGTCAGTTGTGCGGGCACCGGAGCGAGCTGGAGGACATTGAAAAATACTGCCCGGTGGATGTGGTGCTGGCACAACGGGAGCACCATCCGCGCGATATCGAAATCCTGCCCACCCCCGGGCACACTCCCGGCAGTACTTGTTTCCTGGTGCAATCCCCCACTGGCGACCGCTACCTGTTCACCGGCGATACGTTGTACTTCGACGAAGGTGGCCAGGGCCGCAATGGTTTCCTGCCGTCGATGAGCGACCGGGAGGCGCTGATCGAGAGTCTGCATTTCCTGCGCACCTTGTCTCCGGATCTGGTGATCTCCAGCGCTTTCGGCGCCGGTGGCGGCTATCGCCGCTTCGAGGACGCGACAAGCTGGCAAGGCTGCGTGGACGAGGCGCTGGCCCCATTAAAGGACGGCGCGGTGGATTAGAGCCCCGCCGTGAGATCATGCCGGCTATCCCCCCGGCATCACCGCGAAATGCAGCATGACATGCACCTGGGCTTCCCCCACCAGGAACCCCAGCAGGGCTCCGACCGCGATCAGAATCCATTCGTCCTGCTGGAAAGCGGGGCGTAACAGTCCTTCGAACTCATCTTCGGTCAATTCCTGCATCTTGGTGACCAGCAGATTCTTCAGGTCCATGGCCTCCTGGGCGTATTCTTCCACATGGCCAAGCGCCTCCGGCAAGGCCGCCATCACTTTCTCCGACACCGCCTTTTTCATCTGCTGGTAGCGGCTGGTCCCCACCGCGAAGACCACCAGCGGCTTGGCCAGCCCGGCCTGTTCATCCAGGGTGCGTTGCACCTGCCGCTGAACCAGCACGAACAGGCGGTCCGACAACGGCCCCTTGAGGATTTCCTCGATGATCGCCTGCGGGGTGACGATTTCCTGAGCCACCAGTTCACCATAACGGGCCGCCACCTGCTTGCGCCGGCGTAGAAACAGCCCCTGCCATTCGAAAATACCGAAGTAACGCACTGGCTGTTTCGGGTTGAAGATCATCTTCAATGCCAGCCAGTCGGTGAACCAGCCGGTGAACAAACCGAACAGGGGAATCACCCAGACATTATGAGTCAGGGCCCAGACCACCGCCTGAACGCAACCGATGGCGAATCCGAAATAGATGCCGGACCGGGCAATGAATTTGAACTCCACATGCCCCGCTTCCAGGAACACCCGGTTAAGCAGCTCCTTGTCCCGCACCAGCGCGTTCACCACCATGTGTTTGAGGTCGAACACCCGATGGATATTGGATTTGATGTCCTCCATGATCTGCTCGACCATGTGTGGCGCTTCTTTTTGGATGCGCTGGATGACTCTTCGCTTGATCCCTTCGGGCAGGGTCTCCCACAGACCGGGCTGGTACTCCGAAGCCACCTCGCGGGTAATGTCCTCCACCACGTCGATGAGCGGATCGCGGATTTCCGCCGCCACCCGTTGCGGGTCCAGACGGTCGAACACATCCTCCGGTTTCAGCAGCCGCTCCATCATCAGATCACAGGCAATGCTGGCCATGGTGGCGGCCCGGCGCGGCACGATCCCCTGCCAGCCCAGCAACGGCGGTTTGCCAACAAATTCCAGTGGCTGGAACATCATGCGGATCGCCACCAGCTTGGTGACATAGCCGATCAAGGCCGCCACCACCGGCATGGAAAGGTAGAGAATCCAATTGGCGCGCACATCGGCGAGAATCAAAGACCAGTCCATCTCACCGTTCCTCCTCACCCAGTTGCATCACCGTGTCCCAGAGGCGCTGACCAGCGGGACTGATCACCAAGGTTTCCCGGCGGACCTTCAATGGCGGCCGCTCCCCGCCCCAGCGGCGCTGGGCCTCGCGGAACGTGGCATCGCCCTCGCACAACTCATAATCCATGCGCAGCGCCGCCCGTTCCGGCAACGCCGCCGCCAGACCGTTATTGATCAGCCGGGCCAGATACAACGGCACGTATTCCTGGGCATACACGCCGGCGCTGCGGCCGATACTGGAATAGCGGTGCAGCGCTTCCCCACTGTCACGCCAGCGGGCACGACGCAGAGTCAGCAACGGATAACCGGAGCCGTCGGACAGCGCCGCCAACAGGCGCCATTCATCGGAAACCAAATGACCGGCAAGGCCCTGGACGATCTCCATCTCCAGGGTGTCGGTATCCTGTTCCAGGCTGATGGTCAGACGATTCTGGAAGGCTTCGGCATGATGGGAGGCAGCCGGATCCAGAGCATCCATACGTTCCCTGAGACCACGGAGCACCTCTTCTTCCACGTGCTGAAAGCGGGCTTCGGCGCGGCGTATCGGCGGCAGACGCCGCAGTATCGCCAATACGCGGGCTCCCACCGGGGGCTGAGGCTCGGACCGGTTCGGCAAGTTGCTGCATCCTTATTCTTGTCGTGATTCTTCGGGTTCCCCGGCGCCCGTGGCTGACGGTGACCCGACTCGGTTATGGATTCAGCAATACCCAATTCATCGGAAACTGTCCACAGCAGACAGGTGACAGCACGTTGCGTTTTTTATGCGGCCAGGTTCCAGGGCGGAAGGAGCCCGGCCGCGACAGTCCCCGGGATACTATCCGGCATTGCCCGCCGAGATCACCTTCCGTTCCAGGAGCGCCTGGCATTGTTCTGGCGTGAAACCGGCCTGCGCCAGAACCTCAAGAGTATGCTCCCCCAGTTCCGGCAACGTATACGGTTTCTCCACCTCACCGGTGCCGGCGAAAGTGAAAGGCAGTCCGGGGATCTCCACCTCACCACCCCGGCCGTCGTGCACACGTTTGAAGATGCCGGTCGCCTCCACATCGGCACTGGCCCGGACCTGGCGGTAGTCCCTCACCACCCCGCACACCACGCCGGAATTTTCCAGTTGGGCACGCGCTTCTTCGCCCGTGTAGCCGCCCAGGGCGGTGCTCAGAATGTCGATCATCGCCGGCCGGTTTCTGACACGGTCGTTGCTGGTGGCGAAGCGCTCGTCCTTTGCCAGATCCGGCAGTTCCACGGCGCGGCAGAGTCGTTGCCAGTGATCCTCCATATAGGCGGAGATAACGATGTAACCGTCCTGCACGGTGATCAAATCCGCCGCCGGCGCCACCAGCGGCTGAGCATTGCCGACCCGTTGCGGCAAGGCGCCGGAGCAGGCGTATTCCGCCCAGATCTGTGACTGCAATCCGATTGCCGTGGCCAGCAGAGAGGCCTCGATGGTTTCCCCCTCGCCGGTCCGGGCACAGCGGAACAAAGCGGCGAGAACGGCGTTGGCGGTGGCCGTGGCGGTGGCCGCGTCAACCACGGCAAACCCGGTTTTCAGTGGTGTGCCTCCCGGCTCACCGGTGAGCGACATCATGCCGCTTTCCGCTTGCGCGGCGATATCCAGACCGGGGCGTTCCCGGGAAGGACCGCCAGTGCCGAATCCGGAAATAGAAGCATGGATCAGTCCAGGTTTTTCGGCGCGTAGCGTGGCCGCGTCCAGACCAATGCTTTCCATCACACCCACGCGGGTGTTTTGCACCACCACATCGGCCCGCAGGGCCAGCTTGCGGGCAATCTCCACGCCTTCGGGGTTGCGCAGATCCAGCGTTATGGATTTCTTGCCACGGTTATAGGCCATGAACATGCCACTGCGATAACCGCTCTTTTCACTGACACCGAACTTCCGGCTGTTATCGCCGTTGAAACTTTCAATCTTGATCACGTCGGCACCCAGATCCGCCAAAATCTGCGTGGCCCCGGGGCCGGCGATGAACTGGCCGAATTCCACTACCCGGACGCCATCCAGAGCCTTTTTACTCTCCGCCATAACCTTCATCTCCCTGCTCTTCCTGATGAGTTCGAATTTAATGTTGATGCCAATCCCGCGGTAACCCGCGGATCAGTAATCGGAGGATGGCCGGCGCCGCCGCTCTGGTCGCAGCCGTCGCTGAACAAGCCGGATCACCGGCCACAGCAAAAACAGCGCGGTCAGCGCAAACAGCACCGCGGCGATTGGACTGGTGGCGAACGCGATGAAGCTGCCCTGATTCAGAATCAGGCCCTGCCTCAGGCTTTGTTCGATCATGGGGCTCAGCACGAAACCAATCACCATGGGCGCCAGAGGGAAACCGTTGTAGCGCAACAGGAAACCGGCGATCCCGGCGATCAACACCACCAGCAAATCAAAAGGGTTGGCATTGATGCTGTAGGTACCGGTGGCGACCAGCACCACCACGCAGGCCATCAGCAACGGCTCGGGGAGGCGCAGGATCCTGGAAAACAAAGGCGACATCAGCATCCCGCCGAGGAACATGCAGATATTCGCCACGAACAGCATCATGAAGATGAACAGCACCAGCGACTGGTTTTCCAGAAACAGCCGGGGTCCCGGCGTGACACCCTGCAGCACGAGCGCACCGAGCATCACCGCGGTAATCGGGTCACCAGGCACGCCGAGGGACAAGGTCGGCACCATGGCGCCCGAGCTGACCGCGTTATTGGCCGCCTCGGAGGCAATCAGGCCATCCGGTTCCCCGGTACCGAACTTGTCTTTGTTCGGTGAACTTCGCTTGGCTTCGGCGTAGCTGACCATGGAAGCGGAAGCCGCTCCCACGCCCGGCAGCGTCCCGATCCAGGTACCGATCAACGAGGATTTGACCAGCACCATGGCCCGGCGCCGTAGCTCCGCCAGCCCGGGCAACTGGAAGGCGGAGCGGATGACAGGCCCTATCTCGTCCTTTTTCTCCGCGGCGCGCCAGAACACCTCGGACAGGGCGAAAAGGCCAACCAGAAACGGCACCAGACCGATGCCGGCGGAAAGGTCGAAAACACCGAAATCGTAACGCAGGTAACCGGTCACCGGGTCCTGGCCAACCACCGCCACGAACAAACCCAGCAGACCGGCGAGCAGCCCTTTCACCAGGTTGTCCCGCGACACCGTAACGATACAGGTCAACGCGAACAGCCCCAGCGCGAAGTATTCAACCGGGCCGAAACGAATCCCGATCTTGGCCAGCAACGGCGAAGCCACCGCCAGAATGATCGTGGCCAGGATGCCACCAAAAGCGGACGCCGTGGTCGACCAGCCCAGCGCCAGACCGGCGTCACCGCGCCGGGCCATGGGAAAACCATCCAGCACCGTCGCCGCGGACTGTGGCGTGCCGGGTGTATTGATGAGAATCGCCGACAGCGAACCGCCGTAGATTGATCCACAATAAATGCCGAGCAACAAGGCAATGCTTGCCCCTTGCCCGAGAACAAACGTCAGCGGCAAAGCCATGGTGATCGCGAGTAACGACCCCAGGCCTGGCAAGGCGCCGATGATGATACCAACCAGCGTGCCGGCCACCACGGCCAGCAGGGCATCCACCGCTGTGAGCATACTGAGGGCGCTTAAAAAGGCATCCATCTCGATAGCCTCCGGTTATCCGGTATGTATTTTTTGGAAGAATTATTGGAACAGTGAGGGAACTGAAGGCAGCGCCGGTCCCGGAGGCGTCCGATTCAGCAAATCGGCGAAGCCGTACCAGATCACCGCGGTAAACAACACCGATATCACCACCAGCCATAGTGGGTGCCGGAATCCCAGCACCCCACTCATTACCAGCATCAGGACCAAGGTGCTGGGCACGAAGCCCAGCGCCTCATAGGCCAGCAGGTAAGCACCACTGATCACCACCGTTGCCGCCAGGGCCCGCCACTGGAGACTGGAGGGCGGCGTCCCTGATCGACCGAGCGCGCTTTTCACCAGCAACCATAGCGAGCACACGCCGATCAATATCAGCAGCACCTTCGGATACCAGAACGGATCATTGGCGACGTGGTGCACGGTGTCGTCACCGCCACCGGCGAAATACACCGTCAGCGCCGCGACCAGTACGGCAACGCCATAGCCGGCGTCCAGAACGCGCGCTTTCATGATTACCGGCTCCCGTCTTTCTTGATCACTTCCTTGATCAGGCGGCCATTCACCTCGGACGTCTGCTCCACCAGTTGGCGGAACTCGTCCGGGCCCAGATAACGGGCCTCGAAACCGACACGCCCCAATACCGTTTTCAGTTCCTCGGACTTGGTGGCCTGCTCGCAGCCCTCCACCAGTTTCTGTTTGATAGCGGACGGCAGCCCTTTGGGGGCCACCAGGCCGCCGGAAACGGAAGCGGTCATATCGTAGCCCTGCGCCTTCACCGTTTTGATTCCCGGCAGAGAGGCCATCGGCTCCTCACTGAATATCGCCACCGCATCAAGGTTCCGATCGGTAACCGTGTTTGGCAACGCCATGTACAAATCCACATGCCCACCCATCAGAGCAGTCAGCCCCGGACCGTCACCGGCAAAGGGAACATGGGTCAGTTCAATCCCCGTGATCTGCTGTAATCTGAGCATGTCCAGGTGTGGCAAGGTTCCCGGCCCAGGTGTTCCGAAAGACAGTTTTCCCGGATGAGCTTTGGCGTAGTCGATCACCTCCTCCAGGGTGCCGAATGGCGAGTCCGGTTTCACGACCAGGACTTCGGGGCCATAGTAAAACTGACACAGGTAATCGAAAGATTCGGCGCTGTAAGGCGTGCGGTGCATGTGTGGCTGATTGGCGATGGTGCCCACCGGGGCCACACCGATGGTGTAGCCGTCCGCCCGAGCGCGGGCGAGAGCGCTGATACCGACGCTGCCGCCGCCACCGGAGCGATTATCGGCAACCACATTGACGCCGAAATAATCCGACAAAGCCTCCGCGAAAGCCCGGCCCGATAGGTCGGTGCTACCACCAGCGGGATAAGGAACGATTTCCGTTATCGGCCGGACAGGAAAATCCTCCGCCAATGACAACGAAGAAGCCAGCAGCGCCGGCAAGGCGACCGTCATGGCAAGAGACAGAGATTTTGTTATCTTCATGTTGTTCTCCCGAATATCAGATAAGCACTGTGTGGTTCCGATAGCCGACGCCATCGGACTACTGTGACTTTTTAAGCACTTTTTCGATCAACCGTCCGTTGGTTTCCGAGATACGATTTACTTGCTTGAGGAAATCATCCGAGCCGAGGTAAGCAGCCTGGGTTCCCAGTCGTCCCAGGACCTCATCAAGGCGTTCGGATTCGGTGGCGGTTTTACAGGCTTGTTCCAGGATGTTCCGGGCCTCATCGGGGATGCCCTTG
The DNA here is from genome assembly GCF_009846745.1 of Alcanivorax xiamenensis. NCBI lineage: Bacteria > Pseudomonadati > Pseudomonadota > Gammaproteobacteria > Oceanospirillales > Alcanivoracaceae > Alcanivorax > Alcanivorax xiamenensis. The sequence continues at coordinate 83,974 of NZ_AQPF01000012.1, read as the reverse complement.
GGCGCGATCACACCTCCCCACCAGGAAGCCGTCAGGTCGTAGCCCTGGTTGATCGCCGTTTTCACGCCGGGCAAGGTGTCCAGTGCCGCCTCGCTGAAAATACCAATGGCCTTCAATTCCCGATCGGCGATCACGTTGGACATGGTCATATACATATCCACATGTCCGCCGATCAAAGCGGTGACGCCCGGCCCGTCTCCAGCGAACGGCACATGCGTGACCTGTACGCCTGCTTTTTCCAGGAATTGCTCCATGGACAGATTAGGCAGGGACCCCGGCCCCGGACTTCCGTAGGTCAACTCCCCGGGGTGTGCCTTGGCATAGGCCACCATCTCGTCAAGATTGGAGAATGGAGACTGGGGCTTTACCGCCAACGCCTGCGGGCTGAGGAAGAACTGACAAATGTAGTCAAAGGACTCGAGGCTATAAGGGGTTCGACGCATATGCGGCTGGTTCACCAGGGGCGCGGCCGGCACCACACCGATGGTGTAGCCGTCCTTGCGAGCGCGGGCCAGGGCGGCCATGCCCACCGTGCCGGCTCCGCCGGCGCGGTTATCCACCACCACATTGGTTCCAAGAGAGTCAGTCAGTTCCCTGGCAATGGCGCGAGCCATCAGATCGGTACTGCCGCCAGCGGGAAACGGCACCATGGCGGTCAGGGGGCGTTCGGGATAATTCGCGGCCTGGGATGCTGTCGCTGCCGCCACGATCAGTACCGGCAACAACAATCTCAGGATTCGACGCATGATTGTTGTAAGCATATCGTCTTTCCTTTCGGGTCAATGAATGTCAAAGGTTTTCAAGAAGCGGCACTCAACGTCAGCTTGGCGATATTCAGCTGATGAATCTGACTGGTGCCTTCGTACAGGCGGAACAGCCGCGCATCGCGGTAAAGTCTTTCGATGCAGCTGTAATCGGCCACATAACCGGCGCCGCCGAAGATCTGTACGGCCTTGTCCGCTACCCGGCCACACATTTCCGACGCGAAGTATTTACACATGGATGCCTCCAGCTTCACGTCCTCTCCCTTATCCCGCTTGCGAGCGGTTTCCAGGATCAAAGCACGGGCCGCGTGAATCTCCGTCTGAATGTCGGCGATCATCGCCTGCACCAACTGGAACTCCGCAATCGGCTGGCCGAACTGCTGGCGTTGCAATGCGTGGGCCAGGGCTTCATCACGCATGCGCATGGCCGGCCCGGTACACAAAGCGCTCAAATGCAGGCGTTGTTTGTTCAACACTTTCATGGCGGTAACGAAACCTTTACCTTCCACCCCGCCGATCAGATTGGCCGCGGGTACCCGGCAATCCTGGAAATACACTTCCGACACCGGCGATCCGGCCTGGCCCATTTTTTTGTACGGCCTACCCACGCTCAGGCCCGGTGTGTCGCCCTCGACGATAAAAGCGCTGATGCCCTTGGCGGACAGGTCTTCCGGATCGGTTCGCGCCATCACCGTGAACAATCCGGCGATAGGCGCATTGGTAATGAAACACTTCGAGCCGTTAACAACGTACTCGTCGCCGTCGCGCACCGCGCGGGTCCGCAAGGCCGTGGCCTGGGATCCGGCTTCCGGCTCGGTCAGCGCGAAGCACCCGGTTACCTCACCGCTGGCCAGCAATGGCAGATAACGGGCCTTTTGCTCTTCGGTGCCATCGGCCACCAGAGCCTCCGAGCCAATTCCGGTGTTGGTCCCGACCCGGGCCCGAAAGGCGGTGGCGCACTGGGATAACTCCATCGCCGCCAGAACCAACTCCTCGGTGGTCAGGCCGGCACCACCAAACTGTTCTGGAATACTCCAGCCAAAAAAACCCAGCTCACGCATCTGCCCGACCAGGTCCTCGGGGATCTGGTCGTCGGCTTCCACACAGCCCTCCGCCGGTATCGCCACTTCCTTCACCCAGCGACGCGTTTCGTTCAGGAAGACCTGGAAGCTCTCCGGATCACGAATCATGTTGTTCTCCTCATGCCGGTTACCCGGCCAATTACTTTGAATCTGGTCAGGCGTTGGAGCACGAGCTCCGCGGCCGGACCGGAGGAATCCGCAGCCGGCTGAGTTCCTCCACCAGCCGCTCACCGAGGGCATGCAGTGCGCCATCCGAAGTACGGAAACTGGGCATCATCAAACCCAGCACGGCGACCGGATAACCGTCCCCGCGCAGCACCGGCACGGCCACCGCGCTGGCGCCTTCCACCCGTTCGCCGTTGGAAATGGCATAACCTCTCTGGTGAATGGACTTGAGTTCCTTACGTAAAACACCGGTCTTGGGGACATAGCGGGTCAACGCGGTGATCTGGTGATTCCTGATCAGCGCTTCCACTTCGGGCTCGGGCAGGAAGGCCATCATCGCCTTGCCCCCGGCGCCCAGGTACAACGGAAAGGTGCTTCCCATATCCAACGCATAGCGGACCGGGTGGGGGCTGGGCAGGACAGAGGTGACCACCTGGTTGTCACCGGCCCGGTGAAACAGCGACACGGTTTCCCCGGTGTCGGCATGGAGCCGCTCCATCAGGGGGCGGATGCGTACCAGCACATCGTCGCTATTCAGGAAAGGGCGGCTCAATGCCATCACCGAATGGGACAAGCGCCACTGATCACCGCCGTTCTCCTGCTGGATCCAGCCTTTTTCTCTCAGCGGAATTAAAATCTCTTCAGCCACTCTCGGGTCCAGTCCCACTCGCCCGGCCAGTTGCTCCGCCGAAGCCCCTCCGGGCACGTTTTCAGCCGCCGCCAGCAGCAAATCCACCGCCCGGGACACCGCCCCGGCTCCGGTGGAACGGCCGGTATAGCTGTACCGCTTGTCCTCCGGGCGACGGTAGAGATACCCCCTGTTTTCGAGGGTGTGCAGGATCCGATAGACAATGGCGGTTGCTTCCCCCAGGAGCTCGGCGATCTCCGTCAGAGACATCGGCTTGGAGGTCCTTTCCAATAGTTCCAGGACATCCAGAGCACGGGCCAGTGTTTGTAGTTGGTAGCTCTTCGCCATTTTTTCTTTCTCCGAAAGTCTTTTCTATTTAAGAAAAAGACAAAGCCGACGTCAAGCTCCGTGACCCGCCGGTCTGAAACCATGGAGAAAGAAATGAAATCAGGTGCATATTGGCGAAACGCCGGCTTTCAGAGGCTCACCGGCGGCGGCAAGGGAAGCACAGAGGAGGGATCACCGGGCCGGACGGCCCGGTGACAGGGACGATCACGCCCCGTGAGGGCGCGCCCGCTGGTCGCCGCGGACCAGGAGCCAGGCGACGAACAGCGCTGGCAGAGTCAGGGCAAGGCTGAGAATGAATAATTCGCCGTGATCCAGCGGCATGGCGCCGCCACCGGGGATGGCGAAGGCCAGACCACCGATCACCAGCATCACCCGGATTGGCCATTGCAATGCCCGATGCACGGTCAGGTCTCCGATGCCGATCAGGTAACCCTGCATGGCGCCGGCGATCAGCACCACGCCCACCAGGGCCTGGCACAACACGATTACCACATCCTGCCACTGGCCCTGCAGGATCAACGCCGGGTTGAGCACGAACAGGAACGGGATGAAGTAAATCACGCTACCCAGTCGCATCGCCTTCAGGCCGGTTTCCATCGGCCGCGCACCGGCCACGGTGGCCGCCGCGAAGGCGCCCAAGGCCACCGGCGGCGTGATGAAACTGAGCATGCCCCAATAGAGGATGAACAAGTGCACCGCCAGCGGATTCATACCGCCGCCCTGTACCAGAGCCGGAGCCAATGCCACCGCAAGGAAGATATAAGCAGCGGTCACGGTCATGCCGATACCAAGAATGAAGCTGGTCACCGCCCCCATGATCAGCAACACCAGCGGATTACCGCCAGCGATGTAGATCAGGTCGTTGGCGATGGTGCCGGACAGGCCGGTTACCGACAAAGCACCCACCAGCAACCCGACCCCGGCCAGGATCGTGATCAGCTCGGCGAACAGCTTGCCGGCGCTGGAAAAGAAGTCCTTGCACTCGGCCCAGCCCCAGCGGTGATACGGCAGGATCTGGTTGATGACCAGCAACAGCGCGGTGGCATAGAACGGTGCGACAGCCTCACGGCGCAAGTAGAACAGCATCCAAATCAGCAGTACGAAGACAAAGATGAAATACCATCCTTCCTTCAAGGTCTGGCGCAAAGACGGCAGCTCTTCCTGGGGCAATCCCTTCAACTGATATTTCGCGGCGTAAGCGTCGATCTGCACGAACAGGCCCAGATAAAACAGCAGCGACGGCACCACCGCCGCCAGCGCGATGGTGGCATAGGGAATATTCAGGAAGCTGGCCATCACGAACGCCGTGGCCCCCATCACCGGTGGCATCAACACTCCACCAGTCGATGCGCACGCCTCAACGCCCGCCGCATAGGACCGACCAATGCCAACCCGGCGCATGGCCGGGATGGTCAGCACGCCGGTGGTGAGCACATTGGTGATCACACTGCCGCTCATCGATCCCATCAGACCACTGGAAAAAATCGACACCTTGGCCGGACCACCACGAACATGGCCAAGCAGAGCGAAAGCCAGATTAATGAAGAACTTGCCGCCACCGGTCTTTTGCAACGCGACACCGAACAGCAAGAAGCCGATCACCAGGTTGGCGAACGCCTGCAAGGGAATCCCCAACATGCTTTCCCGGCTCATGGCGTGGTAGATCGCGGTCTGATCCGGTGACGATGGGAAGCCCTGAATCGGGCCCGGCATCTTGTCCGCCACTATCGGGTAGACACTGGCGAGACCACATATCAAGGCCAGCGGCCAGCCACCGGCGCGCCGCACCGCCTCCACCACAATCGCCCAGAGCAGGAAACTCATCACCATGGCGGTTTGCGGTGCCGCGTATTCCCAGCCGTTATCGAGAATCCGCTCCGCGTTGTAGACGAAGTATCCACAGACCGCCAACGCCAGCAAAAACAGCAGCACGTCATACCAGGGGACACGCTTGGAGGCGATGCCGGTTCTGATCGGCCAAAGGATAAAGACCAGAGGTAACATCAACGCCACCACGGTGTAGAGAAACTGGCTCTCCAGCGCGGTGACCAATTTGAAAAACCCGAGATTAAGCACGTAATCCAGGGTCAGAAGAGTCAGAACCAGGGTGACCAGCCGCGGCAGCCAGGGCCACAGCCCCGGCAAGTCCCGCACACCGGATACCTGGCCCTTTGAGGGTTCGGTTTCCGCTTCGAATTTCACCGTTTACTACCTATGCGTCGGTTAACGGAATACCGGGTTCATACCTGCTGCTTCCAATGCCTTGGCCCGGGCTTCCATCCATCCTTTGCGGAATGCCTCGTCATCTTCCGGGGGATTGCCTTCGGTATAAGCCTTCCAGGTCTTTTGCAGGATCCCCTGACGCTCCACCAATCGATCCTGATGCGCCTGCATCTCGTCGGTCCAGTGGCCGATCTCCTTGTAGTAAGCCACCACCTCGTCGTGAAACGGAATCACCCACTGCATGTTCTGGTTTTCCAAGGCGTAACCGGCGTTGCCCGGCGCCGCGTCCTTGAACTTGTCGTAGTCTTCAATCAGTACCTTGACCAAGGAACCGGCCAAACCGGATTTTTCATCCGCATTGCTGACCAGAATCGGATAGGGGTAGGTGGCACCCTGCCACATCTCGCCTTCTCCAAGCCCCGCAGCGGACGTCACCTTGTGGGACTGGAAATACGGCGCAACCGCCTTAAGGCGGTCCCAGCCCTCCTTATCATTCGGGTCCAGAGTCGGCCAGTTGATACCGCGAGGACTGGCAGCCAACTGCTGCGCCACCGGAGTCACCGTCATGGTGAAGGCGGTATCACTTTGCCCGGCAACAACCCCGTCAAAGGTGCGGGCATAGCCGGGGAACTCCACTTTCTCAACGTCATCCCAGGTAAGACCACCAAATGCCAGATAGGCCTCGGTACCAAGATTATTTGCGTCATCGCCACGGATATATGACACCTTCCGGCCTTTCAGGTCCGCCGGAGTCTTTACATCAAGATCACCTGCCACCGCCAGGCCCAGACCGAAGCTGGCGGTGGAAGTCGCGATCACACGGATCGGCTGGGGCCCCCATTCCTTGCTGGCGAACATCAGCACCCCTTCCGAGCCGTAGTAACTGGCAATACCGCAGGCGCACATCGGCACCCGGCCGGTACGTAACGGTGTCATCCGCGATACATCATTTTCACCAGGCAGAATACGGACAGAAACTCCATACTCGTTCTTCAGCAGATTACCGATCGACACCATCTGTGTGTAACCGCCGGATCCCGTGCCGTAAGCGGTCATGGCGACAGTTTTGGGCAATCTGACGTCCTCGGCGGCCAAGGCGCTGCCTGAAACCATCAAAGTGCCTGTAACAAGGGCGGAAAAAAGAATGGAGGTCGACTTCAAAACACCCATCAGTGTGCTCTCCCGATTCACTGTTGTTGTAATAAAATGGCTTATGCATTCCGCATAGCGGAACAGCATTCAAATTTATCTACTCAGCTTATACCGAGATACTGGGCGCGGCAAAATTCAATCGCGGACAAACCTTATAGTATGTCACATCGGTTGACCCAACCCATCCCCTTCATGGCTTCCAGAGCAGCGGGCGGCTGAGGCCCACTATAGGCCCGAAATAACTGACGGTTTCAATGACCATCGTTCTATCATCCGTCAACGGAATCCAATCGGAGTAAATCGATGAGTCTCGCCATCACCGCCCTCTATACCGGGCTTCTCATGTTGTTATTGCTGGCACTGGCCGCGAACGTGGTTCGCAACCGGCTAAGCGGCCACGTCTCACTCGGTGATGGCGGCAACCCGTCACTCCAGAAGGCGGTTCGCGCCCATGGCAATGCCACTGAGTACATTCCCATCGTTCTGATCGGCCTGGCTGTTCTGGAGAACCTGGGCACCAGCGCCACGCTCCTTCACCTCTATGGAGCCGCCCTTTTTACAGGCCGCCTGCTTCACGCCTGGGGCCTGGCGCGTCCCTCCACCGTCAACCTGGGCCGCCAGAGTGGTATTGTCATCACCTGGGTGGTGATGCTGGCAATGGGATTGCAACTGATCTGGTGGTGGCTGGCGCACTGATCGCCCGCCTGGAGACGCCGCTCAGCGACCAGACGCCACCTTTTCCACCCAGGCCGCCAGCTCCGGCTGGCGCTCCCGCCCAAGCCCGGCGATCACGCCTTTCTGGTTCTCGTCCGGCTGATTCTGACTGAGCTTCCATTTGCCTTCGATCTCCCGTACTTCCAGACGCACGCCAACCGTGGCGGCAATCATCCGCTCTAAATATTCCTCCGGCGCATCCTGCAACCGCCAGGGCGTGTCGAAGCCCGATTCCATGTGATCGGTCAGTTGATTCAACAGGGCCCTCAGCCAGCGCGGATCACGCTCCAGCGCCAGCGTGCCGCGCACATGCACCACTGCGTAATTCCATGTCGGTACCGCCCGCCCGTCACGAGCCTTGCTGGGATACCAGTTGGGAGAGATATAACCTTGTGGGCCATGAAAGATCGCCAGGGCCGAAACCGGCTCAAACTGGTCATCGCACATTGGGTTGGCTCGAGCCAGATGTCCCACCAGTGTGGCCCGGCCATCGGCGTGCCGCCGCAGCAATAGCGGCAGATGATTGGCGGCCAGCCCGTCTTGTTCAATCACCAGAGTGGCGAACGGAAAGTCCCGGATCAGGTCGTCCAGGGCGGCGGCTTCGGTCTGCCTGAAGGCACGGGGTTGATACACTTTTGAGGCCTCTTCACGAATCAAGGATAAGGGGGGTTGCGTCACCGCGCAGGCGGCGTATTATGCGCATCCTCATTGCTATCAACCCGACATTAACAGGGAGGCCCCATGAAATCACAGTTTAAGAGCTCACAACACTAATACGCCTTCCTGAGACCACTGGAAGGCGTGACAACGTCTTCCAGCGGCCTGCCGAAAACCCTGGTGGACCCTGTTCATCAGGGTTTTTCCGTTATGGCGTGGTGGAAGACGCAACAAGGAGGCGGGCACTGCCCGCAAAGCAATACTGGAAGGACACCATGCCAGTCAAACAGGTGATCAACAAAGGCCGGGTACCGATCAAGATCTATACCGATCAGATCGAACACGGTGCCTTGAACCAACTCATCAATATCGCTCAGTTGCCGATCATTCATCATCACGTGGCCGCCATGCCCGATGTGCACGCTGGCATCGGTGCCACCGTGGGTTCGGTGATTCCCACCGCCGGCGCCATCATCCCCGCGGCCGTCGGGGTGGATATCGGCTGTGGCATGAACGCGGTGCGTCTGACATTGAAGGCCGCTGACCTGCCGGATGATTTGCGCCGGCTGCGCGGTGCCGTCGAGAAGGCGGTACCGGTGGGCTTCAACCATCACGACAAGCCCACCGTGCAACGCAAGTCGGTGAATCAGCTGGGTGCGGGGCTGGACCGGATCATCGGCCGGCACCCGGGCATCGCCAAGATGCAGAAGCCCCACGTCTGGGCGCGCCAGCTGGGCACCCTGGGCGGCGGCAATCACTTCATCGAACTCTGCCTGGATGAGAATCAGGCGGTATGGGTGATGCTGCACTCCGGCAGCCGCGGTATCGGCAATGTGATTGGCCGTTACTTCATCAGTCTCGCGCGCAAGGACGCGCAACGGCACCAACTGCATTTGCCGGATCGGGATCTGGCCTACTTTCAGGAGGGCGCGGAGCATTTCGATGACTATGTGCACGCGGTGGAATGGGCACAGGATTATGCTCTGGCCAATCGCCGCGAGATGATGCGGCTGGTAGTGGAGGCGCTGCGCCCCTTACTGCCTCCGTTTCAGGTCAGCAAGGAAGCGATTAATTGCCATCACAATTATGTGGCACGGGAAACGCATTTTGGCCAGGACCTGTTCCTGACCCGCAAAGGCGCCATTGCCGCTGCCCGGGATCAGCTCGGCATTATTCCGGGTAGCATGGGCACGCGGTCCTATATTGTTCGCGGCAAAGGCAATGCCGAGTCATTCTGTTCCTGCTCACACGGTGCTGGCCGCACCATGAGCCGGAGCGAGGCGAAACGGCGGTTCAGCCGCTCCGACCTGGAGGCTCAGACCCGGGGCGTGGAATGCCGCAAGGACAGAGGGGTTCTGGATGAGATTCCCGGCGCCTACAAGGACATTGACCGGGTCATGGCGGATCAAACCGATCTGGTCGATATCGTGCACACGCTGAAGCAGGTGTTATGTGTAAAGGGCTGAAAGCCCGCGACGGGAGAAAGGTATGAAGAAGATGCGTAAACCGATGCGCAATCCGGCGGCCTGCAATCCGCTAATGCGCAAGGGTGGCCCCCATCAGCCCGGCCGGCAGGCGGTACGCCCCCGCCTGGACTGGCGGGATGCTCTGGAGGACTACGACGATTGGCAACAAGAAGAGGAGAACAAAGAGGGGCCCGATGGCCCCTCTTTTTTGGTTCATCGCGGTTTGGAGGGAAACCGTATTGCCTTCCATCAGGGACAGCGGAGCCGTGTTACGCCTTTGCGGGAACGTCGTGAAGCAGGTTCCGCAAAGGCGTAACACGGCTCCGCTTCGAGGTGAGGGGCTAGCGCCAGCGCTTTTCCGATCGCTGGCCTGGAAGGGCTTCGAAGTCGCTGTGGGAGCCAGCCTGCTGGCGAATGGGCTTGCGGGGGCCTTAACCTCCGCTATTGATTCCTGAATCCCGTCTTGGCCCGTGGCGCCTCGGCTGGAGCGAGACTTCCCGGTAAAGTGCGGTGAGGCTCTTTTCTGCATGTCTCTTTTCGAACATACGAAGCATCCACTCCGTCATAGCAACCATTCGATCGGTAGCCAGGACAGCAGCCACACGCCCCAGCGTTTAACCAGTCCAACCCCGGGTTCCTTGTGGTAAACCCGTTCCCCCTCCGCACTCTTCTCCAGCCAGTACAATTCGCCACTTTCATCCAGTTTGACCTGGTAGGCGCCTTCCGGCACCCGTGTTTCAAAAACGTGGTCCACCGCTTGGGCCAATGCCGGGCTTTCAATGACAAACCCCAGCTCGGTGTTGAGATTGGCGGAGCGCGGATCAAAATTAAAAGAGCCGACAAACACTCTTTGCTGATCCACGGCGAAGGTCTTGGCATGCAGGCTGGAGCCGGAACTGCCAAAAGGCCCCGCGCTTTTATTGCGCTCCACACCGCCCGCCGTGGCACGCATCTCATACAATTGAATGCCGGCGGACAACAGATCCCGACGCCTCTTCGCGTACCCCGCGTGCACCGCGGACACGTCCGTGGCTTCCAAGGAATTGGTCAGAACCCGGATTTGCACGCCACTTCCAGCCAGGGCGGCAAACGCCTCCACCCCGGCGGCGGTGGGTACGAAATACGGTGAAACCAGTTCCAGGCTGGCGGCGGGTGTGCCAATGATCTCCGACAGCTGCCCCATCAGCAGTCCTTCCGGCGCGGCTTCCCCCAGTCCTTTGGCGGGATCGTCCGACACCATCCTGGTATCGGCCCACTCGAACGGCAGGTTGTCATTGCGCAGTTGGGTAACCAACTCCGATTGCTTCAAGGCCCGTATATAGATATCCGCCTTGCGGGTATGCTCCATACGCGATGCCGATGCCGTCAGCGCCTGTAGATCGGGCACCGACTTGTCTGGCAATATGCGGTCGACGGGATAGGAGGAACGGCTGGCCCAGTAACGGTCGAAATCAACGGAAACATCGTTCACCACCGCCCCGATGGCGAGCACATCCAGATCCGCGAATAACGGTCCGTCGGTGGCGCCGAAGTACTCATCCCCTACATTGCGCCCACCCACCACCGTTACCTGATTGTCCACCGTGAAGGACTTGTTGTGCATCCGCCGGTTGGCCCTGGAGAAGTCCGTGATAAAACCCAGGGCCCGCGGCCAACGCAAAACAAAAGGGTTGAACAACCGCACCTCGATATTGGGATGAGCATCCAGAGCCGACAAAATTTCATCCAGCCCAACGGTATTATTGTCATCCAGCAGTAACCGGACCCGCACACCACGATCAGCGGCCCGGTGCAGCGCTTCGAACAGCAAGGTCCCGGTAATATCGGCATGCCAGATGTAATACTGAATATCCAGGGTGTGCTCGGCGGCGTCCGCCAACAGCATGCGCGCGGCAAAGGCTTCCCGCGCGTCGGCCAGGGCATGGATACCACTCTTGCCGGGGTGGGCTTCCGCCAGCGGCGTCACTATTTTGCCCATGGTGGAAGTCCGCGCGTACTCCGGCGGCAGCGCCACGGTGTCGGTACGTCCATCCAGGGAAGGCAGCCGGGCACACCCGGTCAGGGCCAACAGCATAATAAGCAGCACCAGGCTCCATAGCCCATGGCCCGCCATCACTTCAGGCCTCGCGAATCTGGTCAAAGGTCATTCTCCTTGCATCATAATCGGCCGCACGCCATCAAGCAGAATCAGGCAACGATTCCCGATAAAGCCACATTCAAAAACCAGCGTCTCTCGTCTAACCTGGAACGCCTTCCTTTTTTACCTTTCACCCCCGCCAGCGGCGGGCGTGCCCCCACCAACAGGACGACAACACACAGGTCAAGGAGTCACTCCATGCAAACGCTTGCTTTTGAAAACGGCGACACCCTGCCCATTATCGGCCTGGGTACCTGGAAGTCCCAGCCCGGAGAAGTCCATCAGGCGGTACGCGAAGCCCTCCGTGCGGGTTATCGTCATATCGACTGCGCCCACATCTATGGCAATGAAAAGGAAGTGGGCCAGGCGCTGAACGAAGCGCTGAGCGCTGGCGAAGTGCGTCGTGAGGAATTATGGATCACCTCGAAATTGTGGAACAGCGCCCACGCCCCGGAGGAAGTGGCTCCGGCACTGCGGCAAACGCTGTCCGACCTTGGTCTGGATTATCTGGATCTGTACCTGATCCACTGGCCGGTGGCGCATAAACCCGGCGTGATTTTCCCCCATAGTGGAGAAGATCTGTTGTCGCTGGAGGAGCGCCCGATAGCCGCTACCTGGGCAACTCTGGAGGCCCTGGTCGATGATGGCCTGACACGCCACATCGGCGTGTCCAATTTCAGCATAAGGAAGCTGCAAGCGCTGCTGGAAACGGCGCGGATCAAACCCGCCATGAACCAGATTGAACTGCACCCTTACCTGCAACAGAACAGCATGCTGGAGTTTTGCCACGCCAACGGTGTTCATCTGACCGCCTATTCGCCACTGGGGTCCTTTGACCGGCCAGAGGCTTTCAAGGCCGCCGACGAACCGGTGTTGCTGGAAGATCCGGTGATTATGGAGATTGCCGAACGGCATCAGGCCAGCCCCGCTCAGGTGTTGATTCGCTGGGCCACGCAACGAGGTACCGCGGTGATTCCCAAATCCGTGAATCCCGAGCGCCTGCGCCAGAACCTGGCCGCCGCCGACCTGGAACTGGATGGCGGTGACATGGATCGCATCGCCGCCCTGGATAAACACCGCCGTTACGTATCCGGCGCCAACTGGGCACAGCCCGGTAGTCCCTATACCCTGGAAAACCTCTGGGACGAGTGACGCCCAACCCAAAAGCCGTGGCCGTGGCGGCACCACTCAACGGCAGGATGAGTGTAACAGGGGAGCCGCCAGCCGGTGCGCGGGCCGGCGGCTCCCGACATACTCAATCGATTGAATCATAAGGACTTCCCGGCTACTCGCGCACCCAACGCAGCGCGGCGCCCTTTTCCTCCGTGGCGAATACTTTCACCTCAACGGAAGGAAAGAGCTTGTTCACCACTGGACCGATACGATGTAGCCATTGCTTGTCGGTCACCACCGCCTCCTTATCAAAACGGCTCATGTGCCCCAAACCAAACTTGAGATCCTTGAACAGCGTCTCAAGGCTCATGGCGCCCAGCGCTTCCAGCTCCACATAAACCCGCAGGGTGTCATACTGCTGCAGACGGCGCTCCATGTCCGCCAGCACCGCATCGAAGCTTTCCTGGTCGATCCTGCCATCAATACGCAAACCGACAATGCGCTCATCGGGCAGGTCAATTCGTTCCAACATGGCGGCCTTCCTTTCGCGATCCTCAATATTTACCGGGGACGTAAACTTCACCATACCCCCCGGATCGACGGTTCGGCCAAGGAACCTCCTCACATTTCCTGCGCCTGCCGCAGGAAACAGGCATCATCCAGAACGGCCAGACGCGCCGGCAGTGCGGCACGGTCTTCGGCGTGGTGGCGGAGGAAATCGGCCAGCTGTCTTCGGAGATCAATCACATCGCCGCCAATTTCCGCCAGGCAGTGGAAGCCCATACCCGCGAAATCGAGGATGTCGGTGGTCGCATGCTTACCGACTTCCGCGGTCAGCGTCTGACCGACTTGTCACTCATGCCATCAATATTAGAGCTCGACGGTGGCGCACCGGCACGCCCGGTCAGCCTGACCGGGTCATGCCCATGGTCGCCCGTCACCGAAAGGGGCGGGCTAGAACCAGGTCAGACCAATACTGATCAACGCCCCGGTAATAATCAACTGCACCAGGCAGAAGCCCATGATGTCCTTGGCCTTGAGACCAGCTATGGCCAGCACCGGCAAAGCCCAGAACGGCTGCAGCAGATTGGTCCAGGCATCTCCCCAGCCCACCGCCATGGCCACCCTGGGCAGATCGGCACCCAGTTCCTGGGCGGCGGGAATCATCACCGGCGCCTGTACCGCCCATTGTCCGCCGCCGGAAGGCACGAAAATATTCACCACGCCGGCGCTGATAAAGCTCCAGAACGGCAGAGAGTCAGCGCTGGCGATGGAAACAAAGCCATTGGAGATAGTGGCGGCCAGCCCGGATTGCGTCATCACCGCCATGATGCCAGCGTAAAACGGAAATTGGATGACGATGCCAGCACCGCCCTTGATCGCTTCCTGCAAGCTGTTGAGCAGGCGCCGCGGTGTCTGGTGCAATACGATGGCCAGGAACAAAAACATCAGGTTGACGATATTCAGGTTAAGGCCACCGCCACCAGCGAAGTAGTTGATGGAGTAGGCAATACCACTGAAACCGATCAGCCAGGCCAGAATCCGGCTGTTTTCCAAATGCTCGGCTGGCCGCGTCACCGCCATGTCCACCTCGGTACCATCCTTCAGGGTTTCAGCGTCGACATAATGGCTGTCCTCCTCCGGCGGCAACATCCATCGGTTCACCAGCGGCACGGCGATAAACAACATCACCACGATCGCCAGATTGAAGAATGAGAAAATCGTCTGACCGGTGCCAATGATACCGATCTGTTGCTCGGTGAAATGCCCGTCCGTGGCAATGGTCAGAGGAATGGACCCCGCCAGGCCGCCATGCCAGACAATAAAGCCGGAATAGGCGGCGGCGATCAACAAGGGGTAATGCACCCGCACTTGCCGGGCCAGCGCCTTGGCGAACAATCCGCCCACCACCAGACCAAAGCCCCAGTTGATCCAACTGGCTGCCAGAGCCACATAAGTCACCAGCAAGATCGCCTGACCCGGTGTACGAGCCAGCGATGCCAGCCGGTTGAGAATGCCTTTCACAAGCGGCGTGCTGGCGAGCATGAAACCGGTGACCAGCACCAGCAACATCTGCATGGAGAACGTCAGCAGGCCCCAGAAACCGTCGCCCCACATCACCATAACGGCACGCGGGGAATTGCCTTCAACCAGCATCGCGGCGGCGAACGCCACCAGCGTTAGAATCAATACGAAAATGTAGGGGTCCGGCAGATAGCGTTCCACCAGGCGCACGAAGGGTTTGGCGATGGTATTCAACATGAGGGTCTCCCAGTTGTTATCGTTATCCCGCCAACGGCGGATTAAACAACAGAATAGGAAACCCTCGGAGGCACGCCTACCTCAATTCGACCTTTGACTAAAAAGAACGGAAGCGCCCCGGGGACAGGGGCGCGAAAACGAGCCGTGATATCAGGCTTTCTTGACGAACTCGGACTTCAGCTTCATCGCGCCAATGCCATCGATCTTGCAATCAATATTGTGGTCGCCGTCCACCAGACGAATATTCTTCACCTTGGTACCCACTTTCACCACCGAGGAAGAACCCTTGATCTTCAGGTCCTTGATGACGGTCACGGTATCGCCGTCTTCCAGGACCGTTCCATTGGCGTCCCTGACCATCGCGCCTTGATCGGCGCTTTCACTCTCACTGTTCCATTCATGGGCGCATTCCGGACAGACAAAAAATGCGCCATCCTCATAGGTGTATTCGGAGCCGCATTGCGGGCAGGAAGGTAAGGTACTCACTGGTGCATCCTGTTCAGTCCGTAGGAAAGCGGGAATGGCGGCCGGCGATCAGCAGAGGCGCTCCCGGGGCGGCTATCATACTCCGATCGCCACGAAACGGCATGACATCGCTCAGGCACCGTCCATGGCGTCCAGCCAGCGAGCCACCGCCTGTCCGATCTCCACCGGAGAATCTTCCTGAAGAAAATGGCTGCCGCGCACCGTCACCTCGGTCTGATTCGGCCAGGTACGACAAAAGTCACGCTGCCGGCCAATCAGGATTGAACCCGGATCCGCGTTGATAAACAGTTTTGGCAGCGATGACGCCGCCAGCCAGTCGGCGTAATCCTGAACAACGCGAACCGTTTCAGCGGGTTCACCATCAATAGGAATATCCCGAGGCCAATTGAGAGTAGGCTGGCGATCCGCTGGTTTCTGGAAAGGCCGCCGGTATTCCGCCATTTCCGCGTCACTCAGATCACGGATCACCGAACCGGGTAACACCGCCTCGACGAACATGTTCCGGTTAAGAATCAAATCCTCACCTTTATCGGAGCGGAACCCTTTGAAAATGCCCCGCGCGGCCTCCGGCCAGTCTTCCCAGGTCACCGGCATGACAATGGCTTCCATATAGGCAATGCCTTTCACCGCGTCGGGATGACAACGGGCCCAATGAAAACCCAGCGCACTACCCCAGTCATGCACCACCAAGGTGACCCGCTGATGACAGCCAAGCGCCTCCAGAAGGCCTTCCAGATAATGATAGGCCGTGTCGAAGCCGTAAGCCTGGGCGCCTTCTCCGGCGGGTAATTTCTCCGAGTCGCCCTGACCGATCAGGTCCGGGGCGATCAATCGGCCATGCCCGGCCAATTCCGGCATCACATTACGCCAGAGAAAGGCGGAGGTCGGGTTGCCGTGCAGGAAAACGATCGGATCGCCTTCCCCTTCATCCACATAGGCCAGACGTTTGCCGTGGATGACCTTCTCGTGTTTTGGATAAGGCAGTTGTTCTCTGAGCATGCGGTCCTCCTGTTATGGTTATTGATGACAACGGATCCACATTCTCCTCCCCCCATCCAGGGTACTCAACCCACCCTTATTCCAGCCTTGCCCGCCGCGCCAGAAGTACCTCGCGCACATCCCTTCCGGCTCGGTGTAACTCGCGGATATCATTATGGAAAAAGCTTTTGGCAACCACGGTCTGGATCACCAGCACACCGATCAGCCGGTCGCCGTTACTCAAAGGAATGCCCAGATAACTCTTGAAGCGTTCCTCGCCGGAATTCGCCACATGGTGATACTCCGGGTGGTCCGCCACCTGCCTCGCCACCACTGGCTGACCGGTACGCGCCACTTTGCCGGTCAGTCCCTGCGAAAAGGTCATCCTCGCTCCCAGGGCTTCCGGGTCCAA
This sequence comes from Alcanivorax xiamenensis, assembly GCF_009846745.1. Lineage (NCBI taxonomy): Bacteria > Pseudomonadati > Pseudomonadota > Gammaproteobacteria > Oceanospirillales > Alcanivoracaceae > Alcanivorax > Alcanivorax xiamenensis. Next base: position 67,387 of record NZ_AQPF01000012.1, on the reverse strand, counting down.
GCCACCGCTGGCCACCAACTCCAGCTCACCGGCTTCCGGAAAGGCCTGATACAGACTGCAGACGTCCACCGCCAACGCCTGACGGACCGCCTCCACTCTTTCCTGCATAACGCTCTGATGCCCCATCTTCCTTCCCCCCTTTGCGAATCTTACCGACCAAAGTACGGCATCAGTGTCACAACCGTAGGCAAGTTGCATGCCACTACCCGTGCAGCCCCGAATCCCATTTATTCGTTCACCCGTTTTCGACGTGGCGATTTTTATCGCCTATCGCCGCCAGAGGCAAAGCAAGCCTTGATCCAAACCTTACTTAAGGTTTTAGAGTCACAACCACAATTCACATCACGCGATCCGAATGGAGCAACAACATGGCCAAGCCAATCCGCATCGCCTTAATCCACGGCAGCATCCGGGAAGGCCGGTTCTGCGACACCATCGTCCGCTGGGCCGCTCGCGAGATCGATAATCATGACGCCTTCGAGCTGGATATCGTTGATCCCTCGCCTTTGTTTCCGCCCCCCACCGATGAGCCGCCGATTGAGTCCGCCGCCATCGATATTCAACGGCGTCTGCACCGCGCCGACGCCTTTCTGGTGGCGACACCGGAATACAATCACAGCTTCAGCGCACCGCTGAAGCACTTGCTGGACAGTGTGTACGGCGTCTGGCAGGCCAAGCCGGTGGCTTTCATCAGCTATGGCGGGGTGTCCGGCGGCTTGCGGGCGGTGGAGCAGTTGCGCCTGGTGTTCGCGGAGCTGCATACCGCCACCATCCGCCAGGTGGTGAGCTTCCCCAATGCGCCGGAGCAATTCGATCAACAGGGATACCCGCGTGAGCCGGAGCGGGCAGCACGCAATCTCGCCAAGCTGCTGGCGCAATTAGGGTGGTGGGCGAAGGCCTTGCGCCAGGCAAGGCAGGAAGAGGCGTACGCGAGCGTGTCGTGACAGTGAAACCGGACTACGACGCCGCTGTGGGCGCTTGTCCGGGCGGCGGGCCGCTGCAAGCGATACCCGACACCGGAGACCGCATTCGCCAGCAAGCTGGCTCCCACAGCGGCCTTGTAGCAATCTCCGAATTCATTGCTGCAAGGCCCACAAGCAGGCTTGGGGAGCCGCCCGGCCAGCGGGCAACCGGGAACTAATGCGTCTTCTCATTCTCCTCCTCATCCAGCAATTCGAGGATGAGTTTCTCGCCCCGATTCATGAACGGCCCCAGTCGTTCCACGAAAAGAACCATTAATTCCCGGTCGCATTCGATCACCGTTCCCACCCACATTTTGAACAGGGCAAAAGCGTAGGACGCAAAGCGGTCCGTTTCCGCGTATTCGTCCTCCCGCTCATTCAGCTCTTCGATATAACCCATCTTCACGTCTTCCGAAGCCATCATGAACTCATCCATGGTGCCAAAACGGCTGAAGAACAAACCGGAAGCGCGGGCCAGATGGAAGCTCACTGCTTCCTGCGCCACGTCATTGGCTTTTTCCAGACGAGTAATGGCCTCTTCGACTTCGGCTTTGAAATCGTCGCGGGTATAGGGGTCCTGCTCATCACTGAAATCCATGGTTCTCATCCTTTAGTTATTCTGTTATTCCATCATCGAGAAACAGACTGTTTCCCTCCCCCCTTTTTAACAGCCACCCAGCCGGTGTCAACAATCGGGAGGAAGCGATGTTCCGTCAGTAAAAGGGGACACCTACTGATGAGAGCCTGTTCATGCTATTTGCATCCAGCAGGCGAGATGCAAATAGCGTGAACAGGCCCTAGACTGATACCCCTGATTGTTGCCTTTCTAATCGGAGCACGCCATGGCACGGGCAATCACCCCTTTTTTGATGTTCCAGGGCAATGCCGAAGCGGCGTTGCGCTTTTATGTCTCTCTGATCGAGGACAGCGAGATCATCAGTCTGTCACACTATGACGAGACACAGCCGGAGGCGGCCGGACGCGTTTACCAGGCGATGTTTCGTCTGGGACAGCAGGTTGTCCGCTGTATTGACTCTCCGATCCCCCACGATTTCGATTTCACGCCTTCGTTCTCCTTCTTTATCGATTGCGATGGCGAAGACGAACTGACCTCGCTTTATGAGAATCTGTCCGAGCAAGGCGAGGTCATGATGCCGCTGGATAACTATGGATTCAGCACCCGCTTTGCCTGGGTAGTCGACCGCTTCGGCGTATCCTGGCAACTCAATCTGCCCTGAGCGGTCGGTTAAAGCCCCAGATCCGACAGGCCGGGGTGGTCATCGGGACGACGCCCCAACGGCCAGTGAAACTTGCGTTCCTGCTCGCCAATCGGCAGATCGTTGATACTGGAGTATCGATGGCACATCAGACCATCATCGTCGAATTCCCAGTTCTCATTGCCGTAGGATCTGAACCAGTTGCCGGAATCATCCCGCCATTCGTAGGCATAACGCACGGCGATGCGATTCTCCGAGAACGCCCATAACTCCTTGATCAGGCGGTATTCCAGCTCCTTGTCCCATTTGCGTTCAAGAAAGGCTCGCGCCTGGCCCCGACCGCGCACGAACTCGGCCCGGTTCCGCCAGTTGGTATTCAAACTGTAGGCCCGCGCCACTTTACCAGCGTCACGGCTATTCCAACCGTCTTCCGCCAAACGCACCTTTTCGATGGCGCTTTCACGGGTAAAAGGAGGCAACGGAGGGCGTGAAGCGGACGTCATAACGAATCTCCAGTGGTTGATGACACGTTTTGATCCCGCACCAGCTGATGCGCCATGCGTGCGGCCCGCTGTGCCGCGCGGGAATCCCCTCCGACGCGGGCACTGATGATCGCGCCGTCGACCAAAATCAGAAGGTCCTCGGCCGCCGTCGCCGCGTCCGTTACACCGCACTCCGCCAGCACCGAACAAAGATAGTCTCGCAGCCGGCGCTTGTGGGCCCGGGCCACGTCATGAACAGGTCCGGCGGCGACTTCGCCAGCGGCGTTGATGAAAGCGCAACCATTGAAGTCGTCCTGGGAAAACCAGTCCGCCAGCGCTTCGAAGATCGCCCGCAAGCGTGGCGGCCCCGGCGGTGCTGTTTCGCATGCCGAGACGAACCAGTTCATCCAGCGCTCATCCCGCTCACGCAGCGCCTCCGCCACCAGCGCTTCCTTGGTGGGGAAGTAGCGGTAAATGCTTTTCCTCGCCACACCGGATTCACGCACGATGCGATCCATGCCGGTGGCGTGAATGCCGCCGGTATAGATCAGTCGCTCGGTGACGGCGAGCAGCTTCGCTCGCACTGTTGCCGGACGCTGTTTGGTTGATTGTCGTGAAGGAGTGGTCATGGCGAAGAGAGTAGAACGATCATTCTACTCCGTCAACCCGCCCCTCCCATGGCGCCCCTCCTTCAGCCCGTTGCTTTCGCGAAACCGGTGGGAATGTTTTAGATTGGTCTGGACCCGGCGGTATACCGCCCATAACCACGACAATAACTCCGGGAGACGCTTGTGCTTGATCTGTACTACTGGCCCACCCCCAATGGCTGGAAAATCACCATCATGCTGGAGGAGTGCGGACTGCCTTACCGCATCGTGCCGGTCAATATCGGCAAGGGAGAGCAATTCGATCCGGCGTTCCTCTCCCTCAGCCCCAATGGCCGGATGCCGGCACTGGTGGATCATGCGCCGGAGGATGGCGGCGAGCCGGTTTCCCTTTTCGAAAGCGGAGCCATCCTGGAGTATCTGGCCGAGAAGAGCGGCTGCTTCCTGCCCGTGGACCTGCGTGGACGCTACCGGGCCAAACAGTGGCTGATGTGGCAAATGGGCGGCTTGGGCCCGATGCTGGGTCAAAACGGGCATTTCCTGTTATACGCACCGGAGAAGGTACCCTACGCCATTGACCGCTACGGCCGCGAGGCCCGGCGCCTCTACGGCGTCCTGGATCAGGCCCTTACTGACGTCCCTTGCGTGGCCGGCGACTATTCCATCGCCGACATGGCTATCTTTCCCTGGGTGATGACCCACAAAGCCCAGGGCATCACACTGGACGACTTCCCCAACGTAGCGCGCTGGTTCTCGCGGTTGCGGGGCCGCGAAGCGCTGCAAAAAGGCCTCGCTGTGGGCAAGGCGCTGCGCCAGAGCACCATGTCCGACGACGCCAAACGGGTCCTGTTCGGCCAGAACCAAACCGTGACCAGCGAATAACACCACAAGGATTTCGCCATGATCGAGTTTTACTTCGACTGCTCCAGCCCCTGGACTTATCTGGGCTTCGAGAGTATTCAAAACGTCGCCAACGACACCGGCACCAGCATCGAATGGAAACCCATCCTGGTGGGCGGCATCTTCAATACCATCAACCCCTCCGTGTACGCTTCGCGAGAAAAACCGGTACCGCAGAAAGCGAGCTATATGCGCAAGGATCTGCGGGACTGGGCGCGCTATCAGGGGCTGGAAATCAATTGGCCGGAGGTATTTCCGGTGAACAGCGTCAAGGCCATGCGCGGCTGCCTCTGGCTCGCCCCTCAGGGCAAGCTGGTGCCCTTTGCCCGGGCGGTGTTCCAGAGCTATTGGCGCGATGGCAAGGACATCGCCCAGGACGACCAGTTGATCCCGATTCTGGAACAGCTGGGCGTGGACCGGGACGCTTTCTTCGCCGGCATCCAGGAACCCGGGATCAAGGACCAGCTGCGCGAGAACACGGAGGCCGTCATACGACGGGGCGGCTTCGGTTCACCTACTATTTTTATCGACGGCGATGACATGTACTTCGGCAATGACCGGATGCCGTTGATTCAGGTCGCCATTGAGCGGCGGCGGGGCCGCTGAGACAACATATCAGTGGGCAACACCATGCGATGCCTCCCGGCTGGGAAGCCGGACATAACGGTAGTGCCCGGTGATGGGATAAGAGAACAGCAGATCCTCCAATTCCGGTCCGCGTCCGATGTTGTGAATGATCAAGGGACGGCCGCTATCGGTGGAACGTTGATTGGCGACCACCCCAATGTGCGGGAGATTACCGGGCAGCATCCAGGTGACCAGGTCACCGGGACGGTAAGCGTCGGCCCGGTCGGAAACCGGCAGCGCCGCCCCCTGACGCTCAAAGAACGTTTGCAGATTGGGCACGCGCCGATGATCGATATTGGTGTCGGGGCGGCGCAATCCCCAGTGCTTAGGATAGGCATCGAAGGCTTGTCTCATGTCCTCGTGCACCAGACGCTGCAGATCCACCCCGACCTTGCGATAAGAGCGAATCACCACATCCGTGCAAACGCCAATATTGTCGGGCACGTCCCCGTTGGGATAATCAATGCGGCGATAACCGCCGTCATAGGTGACGGATACCCGGGTTCGCGCCATGGCGGCATCGACCAAGGCCGTCACGAAGGCGGACTCCGTCGAGGGCTGGGCCACGACCGGTAACGGCATCGCCCCCAGCAGGGTACTCACAATAATGATGACGGCTTTCATGGGCGCCAGCATAGCACGGCGAGGGTGATGAGGAAGGCCGTGTTCACCGCCTTGAAACACTATCGGGATTCCTTTTTACTGGCCTCTCTTCGCCACCAGGGAATCCCCGGCATGCTGACCACGCTGGCCATTGGCAACTATCGTTCCGTTCTGAATCTGACCGTGCCGCTGGCCCCCCTGAATGTGGTCACCGGCGCCAACGGCAGCGGCAAATCCAATTTGTACCGGGCCCTGCGGTTGCTGGCCGCCACCGCACGTGACGACGTCATCGCCGCCCTGGCCGCCGAAGGCGGGCTGGAGTCCACGTTCTGGGCCGGACCAGAGACCCTCACCAAAGGCATGCGCAACGGCTCGGTGCCGGTGCAGGGCGGGCCTCGCCAGCATAGCCGCCGCCTGCGCCTCGGATTCAACGATGAGGACTATGGCTATCTGATCGAGCTGGGTCTGCCGAAACCGGATTGCACCACCGCTTTCAATCTGGACCCGGAGATCAAGCGGGAACTGATCTGGGCCGGTTCCAGCTACCGCCCGGCCACGGTGTTGGTGGACCGCGGCGGTCCGCTGGTGAAGACCCGGAGCGAAGGCCACTGGCAGGTTATCAGTGAGCACCTCAACAGCTTCGACAGCCTGTTCAGCCAGGTGGCCGACGCCCGCTCCACACCGGAGGTGGTCACTTTGCGCGAGCGAATTCGCGGCTGGCGCTTCTACGACCACTTTCGCACCGATCAGGACGCCCCCGCCCGGCAGGTTCAGCTCGGCACCCGCACCTCCGTGCTGCATCACGACGGCCGCGATCTGGCCGCGGCCCTGCAAACCATCCGGGAAATCGGCGATGCCGAAGCGCTCGACAGCGCCATCGAGGACGCGTTTCCCGGAGCGCGCCTGGCCATCGTTCCCCTGAACGATGGCCGGCTCAAGATCGCCTTCCATCAGTACGGCCTGCTGCGTCCGTTGACAGCCGCGGAGCTGTCCGATGGCACCCTGCGTTATCTGCTTTTGATCGCGGCCTTACTGACATCACGACCACCCTCACTGATGGTTCTGAACGAACCGGAAAACAGCCTGCATCCGGATCTGTTGCCCGCCCTGGCGCGATTGATTGCCCGCGCCAGCCGCCACGGCCAGGTGTGGGTGATCAGCCACGCCAGCCGCCTGGTGGCGGCATTGAATCAGGAACCGGATTGCCATGGCGTGGAACTGGAGAAAGAGCTTGGGGAAACCCGGATCAGAGGCCAGGGGCTGTTGGATACCCCGCCATGGAATTGGCCCTAGACCGTCGGCGCCACCTCACCATCCGATGCCCAGCCCAAGACTGTAATCGGTTTCATCCAGGTCCTCGGAGAAATCCTTCACCAGATCGGTTTCCACTTTCATGCTCAGTGAGGCCCAGTCCGTGAGCCGGTATCGCACGCCGAATTCCGCATCCACGGAATAGCCCTCCACGCCGCTCAGGGCCTTGCCGACGCTGCCCCGGCTGAACAGCTCGAAGGTCTTGCCCACCAGATAGCGGGTGTAATCCCACTGCATGCTCAAGGCATAGAAATCCTTGTCGCTCCTTTCCGCGTAGGAGAACTGGTTGTAGCTGAGCAGCCAGGCCAGGGAAAAGGCACCCAACTCATTGTCCCAGAACTGGTACCCCGGCCCGGTGCCGAGGGCACGTCGTCGGCGTACGTTCTCGAACCAATCACGCTGATACTCGTAGCGGGTCTGCCAGAAACGGCTCTGAGTGATGAAGCGGTCCAGCGCGTACTTGGCGCTCCAGTCCTGCTCAATACGCACATCGTCACGGAACTTGCGGTTGTAGTCGGCCTGCAGGTTATGCCGCCAGGGCCCGTGTCGGGCTTGATTGTTCAGGGCCAGATCGAAGTCATCGGTGTCCCGCTCGGCCCGCTCGTAATTGATATCGAACTCCAGGTCGCCGGTCCACTCCAGGTCCTGCAGCAAGGGTTTGGGACGCAACATCCGGGTGACACTGGTCAACTCCACGGAGGTTTCCTCGCCATTGCTGACGACGATCCGCCCTGGCTGCCCCGCCGCCACCGTCTTGCTGACCTCACCGTTGCCCCCAGGCCACTTCACCAGCAACCCATGGTCACTTTGCAGCGTGCTGATCATCTCCCGATCTATCGGCACCGCACCGGCGTAGGGGGTCTCCAACAGCAGTTTGGTGCTGTCCATCAGCACGATCTCGCCGGTAAGCCGGTCGCCATTTTTCAGCCAGACGGTGTCGCCCGCGGCACCGGCACTGAGCAACACGAGAACCATGAAAGAACAGAATAGACGCAACGGTGCCAATCTCACGGGATCGCTATGGAAAACAGGATTGTCGTTATCCGCGGAAGCGGGATCAACCCCGGCCTAATCGTCGTACTCGATCCTCTCCGAATCCATCCAGTACGCCAACATCGCCTCCAACGCCCCGCCCCTGAACCGATGCCATTCATCCTCCAGGCCAAGATCAAAGACCAGGGACTTGAAGCGGCGAAAGGCACCGCGGCCTCTGATCGCATCCTCAAGCGCCTCGCTGTCCCTGGCGGAAGTCATTGTCCCTGCCTCCGGCATCAGCCCCTCCCGATTCAGGGCCCACCGATCCGCCAAACATAATCCAATAGTTGCATGACGCGAAGCGCCGTCACGAGACAATCACAAAATAGTGTTGAATTACGGTAAGAAAAGATCATCTGGCATGGTGTTTGCCGTGCCAATAGGGAAATAATCAAGCCCTGGCCCCGAGCCTGACCCACCTTAATGTATGAGGAATGCAACATGGATCTGTTCAGCTTTGCGAAAAACATCGGTAAGAAACTGTTCGGTAGCGATGACACGGACGCGGCCGAAAAAATCAAAGCACACATTCTGGAGGACAATCCCGGCGTATCGAACCTGGAGGTGAAGTTCGCCGACGGCTGCGCCACGCTCAGCGGTGATTGCGAAAATCAGGCCGCCAAGGAAAAAACCGTACTGCTGGCCGGTAACGTGGAAAACGTGGAGAAAGTGGAAGGCGACGCCCTGACCCTGCCGGCGGAAGCAGCAGTGGAAGAAGTGGAGTACTACGAAATTCAGAAAGGCGACACCTTGTGGAAGGTGGCCAGCCAGTTTTACGGCGACGGCAACAAATATACCGCCATCTTCGAAGCCAACCGTGAAGTGATCAAGGACCCCGACCTGATCTACCCGGGTCAGAAAATCCGTATTCCCAAGTAAATACCGGCAAGGAGACAAGGCCATGGACCTGATCAACCAACTCGTGTCCACCCTCGGGGTCAGTGGCCAGCAAGCCGAGGGCGGCACCGGCCTGCTGATGAAACTGGTAAAGGACAATCTTTCCGGCACCGACTTCGGCCGTATTCTCGGCGCCGAACCCAAACTGGAAGGAATGATGTCGCAAGCCCCGGAAAGCGGCGGCGACTCTCTGCTCGGCATGGCCGGTGGGCTGCTTTCCAGCATGGGCAGTGACAAGCTGGCGGGTCTGACGCAAATCGCCGGCGGCATGCAAAAGCTGGGACTGGACAAGGATACCCTGGTGCAGTTTATCCCGCTGATCCTGCAGTATTTCCAGAAACAAGGACAAGGCGATATCGCCGGTCTGATTCAGAAAGCTCTGCCGTTCTGAGACAACACGTTAAGGTCCATTGCGGCCCATAGAACGGAACCACGAAGCCGCGGCGGGAGCTTTCCTTGCTAGCTCCCGCCGCGGCCTTCCACGCCACCGGCGCTACAACATTCCCACGAAGCGGTTGCGCATGGCATGCCGGGTAGCATCCTTGATCCCCAGGGAATCCTCGCCAATCAGAACTCGCTGCACGTTCTCGGAGCCCTCGCCGACAGTGAGCATGTCGATATAGGCATTGATCTTGTTGACCGGATACTCCGCCGTCAGAGCATTACCGCCCAGCACTTCCCTGGCCACGTCACCGGCGAGCCGCGCCGCCTGGGTAGCAAAATACTTGGCACGGGACGCCACCCGGGTCGATACCCGCCCCTGGTCCATGGTCCAGCCCACCCGATGCGACATCAATCGCGCCGCCTCCACTGCCACCGTGGCATCGGCGATGCGTTCCTGGATCAATTGAAAGCGGGCGATCGGTTTGCCGCCAATGATGCGCTCATTGGCGTAGTTCCGCGCCACTTCCAGGGCGGATTGCGCCAGGCCGGTCAATCGTCCACTGACAGTCAAACGGCCGTACTCGAGAGCATTCATGGCGATACGGAATCCCTGCCCCTCTTCACCAAGCCGGTTCTCCACCGGCACCACGAAGTCATCAAGGAATACGGTACAGCTGCGCAGTGATTTGGACAGGCCGGGCAATTCAATCGGTTGCGCGCTGTAGCCTTCGAATTGCTTCGGCTGCACGATGAAAGCGGTGATGCCAGTATGCATCGGATCGGCGTGTGGGTCGGTTTTGGCGAACAAAACCCCCACATCCGTGGCATGAGAAAAAGTGATCCACATCTTCGAGCCATTCAGGCGATACACGTCACCATCACGTCTGGCCACGGTGCGCATGGAACCCGCCGGATCAGAGCCGCTGCCTTCTTCGGACAAGGCGAACATGCCGATCTGCTCGCCGGCAATCAACCCCGGCACGAACCGCCGCGCCTGCTCTTCCGTGCCCCAATTGTAGATAGTGTAAGGGCAAGTCATTGACTGCATGTTCATGGCGTAACCAAACTCCGGCGCCAACCGGGAAATTTCCTCGGCGATCACCGACACCGCCAGGAAACCAGCGGCGCTACCGCCCAGCTCTTCCGGGAACGGCGCGCCGAACAGACCGGCCTTGCCCATCTCCCGGATCAGCGGGTAAGCAAATTCCTGCCGCTGCTCGAACTCCTTGATGCCGGGAACCAGGTGTTTTTCACACACGTCGGTGACCGCGTCGCGCAGTGTCACCAACTCTTCGGGAAGATCAAAATTCATCACGGTTTCCTATGTCATTCACTATTTCATCAGGCCGGGCAGGAACAAGCTGATTTCCGGAAACGCCAGGAGCAGTCCGAGAATCAGCAAATCCACCAGAACGAAGGGCGCCACCCCCCGGAAGCACTCACCCACCGGCACCCGGGTAATACCGGAGGTGATAAACACATTGAGTCCGAGCGGCGGCGTCACCAGACCAATCTCCACGGTCTTCGTTATGACGATGCCATACCAGATGCCATCGAAGCCCAACTGGGTGATCAGCGCGAAGGTCACCGGCACGGTCAACACCAGAATCGCCATCTGATCCATGAGCATGCCCAGCACCAGATAGATCACCACCAGGGTCAACAGCACCGCCCAGGGTGACAGGTTGGCGTCGTTAATCATGGCAATGAGGGATTGGGTCGCCTGCGTCAGGGTGAGAAAGTAGCCGAACATCATGGCTCCGATGATGATCGTGATGATCATCACCGTGGTGCCCAGTGTTTCGGTCATGGCGCTGGCGAAACGCCGTTTGTCGATACGCCGCATCAGCAGCACGATGACCAAGGCCGCCAGCGAGCCCACAGCGCCGATTTCCGTTGGCGTGGCCAGACCGCTGTACAAGCCGCCAATAGTCACCACCATCAGCAGCATGGCGGGCCAGACCGGACGTAACGCCCCCATCGCCTCGCGCATATTGAAGGCGGTTGGCCTGGGTACCAGATCCGGACGCCGTTTACTCAAGCCCCAGATGGTGAGGATGTAGCCGGCGGCGGTGAGCAGGCCCGGCACAAGACCCGCGATCAGTAACTTGCCCACGGATTGCTGTGTCAGGATGCCGTAAATAATCAGCACGATGCTCGGCGGGATCATAATCGCCAGAGTGCCGGCGATGGCGATTATGCCCACCGAGATACGGCGGTCGTAACCGCTCTCACGCATGGATGGAAAGGCCGCCGAGGACATGGTGGCGCAGGAGGCGGTGCTGGAGCCAATGATCGCCGCCATGAAGGCGCTCGCGAACACACAGGCCATGCCCAAACCACCGTTGAAGCGCCGCAACCAGGTGTCGCTGCAGGCAATAATATCCCTGGCCATGCCACTCTGGGCCATGTACTGAGCCATCAAAACGAACATGGGAATGGTCAGCATGGTGTAGGAAGCGGTGACGTTATGAAATGCATCCGCCAGGTAGCTGTGCACCATCAGCTCTCCGCCCACCAGCCACAACCCCACCGTGGCCGCCACCATCATGGCGAAGGCAATCGGCATTTCCATCAATAGCAGCACGATGAGCAAGCCGACTCCGATCATGATGATCATCGCAACGCCTCCTCGCCTTCACCCATCTCGTCCAGGGATGGCGGCGATGGCACTTCCGCTTTTCCCAGAAGATACAGGCAGGCGTTGGTGAACAGTCTCAGGGAGAGAACCAGGGTTCCTATCGGGACCCAGACGTGGGACAGCCATACCGGCCAGTCGATCACACCGAAGATCACCCGCTGTTCCAACCAGTCAACCCATACCCGCTCACCGGCATACCAGGTCATCGCCAACAGCATCAGAGCGATTATCAGATTATTGAGCGCGTACAAGCCGCGGCGTACCCCAGGGCTCATGAGACGATGAAACGGCGTCAAGCGAATGAAGGCGCCTCGCCGTTCCGCCCATGGCAACGCCAGTGCCACCATGATGACCATCAGGTAATCCTCGGTCAGGCTGTACTGGAAGGTCAGTGGTGCTTTGAACAGGTAGCGCGCGATCACATCCAGACTGACCAGCAACATCATCGCCAGTACCGCGCCCACGGCAATAACCGCCAGTCCCCGCTCCAGCAATTTGAGAGAACCGGACATCGGCGTCACCGGCCAGTCTGTTCGAGAGCATGCTCCATGGCCTGCAACGCTTGCTGGCCATCCAGACCGCGTTTCTCCATACGTCTGGCCCATTGCTCGCGGACACCGTCAAGACGCTGCTCGATGGTTTTCAGGGTGGGATCGGAAAAGGCGTAAACCTGGATACCCTGGTCCTTGAATTGCGTCAGAAGCTGACTGACCGCCTCCGCCTCGTACTCGCTCAAATGCCGGACGGTCTCGTCCCCGGCCTGCCGAATGGCATGTTTCCGAGCATCATCAAGTGCCTCGTAGCGCTCGGCATTCATGGCGACGGTGATGGCGAAACTGCCGAAGGCACCATTGGTGGATACGCTGGAGGTCACCTCATCGACCCGATAGGGAGTGATACTCGTCACCGGCAACAGCGTGCCGTCCAGCGTTCCCCGCTGCAAAGCCAGATAGATATCCGGCGCCGCCATGGAGACCGGTGACGCTCCCAATGCCTGCACCGCCAGGTCCAGACTGCCGGAGGAACGCAAATTCAATCCCTTGAAGTCACTGGTCGAGTCTATGGCCGGCTTGTTCAGTACCACCTGGTAGGGTGGCAGCAGTACCGCGAACACCGGGACCAGACCATTCTTTTCGAATTCCTTGCGATAAACACTGTCCGGGTCTTTCAGTTCAGACCAGTACGCCTGGCTTGCTCGGGTTGAATCACGGACCACACCGGGCAACATGGTGGCGCCATTCAAGGGCATGCGATCACTGACATAACCGATGCCCACATACCCCACATCCACCACCCCGTCCTGGACCCGGCGCATGATCTCAGAAGCCTTGGCGATCTGTTCCGCCGGATAATGCTGGAACGCGAGATCACCTCCGGTCAGTTCGGTGACCCGGTTCATCCAGTACACCGTGCCTTCCTTGGACAAGTAGTGGTCCAATGGAAAAGAATCCGCCAGGGTCATGTCCCGCGCCTGGGCCCAGGGCGCGGACAGCAGAGTCAGCATCAAGCCCCAGAGCGGGACCTGTTTTCGCATAATCGACGTTATTATTTTCATTACGTCACCTCTATTCTGCATTATTTTGATTCGGCCGGACCTGAAACGGCAGGGCCTCGATCACGTTACCTCTCCTTCGCCATGGCAATGACCGGATGGAACCGGCCTATCCCTGAATACGCTGTTCTATCTCCCGGGCCGCGGCGCTGATCAGCGGCACATAGTCGGTTACCACCTGCGCCATCGACATCACCTGAGCCGGCACAATGACGTTGAACGAACACGCCACCCGGTCACCAAGCATCACCGGCACCGACACCGCCCGTATGCTCTTGCCTTGTTCCTGATCGCTGGTGGCATAACCCTGCTTGCGAATTTTCTTTATCAGACGCTCGACGGCTTCGCCTCTGAGAGCGCTGTTCTCATCCGGGTCATCAAGCCGTGACAAGTGAAGAAAAATTTCTTCCCGTTCCGGCTCCGGACAGAACGCCATGTAGACTTTGCCCAGCGAAGTGGTGGTCATGGAAACCCGTGACCCCACCGAACGGTTCATCGAAAACGCACCGGGTTGCCGGTTGGTATCCGCGATCACCATCTTGCCGTGCTGATAAATGCCCAGGTCCGACGGCCAGCCGGTTTTATCACGCAGCGCTTTCAATACCGGAACGGCGGCCGCGAGAAGCGCGTCGTCCGGATGGAAGTTATTGGACAGGGACAAGACCCTGGCGGTGACGATATAGCGGCGGCTATCGTTCATTACCGAGACATAACCGGCGTGCTGCAGGGTATCCAGAAGTCTCAGAGTGGACGCCTTGGGCAAGCCGGTGGCCTCGGTGATGTCACGGAGACTCGCCGGCCCCAGACGATTCACCACCTCCAACACTTTCAGTCCCTTCAGGACCGCCGATACCGGTGCGTATCCCATGCGCCTCGCTCTGCTTGAACAGGGTTTGCCTTCAGCAAAGGTTCACCCTGTGAACCATTGATTCAAAATAGCGTTGCACGAATAAACACCACCATGCAAGACTGAATAAAAAAATCATTCCGCCGATGACGGGGAAGGCGCCTCCCGAACATCGGCAATGCAGTGAGGAAATACCATGTTCGAGTTGCTTAAAGGGATAACGGTGCTGGATCTGAGCACCGTGGTGTTGGGGCCTTTCGCTTCCCAGCTTCTTGCCGACCTGGGCGCCGAAGTGATCAAGGTGGAATCCCCGGAGGGGGATATTTTCCGCGCCGCCGCACCGGCCCGGCACCCGGGCATGGGCGCCGGCTTTCTCAATCTGAATCGCAATAAACGGTCCCTGGTCCTGGACCTGAAAACCGATCAGGGACAGGCCACACTGCACCGGTTGGTGGCCCAGGCGGATGTGCTGTTGCACAACATCCGCCCCGCCGCCGCCAGAAAACTGGGCATCGACCATGACACCCTCGGCCCTCTCAACCCACGCCTGGTGTATTGCGCCGCGGTGGGATTCGGTGGCGACGGCCCTTACGCCGACGACCCTGCCTACGACGACATCATGCAGGCGATCAGCGGACTGGCTTCGCTGAATCACACCCCCGACTCCCCGCCCGCCTTCGCACCAACAGTCCTGGCGGACAAGGTGGCCGGCCTGTACGCCACTGTCGGCATCGCCGCGGCTCTGTTGCAGCGGGAACGCACTGGCCAGGGCGGTGCGGTGGAAGCACCGATGTTTGAAAGCCTGGTTTCTTTCCTGCTGGCCGAACACCTTGCCGGCCATGTCTTCGAGCCACCGCGGGGCTCGCTGCGCTACGACCGCTTGATGACCCCCTATCGGCGCCCCTATCAAACCGCCGACGGCTACATCGCGGTGCTGCCCTACACCTCCCGCCACTGGCAACGGTTTCTCGACCTGGTGGGTCGGGATGATCTGGGCCGGGCGGAATGGGTCATGCACCCGGCCCGTCGCAGCGAGCGCATCGGCGAGCTGTATCAGGTCGTCGCCGAGTGCATGCCATCCCATGGCAACGAGTACTGGCTGACCGCGCTGAAGGAGCGGGATATTCCCTGCGGCCCGGTAAACACACTGGAAGACTTGCTCGCCGACCCGCATTTGCGGGCAGTGGATTTCTTTCAAGAGGTGGATCACCCCAGCGAAGGGAAGCTGCTCGCCACCCGCCACCCGTTACGCTTCATTGATGCTCCGACGCGGCCGGACCGGCCGGCGCCGCGCCTCGGCGGCGACAGCCGGGACGTGCTACGGGAGGCCGGCTTCGCCGACACCGCCATCGACGCTCTTCTGGCCCGGGGCGTGGTCAGCATGCCCGCCGCCAACGATCCCGGCTGACCCGCCAACCGACTCAGGCATCCGCAGGATTGGTGGGGCCGCCGCAGTTGATTAGAATGGGCGGTTTCCCGTCGCGTCAGGCGACGGCATGGTCATACCTTTTTCCTAGCCACGGCGGCCCATGAGCAACAGCACGAACAGGACGCAAAAAAAAGCGCAACCGGCCCCTCCCAGCGCCAGACTGGTACAGCTGGTGGCCGCGCTGGGCAATGGCGCCGGCCTCGATGCCCACACCTGCTTCGCGGAACGTATGGGCCGGCTGTTCGATCTGTCCGACACCATCGCACTGGACGCCGCCTATAAGTACCAGCCCATGGGGCCATTCCACCCCGAAGAAGGGCTGGCGGAGCGGCTCCGGGCCGACTTCGCCCAAACCCGTGACACGCTCATCAACGGCATCACCCTGAGTTTCGAGCCCGGTGACGCCAAGGTGAAGCTGCGCTTGCCGCGGATCACCGAGACGCCACCGGTGTTCAAGCCCTATGAACGTTTTTACCTGTCCCACCAGAGACAACTGATCACCGCCATTCAGTATCTGCGGCAACGTCTGCGCGACGGTTTTGCCGCCCAGAATCACACACTCGCCCAGCTCGCCGTGCTCGACACGGTGTTCGACAACACCCTGGCCAGCTATGGCCGCTACTGCTTCGGCGCCATACCGATGGTACTGGGCAAACGCTTTCGCTCCCTTTGGCGGGCGCACCGCAATCAACACTCGGCAGACCAGCCCGATCCGACCGACGCCTGGGTGACACCCGGGGGCTGGTTACATCAGTTTCACCAGGAAATGCAGACGCTGCTGCTGGCAGAACTGGAAACCCGTTTGGAACCGGTGCAAGGCCTGCTGGACGCATTGAATCACGAGGAACCACTCCCGCAATGACACGTTTTCTTTTCGCGCTGACCTTCATCCTGGGCGCCATCACGGTGATCTGGGTGGGCCTGGGCTTTCTCGGTACCGACCTGGTGGCGCTAACCGCCATCCTGCTGATCGCACTGGTGTACGGCCTGGGCTTTCTGGAGCTGCGGCAATTCCGCCGCGCCACCGCTCAATTGCGCCACGGTCTGGAGCAATTGCCGAACAGCCCGGACAGTCTCGGCCAGTGGATCGCTGGCCTGCCCGCTTCCCTGCGCAACGCGGTGCGCCGCCGGGTGGAAGGTGAACCGGTCGCTCTGCCCGGTCCGATGCTGACGCCTTATCTCTCCGGTCTGCTGGTCATGCTCGGCCTGCTCGGCACCTTCATTGGTATGATCGTGACCTTGCGCGGTGCCGTTACCGCGCTGGAAGGCGGCAGCGAACTGCACGCTATCCGTAACGCCCTGGCCGCTCCCATCAGCGGCATGAGCCTGGCGTTCGGTACTTCCATCGCCGGTGTCGCCAGTTCCGCCATGCTCGGTCTGGCCGCCGCCCTGAGCCGCCGGGACCGGATTCTGACCGGCCGTGAGCTGGACACTCATATCGCCACGGATCTGCGCGCGTTCTCAATCGGCCAGCAACAACGCGATACTTACCAGGCGTTGCGAGAGCAGTCCGCCGCTTTCCCCGAAGTGGTTGCCCAACTCGGCCATCTGGCCGAACGCATGGAACACATGAGCGAGCAGGTCAGCGGCGCGCTGACGCGGAACCAGCAGCAATTCCATGACAACGTCAGCGGCCACTATCAGCAGCTGGCCCACTCGGTCAGCGACACCCTGAAGCAAAGCCTGGCGGACAGTGGCCGCATCGCCGCGGAGAGCACCCGCCCGATCGTGGAAGCGGCCATGGCCCGTCTGGGACAACAGGCGGAGAGCACCCATCAGACCCTGAGCGAGATCAGCGAGCGTCAGCTCGGCACCCTGGCGGAACGCTTCCAAGCCACCACCGAACAAGCCGCCCGGCACTGGCAACAAGGGCTCGCCGAACAACAACAAAGCACCGGCAAACTGGCCGCCGACATCGACGCCGCGCTCCAGGCCCACAACAGCCGCTTCGAGCAGCACAGCAGCGAACTGCTGGCGCAAATCCGGGAGCATCATCAGCAACTGCGTGAAACCGGCAAGGCGCAACTGTCGGAGCTGGCCGAGCACTTCCAGGCCACCACCGAGCACGCCGCCCAGGCCTGGCAAACCGGTCTCGGCGAGCAGCGGCAACAGAGCCGCCAACTGGCCGAACAGGTCGCCGACGCACTGCAAGCCCACGGCGAGCGCTTCCGCGAACAAAGCGAGCTCCTGCTGGTCCAGGCCCGCGATCATCATCAACAGTTACAGCAGGCCAGTGAGGCGCAACTGACCGCCCTGGCGGAGCACTTCCAGACCACCACCGAGCGTGCCGCGGAGCAATGGCGCGATGGCCTGAGTGAACAGCAACACGCCAACACCCAATTGTCGGATAGCCTCGGCGCCGCTCTGAAGGACCACAACGATACCTTCCACCGGCATAGCAACACGCTGCTGGAACAGACTCGCGAACACCACCAGCAGCTGCAAAGCACCGGCGAACAGCAACTGGCGACACTGGCCGAGCGCTTCCAGGCCACCACCGAACAAACCGCCGAACAGTGGCGTCATGGCCTGGATCAGCAGCAGCGCTCCGCCGCCGGCCTGATTGACAACATCACCCAGGCTCTGCAAAGCCACAATGAGCAATTCCAGAACGCCGCCGAGACCCTGATTGCACAGCAGCGTGAAGGCCTGGAGAAACTGGTAACGGACACTGGCCAGGCCCTGTCCACGCTGCGTAACGAAGAAGCGCAACGTGGCGAAACCGCCACCGCGCGACTGGCGGAACTGGAAACCACGGTCACCCGCCATCTCGGTGACCTGGGCGCGGCCCTGGAAGCCCCCATGACGCGTCTCATCGAAACCGCTTCGGAAACGCCCAAGGCCGCCGCCGAGGTGATCAGCCAACTGCGCGAGGAAATGTCCCGAAGCAGCGAGCGCGATAACGATATGCTGGAGGAGCGCCGGCGCATCATGGCGGAGCTGGAAACCCTGCTGGCGGCCCAGCGTGACGGCGCCAGCGCCCAGCGCGAGGCGGTGGAAAGCCTGATCCGTGATTCCGGCGACGTTCTCAGGAGCGTCAGCGACACCTTCTCCCGGCAAGTGGAAGAGCAAAGCCGCAAACTGGATGAAGTGGCCTCCGACGTTACCGGCGGCGCCCATGAAGTGGCCAGTCTGAGCGAAGCCTTCTCCGTCGCCGTGCAGCTGTTCAGCGACGCCAACGACAAGCTCGTGGATCATCTGCAAAAGGTGGAGGCCGCCCTGGAACAAGCCACCACGCGCAGTGATGAACAGCTGGCTTATTACGTGGAACAGGCGCGGGAAGTCATCGACCTGAGCATGACCTCGCAGAAGGATGTGCTGGAAGCGCTTGGCGCGGTGCGCCAGCAGTCGGCCACCAACGGCAACGGAGCCGGCTGATGGATGAGCTGCACGACCGTCAGGCCCAGGCCACGCCGGTATGGGCCATCTTCTCCGATCTGATGGCGGCGCTGGTGGGCATCTTCGTGCTGATCACCGTGTGGGTGATCGGTATCCAATTGGAATTGAGCCAGTCCCTGCAACAGGAAAAAGCCCGCCGCCAGGTCGAGGAGCAGCGCCGTATCGCGCTGGAGGACGCGCTGCGGGATCCGCTTTCAAGCGGCCGTATCACCTTCCACAACGGCCGCATCGGTATCAGCGGCAGTGTCTTGTTCGCGCTCAACTCCGATGTCTTGCAACCCGAGGGCGAGAAGCTGCTGAGCAGCCTGGTGGAACCGCTACGCGCTTATCTCAGCGAGCATAATGAATTGCTGATGGTGAGCGGCTTCACCGACGATCTGGCGATTCAGAAGGGGAATCCGCGTTATCAGGATAACTGGGGACTTTCCGCACAACGTGCGCTCACCGTTACCCGCACGCTGATCGCCCAGGGCATGCCGGCGGACCGCATCTTCGCCGCTGCTTTCGGTGACAATCAGCCGGTGGTTCCGAACCAGGGCGAAGCGTCCCGCGCCAAGAATCGCCGGGTGGAGATCACCACCGTACCGCGCCAGGACAACCAGGCCGAGAACGATGAGTGACGTCACCGGGACACTCACACCGCTGCAGCGCCTTGCCCGGCTGCGTGACGACCACGCCGACCGCTACGACCCGGTGCGCTTCCGTTATCTGGACACCCTGGCCCAACGCCTGGCCGGGAGCCATCGGGCGCCGTCACCGGCGCAGCGGGAAAAATTACAGCAGGCGCTGACGGACTATCAGGCGCGCTTCGAGGAAGCCAGGGACAAGGCCCGGGCCCAGCGCGCCACCTTGCCTTACCACGCCGTCGATGACGCCACACGGGCCCAGTTGGATCATCTCTTCGAAAGGGGTGACCTGCGCGCCTTCCAGCGCCTCGCCGAGCAACAGACACGACGTTCGCCCTCACCGCTGGTGGCGTTACTGGAAGCGCTGCACGACAGCGATATCGAGGACGAAGGTCCCGACAACACCCCTTTGGATGCGTTGCTCAGGGCTCATCCCAACCTGTTCCAGAAGACCGCCGGCAAAGGCCGTCGCAATGTCCGCCCCCTGACATCGCAGCGGGAGCTCAAGGCTCTGCGTCAACTGCGCGCCACCCGCGCCCGCCTGCATACTCAGAAACGCATTGACCACGCCATTGCCCAGTCCCCCGGCGACGCCGGCCCGCTAAACGCACACCGCCTGGTCACCCGCAGTGTGGAAACCCTGCGCGGCCTGTCACCGGACTATCTGAACCATTTCGTCAGTTATATGGACACCCTGCTGGCGCTGGAGAAGGTGGCGAAGAAGGGCTGACGGCTCATGCCAACCACGGGGCACTGCTGCCATTATCTGACAGGAGCCCCCGATACACTCGCTCTCCAATCAACAATGACACGGAGAGGATTGCATGAGTCAGGATCTGGTTTTCTACACCAATCCCATGTCTCGGGCCCGAGTGGCGCGCTGGATGCTTGAAGAAGTGAACCAGCCCTACCGGACCCATGTTTTGTCATTCGGTTTGGGGATGAGAGACGCGGACTATCTGGCGATCAACCCGATGGGGAAAGTCCCCGCGCTGGTGCATGGCGACACCGTGATCACCGAGGTCTCGGCGATTTGCACCTATCTGGCCGATGCCTTCCCACAAGCCGGACTGGCTCCGGCTGTGACCAGCCGGGAACGAGGCGCTTACTATCGTTGGCTGTTTTTTATCGCGGGCCCGTTTGACGCGGCCTGCACCAACCATGTGCTGGGTTTCGAGGTCGGCGACGATGCCAAGAAAGCGATCACCGCTGGCTACGGCACCCTGGACCGGGTACTCAATACGTTGGAAAACGAATTACGCTGGAGGGATTATTTGGTTGGGGAGCAATTCACCGCCGCCGATCTGCTCGCTGGCGCTTATCTGGGTTACGAGATGGCTGTTGGCACCATCGAAAAGCGGCCGGTGTTCGAACGCTACTGCGCCAATCTGATGGAGCGCCCCGCGGCCATCAAGGCACGCCAGATCGACGATGACCTGGCCGCCCACGCGGTCTGACGCAGCGCGCTTCCATTTACTTATCCGCGTTATCCGCTTACCCGCGTCTCCGCTCTATCCACCCTGACCGCGCCGCCCCTCTCTCCAAAGAGGGGCATTCCCGATCCCGGCGCGGCTGTGGCACAGTAGGCATTCTGTTTCTCACCGTCATGGAGACCGCAATGGCCAAGGTATCGGTATACAGCGACACTCATTACCAGCAGCATATCCACGCCCGTCACCATCGTTTTCAAGCCGATGAAGGCTCCGATCTGGGCGGCGAGGACAGCGGCCCCAATCCCTACGAGTTGCTGCTTTCCAGTCTTGGTGCCTGCACTTCCATCACCCTGCGTATGTACGCCGACCGCAAGGGCTGGGAATTGGGGGAGATCAGCGTCTACCTGCATTTTCATCGCGACGAGGACGGTAATGAGTTCATCGACCGGACACTTTCCTGCAGCAGGGAGCTGACCGACGAGCAACGTCAACGGCTGCTGGAGATCGCCGCCAAAACCCCGGTGACCAAGACCGTGGGACGGGGCACCCTCATCGAAAGCAAATGGCAGTAACGGGCGAGTTTATCGACGCTTCCAACCCATATCGGGAATGAAGATGCGATGGACGAAGGTGCCGTCCCATTGCACCTCCTGTTCATTCAGCTCCCCGGGCTCATACATCTCTTCACACAGGATCCCGATGATGTCATCGCGCTCATCAAACCCGTGTAGCAAGGTTCGTATTTCGCTCAGAGTATCCACTGAAAGTTGCCTATAAAAGACCTGTCCTTCCGTGTAACGGCGATTCAGAGGGTGGTCCTGGTACGAGGGCCTCGTAATCATAGGAATCGTAATAAAAACCTTCCGGAGAATAGCGTCCCCTGCGGTAACGAACGACCTCCGGGTTATGGAAGCCATCGACGGATGCGCGGATTACCCTGATTTCATCCGCGCGCAACATCCGCCATAACTCATCCGCGAAGGTGCTCTTCCCCGCCCCGTCCGCACCGTCCACGGCCACACGCAGGGTTGCGCCGTTCATTTTATTGGTAATGACCGCCGCAATTCGCTGGAGCAATGCCTTTCGTTGTTTCATGCCCCCAACGCTCTTTGCAATCGACCTCAGGGCGCCTCAATTTTGTCCTGGGTGCGGGTGTCGAAATCGCTGGCATCGTGGCGCTCACGGAGCTGGGTTTCCGGTTTACCGAAAGTCCGGTTCACCATGCGGCCACGGCTCACCGCCGGACGGGCGTCGATTTGCTGGGCCCAACGGGCCACGTTTTTGTACGACCCGACGTCCAGGAATTCGGCCGCATCGTACAAACGTCCCAATACCAGTTGTCCGTACCAGGGCCAGGTGGCCACATCCGCGATGGAATATTCATCACCGGCCAGATAAGTGTTCTCCGCCAGGTGGCGATCCAACACGTCGAGTTGGCGTTTCACTTCCATGGTGTAGCGATCGATGGGGTAGCGATACTTCTCCGGGGCATAGGCATAAAAATGGCCGAAACCACCGCCCAGGAAAGGCGCCGCGCCCTGCTGCCAGAACAGCCAGTTCATACACTCGGTGCGGCCCCCCTGCTCCTTGGGTATCAGAGCGCCGAATTTCTCCGCCAAATACAGGACAATGGAGGCGGTTTCAAAAACACGCCGCGGCGGGTCCACGCTGTGATCCACCATGGCGGGAATCTTGGAATTCGGATTGATTTCCACGAAGCCGCTGCCGAATTGATCGCCTTCACCGATATTGATCAGCCAGGCGTCATACTCCGCCCCCGTATGCCCCAGGGCCAGCAACTCCTCCAGCATCACCGTGACCTTGACGCCATTGGGCGTGGCCAGGGAGTAGAGTTGCAATGGGTGCTTGCCCACCGGTAGTTCTTTGTCATGGGTGGCACCGGCGATGGGCCGGTTGATGTTGGCGAACTTGCCGCCGTTGCCGGGTTCCCATTGCCAGACTTTCGGAGGCGTATAGGTGTCGTCGGTCATTGGACTGCTCTCACGATTAACCAAAGTGGGTTGACGTGTAGCATGCCAACATAAACCCTGGAGAACGGCAAGACATCCCCCTTGCCTGATTCTGCCAAATCTCCTCCCGTGTCAACGGCGTTTTCCAGACGGAAGGTAGTGCTCAAGCCGATTAGCCGTCATAGACAATAAAAGCCAGCTTGTTGCCATCCGGATCCCGCACGTAAGCGGCATAGAACCCCTCTCCGTACCGAGGTCGATATCCCGGCTTGCCTTCATCACTCCCACCCTGACGCATAGCGATGTCATAGAGCCGGTCTACTTTCCGGGGCTCCGGGAGCTGGAACGCCGTCATGGTGCCATTGCCAACCGAGGCCGCCTCGCCATCAAATGGGTAGCCGACAAAGAACCGGGGGACCGACAAATCATCAACGACACCATAGGAGACGCAATCTTCGTCCCGCCAGCACACCTTAAACCCCATTTCCTGGAACAACGGGGTATAGAAGTCACTCGCTCTATCCAGATCCCGGATGCCAACCATGGTATAGGCGATCATGGTTCACCTCTCTTTCACTTTTCCGCTCAAGCATGCCCCCCTATCAAATCCCCCCCGAACGGAGCAGCAACAACTCCGCGAGTAACAGCGG
This sequence comes from Alcanivorax xiamenensis, assembly GCF_009846745.1. NCBI lineage: Bacteria > Pseudomonadati > Pseudomonadota > Gammaproteobacteria > Oceanospirillales > Alcanivoracaceae > Alcanivorax > Alcanivorax xiamenensis. The sequence continues at coordinate 43,817 of NZ_AQPF01000012.1, read as the reverse complement.
TTCAGATTCTTTTGCAATCATCACTATAACCAGAAAAGCCCATTTTTCCTCGACTCTCTAAAACAAGATCGACCTTCCCATCCGAACTTTGCGTCGCGCCTCTCCCGCCCTGCTGGTGCGCCGGCGAAGAGACCGCTACCCTGAACCCGACGCAAAAAAACACGATACGCGCCCGTGGCCGTTGTTGGGCGTAGCCGACATCCACCGGGAGGAAAGGATGCCATATCAGGAACGCACCCACCCATCACCTCTTTTGATCGCCGTCGTGTGCCTGCTGATCAGCGGCCTGACGCATGCCGAACCACTCACCGTGGCGGTAAAATCGGCTCCGCCCTTCAGCTATCAGGAGGAAGGCCACTGGACCGGTATCAGTGTCGATTTATGGCATCAACTGGCCGGTCAACTGGGGCAGGACTACCAGTTGCGCCCATACCCAAGCGTGTCGGAAATGCTCGAAGCCGTGGAGCAAGGCCAGGCCGATGTGGCTATCGGGGCCATCAGTGTGACCGCCGATCGGGAACGGCGTTTGGACTTCACTCAGCCCATGTTTCGTGCCGGCCTGGGCATCGCCACGCCCAGCAGTCCCTCCGGGTGGCTGACGACGCTGCAAGGCCTGTTCAGTTGGAAATTCCTCTCCGCGGTTACCGCGCTGGTATTGGTCTTGCTGGCAGTTGGCGTCGTGGTCTGGCTGTTGGAGCGCCACCGCAACCCTGAACAGTTCGGTGGCAGCATCCGTGAAGGCATTGGCAGCGGCTTTTGGTGGTCGGCGGTCACCATGACCACCGTGGGTTACGGCGATAAAGCGCCAATCACTCCGGCCGGCCGGGTCATCGGCCTGATCTGGATGTTTGTCAGCATCATCACCATATCCGGTTTTACCGCCGCCATTGCCTCCAGCGTTACGGTTAATCAACTGCAAACCCGGGTTTCCAGCGTCGCGGACCTGCCACGGGTTAAAGTTGGAACCGTCGACGGCACCAGTGCCTCTCACTGGCTCGACAATCAAGGCATTGCTTATCGGCCTTATCCGAACATCGCACACGCGATGCAAGCCGTGGCGCAAGGGCGCGTTGATGCGGTGGTCCATGACGCTCCGGTAATGCGTTACTTGCTGCGCCAGAACCAGGAAAACGAGGTACTGGTCCTGCCACAGCTCGCGCGGGAAGAAAGTTACGCCATTGCCGTGGCCAATGGGTCTCCGCTCCGCGAGCCTTTGGACCAGGCCTTGCTGGGCATTTTAAACGATGAAGGTTGGCGTGGTGTGGTGACCCGCTATTTAGGGGCGGAGTAGACTTCTATCGGTCAAAGGCAAGCGCCCCATTTTATAGAAGGCCAACGCGCCCACCCCGGTCCGTCAGTCCGGCCCATGAAACCGCTCGTATGTGTCCCCCAGCTCACCATTGCCGGAAAGCGTGTTTCCTTTTTTGTCCTGAATCGTAAGCGGCTGCGGAACACTCCCTATTTGCGCACACCTATCCAAACCAAGAAGCAGCCGGGCTCTCTCATGATGGCGCCAATATAGTGGGCAGCTCGGCTTTGACGGCCTCAAGATCGGTCTCAGGCACCACGATGCCCCCTTTCAATATCACCTTCGACACCATCAGGCTCTCTTACTGGATCCACCATCCGCCCGCCTCTGGGCTACCCTTCCAGTTTCGATATGGCCGCCGCCAGATTCCTTCTGGCTTGCTGCTCGCGTTCTGTCAGGAAAGGCTCGTTCTGAAAGATTCTGGGGCGATCAAGAAAGCCCTTGAGCACCTCCACTCTCTTCTTTTTATATAAAGGCCATGGCACCATCTTGTATTCGCTGCGCACGCCTTCTTCGAAGATCTGGTAAGTTTCGGGTTCCGCGCCCAATACAGCCAGATCGATATCCACTAGCAGCGATTCATCACTCGTCTTCGCAGGAGCATTGTGCTCGGTAACCATAATGAGACGGTGCACCCTATCGGCGATATCTCTGGATGCTCCATTCTCCAGCACGAAAGATTGTGCCCAGTCAGCACTCTTCTTCTCGTTCTTTCCTGAAAGCGGCTCATAGATGGCATCATGAAACCATAAGGCCAATTCTACTTCACAGGGGGACTGTATCTCCGAAACGCATCTATCCAGATGTCGAAGACAAGCGGAAACATGTTCTCGCGAATGGTAGTAACGGCCCTTCCCTGAGTAGGAAGACACCAGGGAGCGATACGTCTCGGTATTGTCGCCGAAGTCCCACAGCGTCATAAGTCGGGCCCAGCGCTCCGGATTCATATCTGATTCATCAAGCATCGTGTCATTATCCCTGCAGGATTGATTTTCCGTCCCACTCGCTGACTTGCCCCACTCCCGCGGCGATCAACTTGTCCAGCAGCGTACCCCGACCGTTCCCCATGAACCATTCCATCTCGTCATCGGTTATAACGGTGGCGACAAGAAGATCCATTCGCCCGTTGGACAGGTCGACTCCCAAAGGCAGAGGCTGCCGTGCCTCGCTGATCAGCACTATGACAAAGTCGTCTTCGGCGACCTGAACTTCCTGAACCGTGAGACCGTTGTAATCCTCCAACCGCTTCAGGGTGCCCAATCTTCCGGGGTTTTCCTGGCGGGAGAGGCTTCATCAGGGCTTCTCGTGCCTGATTTAAAACCTAACAACTTCCTTAAAATCCTTTTCATTGGCCATATCCTTCACTCTTTCAGGAAAGAACTCACCCTATCACTTCTCAACGCCCCTTCGGAACCGTTATCCTTTTGAAACCTGGTTTGGTAATGCCAGAAATTCAGGAGGTGGTCCAATCAGCCGTTTGACCGTCTGCCCCCGTCAGAGCAATAAATATGGCCCGAAATACTCTTCTACCGCCTGACGGCAATAGCCATCTTCACCACGCCAGTACTCGGCAAACACCCAGTCGTTTCTTCCCTTTACCGGCCGGTCGTAGCTGCCGGGTTTTAACACACCGATGCTTGCCAGAATCTCAATGATAACCTGCCGCTCCGCCTTGCTGGACTTTACAACCGAGGCCAGCCGCTTCTCAAGTGCACCTGGATAATCATCGGGCTGGGAGCTTTCAATTACACTCAGGATGCCGTTCAGACAATCGACATCATCAGCCGTCGGCTCGGGAATCTCACACCGCTTAAACTCCCTCATGTCAAAAAGGATGTAGAGAATGTCACCATGGCGAACACCGCCCCATTTCATCCGCTCGAAATTCAATACATTAAGATCACTTTCCTTATAGAACTCATGCCCTATCACCCCATACCGGCAGCCTTCGCAAATACCGCAAAAATAAGAGTGCGCAGCCGGCTTTCCGTCCACATAGTGAGTTCCGGAGACGACAGGAGTGTAGTGATGGCCGGGGATGCTCCTTGCAATCACATAAGAGGATAGGGCGGAGCGCCAATCCAGACGGCGACGACTCAGGCTACTGACAAACCCTTTGGCCACCGCCTCCACAGGGGTTTCGTTTACCAATCTGACAATGGAAGCCACGCAGTCATCATGTGAAATCGAAATCGGATCAAACATCAACCCCTTTGATTTCGCATACTCAACGTCCAGCCCTGTCAGAACCCTGTCCTTTCTGTCAATCCAACCGTTCTTCCAAAAGGTGGAAAGCAGAATCTTATTGGCTTTCTTGTCCATACCTGTTTGAGCCCTTACTTCAAAGAAAATGATCCCTTCTCATAACCCAAAAGGACTTTAATTCAGTTTTCCGAACCAACCCACCCCTCCAGGGGCTCACCGCAGGCCATACCGTTACCACCTCGGGACACAGGGACACAGCAATATAAGATCAGGCCTTTCTCCTGCCATGAAGGCCGTAGGTAATAAAAATTATGGCCAAGACACCGGAAATAAAAGGGTCATAATGAAGTCCGCTATCTGGAACTATTTTATAGTATTGAGGCTGTGGGTTATGAACAAAAAGCCATTCCCAAGTCCTGATCCATAAATCGACAGGTAAGAACCCAAGGAGATCAGCGATAGTGTATAGGGCACACAGGATGCCGATCACTAAATAAGCGTTCTTCATACTTCACCTTCAGATGGCCTTATCTTTACAACACATCATTCCAACAGCTCACACCGTAAACCATCGCATATTGAATAACACCGAAAAGACAGGACATAAAACGGAATTATTTCTTTCTCTCCTGGTCATTAGTACCCGGGGGCGTCCCTGGGGCGGGGATAGCAATGGATGATAGCAATCGATCCCCTGTCGGCCTCACTAACCACACGATGTATACTGCGCGCCGAACGCGCCGGCCGGAAGCGGCCTCGGCGGCGCCAGGGAATTGCGAACGGAGAGATACAGTATGACAACGCTGGTCCTGAACGGTTGGCGCACACGGCTTGGGGAGTGGATCGAGTCTCCGCCCGTACGGCACCTGATTACCGCCCTGATCCTCCTCAATGCCATCGTTCTGGGGGTGGAGACTTCCACCGCCGCGGAAGAAGCCGCCGGCGGGTTACTGGCCCTGCTCAACAGCATTATCCTTGCGGTGTTCGTGGCGGAGATTGTGATCAAGCTGGCTGCGTTCGGCCCCCGCTTCTTTCGCTCCGGCTGGAACCTCTTTGACTTCCTTATCGTCGGCATTTCCCTCGCGCCCACCTCCGGTCAGTTGGCCATCCTGCGCAGCCTTCGCATCCTCCGGGTATTGCGGCTCCTGTCCACGGTCAAACGATTGCGCATGCTGGTGGAGTCCTTGATGCACTCCCTGCCCGGCATCGGCTGGACCGCGGCGCTGTTGCTGATGATGTTCTATATTTTCGGCGTAATGGGCACGGAGTTGTTCGGCGAGGCCTTCCCGGAATGGTTCGGCACGCTCGGAGCCAGCATCTACACCTTGTTCCAGATCATGACACTGGAAAGCTGGTCCATGGGCATTGCCCGTCCGGTCATCGAACAGTTCCCTCACGCCTGGGTCTTCTTCGTTCCCTTTATTCTCATCTCCAGCTTCATGGTTCTGAACCTGTTCATCGCCATTATCGTCAACGCCACGCAAGAAGTGCACGATCTGGAACTTCGGGAAGAAAGAGAGCGGGAAAATCAGCGCGCTCACGATGAGCGGCAGGAGATGTTGGACCTGTTGAGAACCATGGAGAATCGCCTGGGCACGTTGGAAGAGCGGTTGTCGGAGCAGCAAAACCGGTAACGGTTCTGCTTTTTCCTAGTCGATGAGCCCGAGCTCCCTCTGCTTTTTCCTGGTCAGCCCCGAGGCAACGATCCGGTGGGACTCCTTGATATAGTATCGGAGCGCCTCATCCGACTCATCGGGAGCGTCGTACTGCTGTATCCACTTCATCCCGCGGGAGGCCAGATAGGGTGCCGGCCGGTACCCCGGCTCCCCGGACAGAATATGGAAGTTAAGATCCGAAGCCTTGAACGTGAAGGCCGGCTTGCCATTCTTTGCCCACCCGCCAATGGCGAAAACCTTGCCACCCACCTTCCAGACGTGGGAGCCACCCCACTGGACGACATGGGAGGTCGCCGGCAGCGAACGGCAGAACGCGTTGAATTCTTCGTAGTTCACGGCAACGGCTTCCCGGCGACAATGAAAACCGATTCCCTGGTCACCCGCCATTCGTGATCGATATAGAACCCGGCATCGGTCAATAGTGCCACCAGTCCCTTCTGGCTCAACGGGCTGACATGGGGAGCCAACCCCAGACGCTGCATCACGGGAATCGTCCCTCGCCAATACCACGCCATTTCCGCGACCAGCGCGGTACTGGAAACAAAGACACCTCCGGGCTTGAGGACCTCATAAACCCTGCTGACGGCACCTGGCACTTCCTCCAGCAGATGCAGGATATTCAACCCCAACACCGCATCGAAACTGGATGGTATCAGTTTCAGGCTGTCCAGGCTGCCCTCCTGAAAGCGGATATTGGTAATTCCCGCCTCACGAACCTTCCCTTCCGCGATCTCCAGCATTCTGGGAGAAACATCCGTGGCCAGAATCCGGCCCACATGAGCGGCATGTTGGATCGCGGTACTGCCGGTACCACAGCCAAACTCCAACACCGACCAATCGCGTTGGAGATAGCTCCGGGTTATCGACAGCTTCTTCCGGTAGGTTTCTTCGTCCTTGACCGGGCTCCGGGCGTAACGAGGCGCCGCCTTGTCCCAGAAGACTCTCGCGCTTTTCATCCTCGCAACTCCTGAAAGGTGTCTAACTGGACTTACCGGCAAGCGCCGGAGACTCCGCCGGTACAGGGGGACGTTGCAACAGATTCACACAGGCGGCAATAGCCAATAGTAACGGAGACACCCAAAAGCCGGCTTCAATGCTGCCCGCCACATCGGAAATGGCACCGGCCAGGATCGGGCCAATGGTCTGGCCAAGCGCGAACCCTACCGTCAGCAGCGAAATGGCGGCGGTCCAGGACGCGGCCGACAACTGACGCTGTGCAACGATGGTGATCGAAGTGGGGCCCGCCATGAAACTGCCGCCGAACAGGATCGCCGACAGGAACATCGCCATCGGCCCCGGATAGAGCAGCACCGGCAGGGTGCCCAGCATGGCCGTCGCGAATACCAGGGCCGGCCCGCGACCGTCATTGAAGGCACCCAGCACCCGCCCCCATAGAAGATTGGTAACGGCGGACACCAGGCCCAGTGTGAACCAGAACCAGATCATCTGCTCGCTACTGCCTCCTTGTTCTTGCAACAGCGCCATAATGAAGGTCATGTAACCGACATAACCGGCCCCGAAAACACCGTAGCCGATCAACGTCGGCGCGATCCGCCGGCACTCCCGGGCATTCAACAATGCCATGGTGCCACCCGCCGGCTGTTGCACCTGGCGGGCAGCCAGCCAGGCAGCGGGCAAGCCGGCGGCGCCGAGCACACCCAACACGGTCCAACCCTCCGGCCATCGCTGCGCCCCCTCCCGCAGGATGATCGGTAAAGCCATGCCGGCGAGAATAACGCCCATACTGACTCCCGCCACATACACACCCACCAGGACTCCACGACGACGAGGGTTTTCCAACGGACAGATCGCGGAAACCAAACCCGCGCCAAGAATGAAGGTAACCGCCGTGGAAACGCCACCGACGGTTCTTAACATGATCAGAGCAGACAAGCTGGCCGTCATTGCCGTCAAAAGCAGGACCAGAACACTCACCGAGAAACCGGCCAGGAACGCTCGCGCCGTTCCCCATCGCCGGGCCAGCCAGGCCGCCACCAGGGCCCCGACGATATAACCCGCCCCATTGGCGGTATTGAGAGCACCGGCTTCCACGTAAGTCCATTGCAAATCCACCTGCATCGGCGGCAGCAGTAAACCGTATGCGAATCGAGATAGTCCCAGGGCAACCGCTGCGCCGGTGGATAACCCCAGAGCAGTAAAAATATCCCGGCAGAAGTCGCTTTTTTCGTCCATGGCTTTTTTCGTTGTATTTATCGGCATCGCTCTTTCCTTATCAAGCGTTCCGAGCGACTCCCTCCTCGGCAACGCCCACCACCACCTTTCCCCGACAGCGCCCGGTGCGACTACGCTGGTAGGCCTGCTCGATATCGGCAAGATCAAATTCACTGTCGATCACCGGCCTGAGTTTTCCGTCATCCACCAGGGCTGACAGGGTCTCCAGATCCCTGCGCCGGGGAGCTACCATGATGTTCGCCGCATTCCGGCCCAACATACGATGTATCGGCGTCCCCAGCATCGACCGGGCGTGACCTCCGGTGGAAATGAACCAGCCGCCGGGAGCGGTCAGATCAGCACAACCGCGAGGGGATTCATTGGCGGCCACATCAAAGACCAAATCGAAGGCCCCGTTACCATGACGGTAATCTCCAAGGGTATAGTCGATCACCTCATCGGCACCAAGGTTACGGACGAGTTCCGTATTCTTACCGCTACACACACCGGCCACCTGGGCGCCGAGCGCCTTGGCAATCTGTACCGCGAAAGTACCCACCCCACCGGAGGCGCCGATGATCAGCACCTTGCTGCCGGCCTTGATTCCTCCCTTGCGCATCCCTTGCAATGCGGTGAGCGCCGCCAGCGGCATCGCCGCCGCCTCACGAAACGACAAGGAGACTGGCTTCTTGGCGATGCGGAACTGGCTGATACGCGTTCGTTCCGCCAGGGACGCGGTACGCAGATTCATGTCCATGCCATAAACCGCGTCCCCCACTTCGAAGTCGGACACATGACTCCCGGTCGCGATCACCGTCCCCGCCAGGTCATCGCCAAATAGCGGCGGGAGTCGACGACTCAGCGCCGGAGTCGCCAACAAGGCGAGGTGGTAGTTGAGCTTCCAGTCCTTGGGATTTACGGAGGCCGCCTGCACTCGCACCAGAACGTCATCCGGCCCCGGTTCACCGGGCTCCGGCATCTCCCGGACCACCAAGCGAGGGTTACGTCCCCAACCTGAAATCATCACCGCCTTCATACCGATGCTCCCTCGACATCATCTCAAAGCAGCTTAACAAGCCAGGCCCATCATTGTGCGCCGTTTCAGGTGATGCTCTTTCAAGACGCCGGAGCCGTTGCTATCAACGGTCCATCAAGCCGGTGAAGGAGATTGCCTTGCAAGCGAATACCCAGAGGTTCGCCAGCAGGATTGGCTTCCACAGCGGCTCCGCGGCGGCTTAGGCGGTTCATCTCTGTGTAACCGCCTTCGCCGCCCGCGCCGCATGGAGTTTTTTGTAGCTCTCGATCAAGCGCAGGTGCTTGTCCAGACCCTCCAGCTGCATGTTGGTGGGCGTCAATCCCGGGAAGCGGATGGAGCCATCCACGGCGCCGACCACGGTACTCATGGTGTCCTCGCCATACATACGACGCAGGTTCACCAAGTAGTGGTCCAATTCCAGCTCCTGGTCCAGCGTGATCTCCAGCACGGCACTAACTGCTCGGTAGAACAGATTGCGCTCCACCGTATTGTCGTTGTATTGCAGGAAGGCCTCCACTCGCTCCAGGGCCTCCTCGTGCTGTCCCAGTGCCAGGTTGATCAGCAACTTCAACTCCAGAACCGTGAGTTGCCCCCAGACGGTGTTTTCATCGAACTCGATGCCGATCAGGGTAATGATGTCGGTGTAGTCGTCGATCTGGCTTTCTTCCAAGTGCCCGGCCAGGTCAGCCAGTTGATCGTCACTCAGCCGATGAAGATTGAGGACATCTTCCCGATAATCCAGGGCCTTGTTGGTGTTGTCCCAGATCAGATCGTCCACCGGGTACACCTCGGAGTAACCGGGGACCAGAATCCGGCACACCGGCGCGCCCAGGTCCTCATGGACCGCCATGTACACTTCCTTGCCCATCTCCCCCAGGATATCGAACAGCTTTGTCGCTTCTTCCACCGTGGTGCCGGAGAAATCCCATTCGTGGAAGTCATAATCCGCCTTGGCGCTGAAGAAACGCCAGGACACCACGCCGCTGGAATCGATAAAGTGTTCCACATAGTTGTTGGGTTCGGTCACCGCCAGGTTGTTGAAGGTTGGCGGCGGGAAATCGTTCAGCCCCTCGAAACTCCGCCCTTGCAGCAGTTCCGTCAGACTGCGCTCCAGGGCCACCGCCATGCTCGGATGCGCGCCGAAAGAAACGAACACACCGCCGGTGCGCGGGTTCATCAACGCCACGCAGGCCACCGGGAATTGGCCGCCCAGGGAAGCGTCCTTGACCAGCACCGGGAACCCCTGGGCTTCCAGTGCCTCAACGCCCTCCACCAGGTTCGGATATTTCGCCAACACCGCCGGCGGCACGTCCGGCAGAGCCAACTCCTCCTCGATAATCTGTTTTTTTACCGCCCGTTCGAAAATTTCCGACAGACACTGCACCTGCGCTTCGGGCAGAGTATTGCCGGCGCTCATGCCGTTACTGAGAAACAAATTCTCAATCAGATTGGAGGGAAACCAGACCGTCTCGCCATCCGAGCGGCGCTCGAAAGGCAGAGAGCAAATGCCCCGTTCCACATTACCGGAATTGGTATCAATCAGATTGGAGCCGCGCAGCTCGCCCTCGGGGTCATAAATGGCCAGACAACGCTCATCCAGAATGCCTTCGGGCAGTTCGTCCTCCGGGCCAGGCGGGAACCAGCGCTCGTTCGGGTAATGCACGAAGGCACTGTTGGCAATCTCCTCACCGAAAAACTGATCGTTGTAGAAGAAATTGCAGCTCAGCCGTTCGATGAATTCCCCCAGGGCCGAACACAACGCACTTTCCTTGGTGGCGCCCTTGCCGTTGGTGAAGCACATCGGCGACGCCGCATCGCGAATGTGCAGAGACCAAACATGCGGCACGATATTCCGCCAGGAAGCGATCTCGATCTTCATGCCCAGCTCTTCGAGGAGCCCGGTCATGGTGGCGATGGTCTCCTCCAGCGGCCGGTCCTTGCCCTCGATATAGGTGCGCGACGCACCATCGAGCCCCGCCATCAACAACGCCTGGGCATCCTCGTCCAGATTCTCCACCGTCTCTATCTGAAACTCCGGCCCGGTCTGTACCACCTTCTTCACCGTGCAACGATCGATGGAGCGCAGAATGCCTTGCCGGTCCTTGTCGGAAATGTCTTCCGGCAGCTCCACCTGAATACGGAAGATCTGGTTGTAGCGGTTCTCCGGGTCGACGATGTTGTTCTGCGACAATCGGATATTGTCGGTGGGGATATCTCGCGCCTTGCAGTACACCTTGACGAAGTAAGCCGCGCACAGTGCCGACGACGCCAGGAAGTAATCGAACGGGCTCGGTGCCGAACCGTCACCCTTGTAGCGGATCGGCTGATCGGTGACGACGGTGAAGTCGTCGAACTTGGCTTCCAGGCGGAGGTTGTCGAGGAAGTTGACCTTGATTTCCATGGGAGGGATCCGGGTTGGGGAGTTTGGCGCTCGGGGGCTTGGATGAGCGCCATTATCCTGATTTTGCAGGGGTTCGTCTTGGCGGGCTCGAGGGGGTGCAAAAACACGCCCGGTTGCAGCCTTTTTGCCTTTAATTGATAATCACTCTCAATTCTGAAGCACAGTATCGGAACTCATGACCGGGACAGCCACTAACCCACAGCCCTTGCCTCCTCGCTCCCAAGGCGAGATCAGCGCTTTGTATGAGGCGCATCACGGCTGGCTGACCCACTGGCTGCATCGTCGCCTGCGCTGTCCCCAGGACGCCGCGGATCTGAGCCATGATACTTTCCTGCGCCTGATTCTCGGCGACCAGCCCCTGGAGGCACTGCGCGAGCCGCGTGCTTATCTTCTGGTCATTGCCAGCCGCCTGCTGATCAACCGCCACCACCGCAAACAGGTGGAGGAGGAAGCCCTGCGCCAGGTCGCCATCTTGCTGGAAACCCGGGACATCCGGGGACCGGCGGAGATCGCGGCGGCCCGGAATCTGCTGGTCAGTGTCGTCAAGCTGCTGGTCGACGAGTTACCGGAAAAGCCCCGCCGCGCCTTCCTCATGGCACGCCTTGAAGGACTCAGTTACCGACAGATCGGACGCCGGCTGTCGGTCTCCGAAAGCAGCGTCAAACAATACCTGGCCCGGGCGCTGGCCCATTGCCACGCCCGGCTCTATGACAGCCTGGACCCGCCGTGTCGGACTTGAACCGTATCCGCCAGCAAGCCGCCGAATGGGTGGTGGCCTTGCAGGAGGCCGGCTCCGATGAGCGCGCGCGGCTGCAAGCCGAGTGCGAAATCTGGCAGGCGGGGGATCCTCGGCGACGCCAGGTGCTCGAGCAGATCCAGCGAATATGGCAGGCTCCCGAACCCGCCCTCGAACGACGCCGCAAACGCCGGCGTCAACTGACCGGCCTGGGCTCGCTGCTACTGCTGGCCTGGTCCGGCACCCAGCTTCCCTGGGCCTATTGGGGCGCGGACTATCGCACCGCCGCCGGCGAGATCCGCACCGTGCCCCTGCCCGACGGCAGCCAGATCGTGCTTAACAGCAACAGCGCCATGGATCTGGACTACAGCGAAGGGGCCCGCACCGTGAAACTGGTGCGCGGCGAACTGCTCGCCACCGTGGCCAAGGGCCAGGATGCGCCTTTCCAGGTAGAGACGCGGGACATCAGCGCCACCGCCCTGGGCACCCAGTACACGGTGAAACTGGCGGACACCTACAGCCGGGTGGCGGTGCAGGAATCCACCGTGGCCGTGACCTCCCATAACGGCGGCGCCCCCCTCCGCCTGGCTTCCGGGCAACAAGCCGACCTGAACCGCGATGGATTGATCGCCCAGAGTACCGCCCCTGCCCATCGGCCGGATTGGGCGGACGGACAACTGGTCTTCAACAACACCCCTCTGCCGCAAGTGGTCGAGCGTCTGAGTCACCACCGTGCCGGTATGCTGGTGCTGGATGAAACGCTGACCGCCGGCCAGCGTGCTCCCCACTTTACCGGCGTGCTGCCCGCCGACGACAGCGACGCGGCCCTGGCGCTACTGAGCGACGCCCTGAACCTGAAGGTACAACGCTTCACACCCTGGTATGTGATCTTGAAGCGACAATAAAAAATCGTACTTCGTACTGCCCGATTGGCTTCCTGCTTTGTCTTCATCAGTAGAGACACCGCGAAAATAACGCTGGAGCCAATAATGATCCCGAAGACCGGAACGACATCCCCCAAAGCGCTGCTGTTGCTTGGCTTGCTGGCCCCCTTGCTGCTCACTCACCCGGGCAGCGCACGGGCTCAACAACCCGTCCCCATCCATCTGCCTGCCCAACCGTTGGATCGGGCCATCATAGAACTGGCCCGCCAGACCGGCCTGATCATCGGCGGCGACGCCTCACTGCTTCAAGGCAAACAGGCTCCCGCGCTCAGCGGTGAGTACACTCCGGAAGAGGCGCTGCGTGCTCTGCTCGCCGGCAGTGGCGTCACCGTGATCCACGGTACCAACGGCTACAAACTGGAAAGACTGCCTCGGCAGGAGAACACGCTGGAGGCGGTCTCCGTCTATGGCCGCCTGAGAAACGACACCGTCGAGGCCATCCCGCAAAGCGTAAACGTCTACGACCGGGAAAACTTCGATCTGGCCGGCGCCGATACCGTGGGCGACGTGGTACGTCTCACCCCCAGCGCCAACCGCTCCGGCTCCGGCCGCGACATGTTCGCCGACGATTTTCTGATTCGCGGCTTCAACGCCGAGCAATCCGTCAACGGCCTGGGCTTCCGGCAAACCGATCACCCCACCGACCTCGCCAATGTGGAGCGTCTGGAAGTCCTCAAAGGCCCGGCCTCGGTACTGTACGGTCAGATGGAACCGGGCGGCACCATCAACGTCGTGACCAAGCAGCCGCTGGACTATTACCAGGCGGAAGTCAGCGCCGAGTACGGACGCTACGATTACCACCGCACCACCCTGGACGTGACCGGCCCGCTCAATGATCGGGTGCGTGCCCGCCTCAACCTGGCGCACCAGGACAGCCACGGCTCCATGGACCATTGGGGGTACGAGCGGCTGTTCGTGGCACCCAATGTGACCGTGGACCTCACCGACACCACCAACCTGACGGTGGAAGGCAGCTACTCACGCAACGAATGGACCGCCCTGCCCGGCGGCGCCCCGGCGGAGGGCGCCATCGAGCCCAATCCCAATGGCGACTACGGCGACGACTTCAACGTCGCCGGGAAAGACGGCGTCACCGACCGCGACTCGATCTACCTGAACACCCGGCTTACCCGGGCGCTCACCGATAATATCGACGCCCGCCTCAGCTACGCCTATACCCGCAACAGCGCCGACTGGCGCGAATACGCGCCCTTCGGCCTGGGCGCGGACTTCCGCACTCTGAACCGCATCATCTTCGCCAGCGACGACGCCAGGCAAACCGACCATGAAGTGATCCTGGACCTCAGCGGCGAAGCCACCACCGGCGCGCTCAAACACCGTTTCATCACCGGCATCAACTACCGGGAATCCGACAGCACCCGTCCCACCCAGATTTACCTGATCGACCCCATCGACCTGTACCAACCCGTTTACGGCCCCATGGACCTGAGCACCCTGGCCCGCGACCGCGGCTTCACCCAGACCGACCGCATCCTGGCTGGCTTCGTCCAGGACCGCATCACCGTGGCGGAAAAATGGCATGTGCTCGCCGGCCTGCGCTACACCGACGCGGAACAGTCCCAGAAGACCACCGACTTCCTCGACAACAACAGCATCACCCGCGCCGAACTCGGTGAAACCGCCTGGACCACTCAGTTCGGCCTGGTCCATGACCTCAGCGACAACGCCTCACTCTATGTGAGCCGCAACGAAGCCTTCGTGCCACAGCAAGGCACCACCTCTGGCCGCCAACCCCTGGACGCGGAAGAAAGCGTGCAGTACGAAGTGGGCGTGCGCGTCAACGCCGGCCGCCTCAACATCAACGCAGCCGGCTTCATCATCGAGAAAGACAACATGCCCATCAGCGACCCGCTCAACGCCGGCTTCCTGGTGGCCCAGGGCCGCGCCCGCTCCCAGGGCGCCGAGCTCACCGTGGACGGCTACGCCACCAGCAACCTCTACCTGAGCGCCGGCTACGGCTACACCGACACCGAAGTGCTGCGCACCGACGACGCCACCCTGGAAGGCAACCGCTTCGTCAACGTGCCCCTGCACACCGCCGCCCTGCAAAGCCGCTACTACCTCAACGCCGTCACCGGCCTGAGCCTGGGCGGCACTGTCGCCTACGTGGACGAACGCCCCGCCAACGCGGACAACAGCGTCTCTCTGCCCGCCTACACCCGCTTGGACCTGGGGGCCTACTATGTCATCACCGATGCTTTGCAACTGGACCTGTTGTTCAACAATGTCACCGACGAAGAGATCTTCTCCCCCGGCTCCTTCGACGGCGTGATCCGTGAAGAGGGCCGCACTTATCTGGCGCGCCTGAAGTACCTGTTCTGATGCGCAAACGGCTGGTGCTACTGCACCGCTACATCGGGCTGGTGATGGCGGGTTTCCTGATCATCGCCGGCCTGACCGGCGCTGTGCTGGTGTGGTATTACCCGCTGGATGCGCTGATCAACCCGGGCCTGCTGCGAGTGGAACCACCGGCGGCGGACAGTGAGCCGCTCTCGCCATTCATACTGCGGGAAAAGGTCGATGCCGCTTTTCCCGACGCCGCGGCAAACTGGATGATGCTGGCGCCGCCGGATGCCCACAGCCCGATGCGCTTTTTTATTGCCCCAGAGCCCGGTGGCGCGGCCCTGCCCATGGACGAAATATTTGTTGACCCTTACAGCGGCGACATACTGGGGGGACGGCTGTGGGGCGACATCACGGCGGGCCCCACCAACCTGATGCCATTCATCCACCGCCTGCATCACGCCCTGGCATTGGGCACCATCGGCACCTGGGCGTTCGGTATTGTCAGTCTTCTGTGGGTCCTGGACTGCTTCATTGGTGCCTGGCTCACCTTCCCGCCCCGGCAAAGCCGTAACGGTCCACCGCGCCCTCGCCGTTTCTGCAAGCGTTGGATCCCGGCGTGGAAAATTCGCTGGCGCGCTGGCCCCCATAAACGCCGCTTCGATCTCCATCGCGCCGGCGGCCTGTGGCCCTGGGCTCTGCTGCTGGTGTTCGCCTGGAGCAGCGTGGCCATGAACCTCCATGCGGAGGTCTATCGCCCCACCGCCGGGCTGTTTCTGACTTTCCAGGAAGATCCATTGGTGGACATCCCGACACAGGACACACCTTCCCGCCACCCCCAAATCGGCTGGGAGCAAGGCTTCCTGATCGCCCGGCAAAGATTGGAGACCCTGGCGGCGGAGCGTGGCTTTTCCATCAAGGCGGTGGAGCGCTTCGCCTACCACCCGGACAAGAACACACTCAAACTGATGGCCCGCACCAGCAGTGACGTCAACCAGCGCTTTGGTGAAACCTGGGTCTACGTGGACGCCACCACCGGCGCGCCGCTCGGGCACTACCTGCCAACTGGAGAAGCCTCTGGCGACACCCTCACCTCCTGGTTGACCACTCTGCACATCGCCGCTTTGGGTGGGCTGCCTTACCGGATAGCCGTAACCCTCCTCGGCCTGGTGATCGTCATGCTCAGCGTCACCGGGGTGATGATCTGGTGGCGGAAACGGAAGGCGCGAAGATAAACATTCCCGCGTCATCAGCTCCTATCAAGCTATCCGCTTCGGGGCGCTGCTTTTCTCCAGGCGGATGGCGATCAGCTTGGAGGTGGGTGTAAAGCTGCCGTCGCCATAGCTGTCCATGGGCACCAGCGGATTGGTTTCCGGGTAATAGGCGGCGGCCTGGCCGGCGGGGACATCGTACTCCAGCAGCGTGAAATCGCTGACCCGCCGTTCCTCGCCATCACGCCATAGAGAAACCACATCGACCTTGTCGCCATGCTGGAATCCCAGACGTTCCAGATCGGCATGATTGACGAACACTACCTTGCGGCCGCCGTGCACGCCCCGGTAACGGTCGTGCAGGCCGTAAATGGTGGTGTTGTACTGATCGTGGGAGCGCAGCGTCTGCAGCACCAGATCCGGTTTGGCGCCAGAAGCCAGCGTCTCCGCATCCACCAGGGTGGCCGGTAGTGCGTGGCTGACCAATTGGGCACGGCCGGACTCCGTGTGCCATTGGCGATCGCGGGCGGGATTACCCAGGTAGAAGCCGCCCGGCGTCTTGAGCCGCGCGTTGAAGTCGTCGAAACCGGGAAGGGTGTCCTCAATCAGATCGCGAATACGGCCGTAGTTTTCCACCAGGGCGCTCCAGTCCACAGGTGTCTTGCCCAGCGTGGCTTCGGCGATCCCGGCGATGATCGCCGGCTCGGACCGCATCTGCTTCGACAAAGGCCGCAGCTGCCCATGGGACAAGTGCACCATGCTGAACGAATCCTCCACGGTGACGCCCTGCGGGCCGTCCGCTTGCTCATCAATGTCGGTACGCCCAAGGCACGGCAGGATCAATGCCTCGTGGCCGCAAATCAGATGGCTGCGGTTGAGTTTGGTACTGATCTGGACGGTCAGTTCGCAACGCCTCAGGGCCTCATGCGTGCGCGCCGTATCCGGCGTGGCCTGGGCGAAATTGCCGCCCAGCGCCAGAAACACCTTGATCTTGCCCGCCACCATCGCCTGCAGCGTGGTAATCACGTTGTATCCGGGCTCGCGCGGCGGTGTAAAACCGAACCGTTCTTCCAGGGCATCGAGCAAGGCCGCCGGCGGTTCGTCGGCAATGCCCACGGTACGATCCCCTTGCACATTGGAATGGCCACGCACCGGGCACAGTCCGGCGCCCTCGCCGAACTGGCCACGCAACAACTGCAGATTGGCGATCTCCTGGACCGTGGCCACGGAATGCTTATGCTGGGTAATGCCCATGGCCCAGCAGATAATCACCCTTTTACTGTCGCGATGAATGCGCGCGGCCTGTTCCAGAACGTCGCGGCTGATCCCTGATTGAGCCTCGATCCGTTCCCAGCTGGTGGCGTCCACCATCGCCAGGTACTGCTCCATGCCGTCGGTGTGTTGGGCGATGAAGTCATGATCGAACACCGCTTCGCCGCCGCTGGCCAGGGCTTCCCGATCCCACCGCAGCAACCACTTCACCATGCCGCGCACCGCCGCCATGTCACCGCCCAGAGCCGGGCGAAAGTAAGCGGTGTTCAGCGGCGATGAGGACTGAGTCAGCATTTCCAACGGATCCTGAGGCGCCTGGAACCGTTCCAGCCCCCGCTCTTTCAGCGGATTGAACACCGCCACCTGGGCTCCGCGTTTCACCGCATCACGGATCGGCTCGAGCATGCGCGGATGATTGGTGCCCGGGTTCTGGCCAAACAGGAACAACGCGTCGGCTTTGTCGAAATCCGCGAAGGTGACAGTGCCCTTGCCGGTGCCGATACTTTCGATCAGGGCCACACCGCTGGCCTCGTGGCACATATTCGAGCAATCCGGGAAGTTATTGGTGCCAAACGCACGCACGAACAACTGGTACAAATAGGCCGCCTCGTTACTGGCACGCCCGGAGGTATAGAAGCTGGCCTGATGGGGACTTTCCAGATCATTGAGATGGCGCGCGATCAACGCGAAGGCGTCGTCCCAACGAATCGGCTTGTAGTGATCGGTTTGCCGGTCATACACCATCGGCTCGGTAATCCGGCCCTGGAACTCCAGCCAGTAGTCATCCTGTTGCAACAATTCGGTAACGCTGTACTTCTCGAAAAAGGCGGCATCCACGCGACGGCTGGTAGCTTCCCAGTTAACCGCCTTTGCGCCGTTCTCACAGAACTTGATCATGCCGCTTTCAGGGGATTCTCCCCAGGCGCAGCCCGGACAATCGAAACCGTTGCTTTGGTTGGTCTTGACCATGGCATAGAGATTCTTGAACGGCTGCTTGCTCTCAAACCAATGGTCGGTGACGGCGCGCAGGGCGCCCCAGCCAGCGGCCGGGCCCTTGTACGGCTTGAAGCGCAGACGGTCGGCGGGGGGAAGCGTGTCGCTCATGGTGCGTCTCCGATGTCCGGACGGGGCAGCCGGCAGTAAAGCCGGGGGCCCCGTGGCGGAGCAGATGAATCAGGTTGAGGCCACTGTAGCACCACCTCAGGAAAGAAGCGGCGGCAAGGCGAGATTCAGGATAAGACGATTTTTGTGATGGGGCAAAGTGGCGAAAGGAAGCTCCCGGCCACCCTCTCCCCCGGGCATTCAGTCAGTTACCGGGGAGGCACCATGAACCGGAGAATCCATTCCACTTATTGGGCGGTCAGCCCTGGGCATTGAAAGCCGCGTGATAGGTAACCACCCCACGCGGCAACGATGGCCCCAATGGCAGCACCTGAAAGTATTCAGCGGGAACATCAGGCAAAACCAGGCCTGCCTCCGGCTTGAAGCCAAAACGGGAGTAGTAGGCAGGATCCCCGAGGAGCACGCAGCCCGCCGCGTCAATTTCTTTCAGCGCATTCAACGCCGCCTTCATAAGCGCACTGCCGACACCGCGCCCCTGGCGCTCCGGGCTGACCGAGATGGGCCCCAGCCCATACCACCCCGAAGCGCCATCCGAAATTGAAACCGGTGATAGCGAAACCTGGCCGATCACCCTGCCCATTTCCACCGCCACCAACGATACGGTGAGAGCTCCCGCCTCTCGCAAGGCGTCAACGATGAACTGCTCAGTATGATCCGTGTGCGGCGCATTCAGGAAGGCGGCCGCCGTTACATCATGGATGGCCGCTATATCGGACGCGGCTTCCGCTCGAATTTCGAAGTTCATTCAGGGACTCAGCTTCAATTTTGCCCAAACAGCCCTTGGTACACCCCACAGTATAGCGCCCTAACACACCGGCACCAGCTAGAGGTCTCTCCTGTCCGCGGGGTGATTGACGCCGTCATTGGTCGGCACGCCCTCTATCTTCAATGGATTAATGCCTTCCAGACAGGCGACATTGAAACCATACTGTGATGGATTGGAGCGTCTTTGATGGTGCGTATAGATCCCGCAACGACCACAAAAATAATGCTTCGCCGTCATCGTGTTGAATTGATACAGCCTGAGAACATCCTCGCCTTTCACTATCCGGATACCAGACAGGGGCACCGAGGCCACTATCGCCCCCCTTCGCCGACATAGAGAGCAATCGCACCTACGCACTTCAGCCAGCCCGTCGGGGAGATCGAATTCAAGCTCCACCGAACCGCAATGGCATGTCGCCTTGTGTTTGGGACGAATCGGCACGCCATCGACTTCACGCAGGTTATCCATCATGGTTCCTTTCATTCCAATTAAGATCGAGATCAGGTAGCCCGGCGGCAGATAACCGGAAACATCAGCCCCCGACATTACAACGCTGATGGTTCTCCATTTCCCGCATGAATTCCGGCAGATCGGCCGCATCCGGCGATGCTTCATGGCCAATGTAGCCGAACTCTGCCCCAAGGAACGCCTTCAATTCTGCTAATAGTCCATTGGCGAAAGCTTCATCACCAGCATCCGTGGAAAGGCCGTAGATCACGTGACCGTCCTTGAGATAGAACACCATTGCATGCTCTGGCTTTCCCTGATTTACCGCTCTCCAGTATGCGGCGTATTCCGCCCTCTGGTTTGCACTGCAATACTTCACCAGCTCCAGGGCCTTCGAATATACGACGTCAGGGGATTCCGAAAATTGAGGGATTTCATATTCGTCAGCACTTTCTTCTCTGTCGGGAAGAAAGCAATTCAGGAAGTCTTCCACTGTCTTTTCATCTCTTTTGTCGGAGATGACGTAGATATCCGAGTATTCTGGCATATGTCTGCCTCAACGTACCTGTTTGCAGGGCAGGTCAAAGTCGACATGGTAATGCTCATCGTGACGCACCCAGGACCGCCTGGTGGAAAACTGTATGTTGCCACGCAAGTACTCCGCGTACCTGGTCTTATAAAGGTTCGGCTGTAACTCAGGGTCGAAGATAACCCGCCACAGCTCGTGGCCCCGTGACGTCGCTTGCCGGTGCAACGCCACGATATGAGCGGCCATCGCCTCATAGTCGATCCGCAAGCCCTCGTAGGCACTATCGCCATCAAACTCGATGTCATAACCAAAACGGTTGAGAGGATGGCTCGGAAGATGAACGGATTTCCCCTCGGAATCCACCACCGGAACCATGAAATCCACCGACAACCCGTTCATGTGAGTCTTATGAGGCTCGAACCGGCCGCCTTCCTTGAACCCGGTCTCCGCGTACTTGTAGACCTTCTCCGGTTGTTCCTTTTCCAGGTCCTGGTAAGCGGATACCACGATGTCTCTTACTTCGGAATGGACATAGGTTCGTCCCGCTGCGTGAGCCATGGCGCTGTAACTCTCAAAATTGCCGCCGCTCAATGGCAGCTTGACACCGCCAGCGAGACTGCCCTTTGACGTGGTTCCATAGCAAGTGCTTTCCTTGGCCACCGCCAATACCGGGAGAAGTAGAAAAACAACGGTGAGTCTTCGCATAGGCATCCTCCGCGCCAACATCCCTGGCACTCAGGATCGCACAGAAGCGTATTGAACGGGACACCCGTGGTCGTTCCCGTGTTCTGGCCTTCCTTTCCACCGGTTTAACCCGTTTCACTCCAGAACAGGTAGCGGGTGGGACCAGTCCCACCCAGGCGTGCTCAACTTATTCGAGGCTGAACAATGATCTTCACAGCGGATTCATTGTTATGGATCAGGGTATCGAACCCTTTCGAAACCAGATCATCCAATTGAATACGCTGGGTGATGAAGGGCTCCAGGTTGATCCTGCCCTCCTCCACCAGCCGGATCGTTTCCTGGTGGTCATTGCAGTACGCAATGGTCCCACGCACGTCGAGCTCCTTCATTACCACACTATGTACATTGACGGTGGCTGGATGACTCCAGATGGACACAATCACCACTACGCCGGCGGAAGCAGTCGCAGCCACCAGGGTATCCAGAACCTTGTTCACGCTGGAGCATTCAAACGCCACATCCACGCCTCTGCCCTCGGTGATCTTCATCACTTCCTCGACCACATCCACTTCGGAGGGGTCCAGAATATAGTCGGCGACACCGGACTCGGAGGCCTTTTTCTTGCGCGCGCTGCTGAGCTCCGTGACGATAACGCTCAGCCCCTTGGCTTTCAGAATCGCCGAGAGCAGCAAGCCAATAGGCCCGGCTCCACCGACCAGCGCCACATCACCAGCCTTGGCGCCGCTGCGAGTGAACGCGTGGTGCCCCACGGACAAGGGCTCGATCAAGGCAGCCTGGTCCAGCGGAATATCCTTGGAGATCGGGTGCACCCAACGGCGCTTAACCGCGATTTTCTCGGACAGGCCGCCACCCCGACCACCCAGGCCGATGAAGTTCATGTTCTTGGACAGATGATACTTATCACCGGGCCCGGTGGGCACCTCATCCGCCACAATGTAAGGCTCCACCACCACATGCTGACCGACTTCGATGTCGCTCACCCCCTCACCCACGGCATACACCACACCGGAAAACTCATGGCCCATGGTAACCGGGGCCGACTCCTTGGAGATGGGATGCGGATGGCCACAGGGAGGAATAAAGATCGGCCCTTCCATGAACTCATGCAAATCCGTGCCGCAGATACCACACCATGCCACCTCGATACCGACCGTACCAGGTTCCACGACGGGCTCCGGTATGTCCTCGATACGGATATCGCCACGGTCATAAAAACGTGCTGCCTTCATTATTCTGCTCCTTACGTTTTTGTTAACGATATCCAGCAAAATACGCACCAACATCGCTGTCGGCCGTCAGGAGCATGAAGTTACGGGATCATCTGAATAAGAGAAGGGAGCGTACTGTCTCAGATGCTATCTTCTTTACAGGTGTAACGTGCCAACTGTCACAAGCATTACAGGTGCCCCGCGCTTGAACTCGTCAGAGCCCAGGGGCCGGCTGATAACCCACTTGCGCAGCCCGAAGACACATATCGGCTCCTAGAACACCTTCTTGGCCACCAAATCCGGCGCCATGCGATCCAGACGTCTTGCAAGAATGTCGAGCTTGCAAGTAGGGACGGCCGGAAAGAGATGATGCTCAACATGGAAAAACATGTTGTAGGTGAGCAGCGCTTTGAACCTGCCTCGGATAGTTCGGGCCTTCAGCTTCTCCGCTTCACAATCGTGATGCACGGTCCACACGGCAAAGAAGGCCGTAAGACACTGCCCCGCGGCCATGGCCAGTACGTGATACTCCAGCCATTTAACCTCAAGGACACCGAAAACGAGCCCCACCCAGGCCACATTCGCCACCAGCTCCGCGAGTATCCAGCTTCGCTGGCGCCGACTGCCTACTTCGATGGCCTTCAGATGCAAACGCAACGGGAAAAACGGACCGATAAGAACCGCTTGCCACCCGGGCAACCGCGCACTCATCGCCTCAATATCTTCCTCCTCCATGCAATAGCGATGGTGGCGAAGATGATTAATCTGAATCGCGTGCATGGAACCGAGCATAAGGATGCTCAGCCCAAACATCACCCACTCCGTCAGGCGACGCGAAATGCCAAGGGCATAGTGATAGGCATTGTGGACCTGCCGTAGGCCGGTGAGAAAAAACATGAACGAACAGATGAGCGCAATCAGATATTGCTCATACGAGGCGGCCACCCAGGAACCGACCAGCCACGGAAGGGAAATACTCAGCTCGTTCAGGATTTCCAGACGATTGAGGGACAGTAGATCCTTCCACTCAATTGTGCGTAGGCAGTCTATTTCGTCCTTGTGCATTCCCCGTCCTTTTGGCACCTAACGTCCGCGAGCTTTTCTGGGTTTGACTGTCCGAAATGCAGGCCTTACTTTTCCCGCATTCATGCAACCTTAACCTTAAGGGGGCAAAAGGCAAGACCCACCCCCAACAGCGTCATTCCGCGACGGCCAGCCCGCCAGCGCGCCGACGGACCTGACCAAGGCCTCGGAAAGCGCGCGAATCATCGCCGACCACCTGTCCACCCCTTCGGCGCGTCACCCCGGCCTGCGGGCTCAAGGCGCGGCGGCAAACCCCGCGAACAGTACCAGGAAACCGCCGATCTCGGCGATCACCAACACCCACATGAAACCGCTTATCAACCACGCCGGCAAGGACCCGGCGCCGAAAGCGTGCGGCTTCTGCAGCTGGTTACGCGTGTCCTTGAGCGCGCCGTGCAGAATATAGCTGCCCACCGCCAAAGCGAAAAACAGCACCGACGCCAACACCGCCAGCACGTTAACCCACTCCGGCCAGACACTGAGCACCGCGAAGCGCTCCAGCACCAGACAAGCAAAGGCGTACATCAGGCTCGCCCGGTGGGCGATGTCCACATAGTAATGCGCCCGGGCCTTGTCACTGCCCCTGATCTGAACGTACTTCCACACCCCAGTCAGCAGGCCGACCAGAAAGAACAGCCCGCAACTCCACAATGCCAATGTGCTCGCCGTCATAGCGCCCTCAGTTCATCAACCAAGCCCGGACTATGTCACCAACCCCACCGGCACGCCTTGGCCGCGCGGCCCAGGGCCGGACCTGACAACGCAACACGCCCCTCGCTAAAGGCCGTCCCGGAGGCCTTCCCCCAGCCCGGAAAGCAGGGGCCAGCCCGGCCCGACGTCCGCAAAGAGCAACCACCCCAGCGCCCCCAGATTGGCCGCCACCACCAGGTAGAACACCACCTGGAACGACGTCTTGCGGGTCTTGTGGCGGAACACCCGCTGCGCCAGCAAAGCACCGGGCCAGCCCCCCAGCAGCTCGACCACATGCAGCCGCGCCTCGGGAGTGCGCCAACCACCACGCACCGAAGCCCGCTTATCCAAGCCATAAAGTGAAAAGCTCAGCACGCTCATCAGCGCGTAGAAACCGACGAACCATCGCCGTTCAGACTCAGGAGCGAGAATGGCCAACCCGACGAAAAACGCCACCACGACCAGCAAGGCAGGCAGGAATCGGTTCACACGGGCAATGGATGATCGCTTCCCCGAAGATGCTTTAGGTTTCATTGTCCATGGACCCAACCTTTCACGTTACGGTAAGCGGGATTCCCGCTCCCAGAAACGCCAACAGCAAGCCTCCTCCCCAAGACGGCAACGGACTGGATTTCCAGAGCATTGCCACCCAGAGGGAAGGAAACCCGCCACGGTTATCACTCCGTGGGCTTTAAGGGCCGGACCTTGCGTTTTGTTTATCTGGACCTGATTTTCCGACAAGGCAAAACGCAAGACCCTCCCCCGCGACCCGCTACTCTTGCGATAGGAGGCAATTTGGCGCTCGCCCTTCAGCACCTCCGGATCCGCTTCCGATATCCCACCAAAAGCGGAGAATGCCGAACCCGAGAACCTACGGCATTCCGAACTGTAGCAGTAGCCGGCGTATTTGAGGGCATCCGGAACCTGATATTCCACAGCGCCACATAGGCAACGCCCCCTAAGTGTCTTCTCCATGGCTCCTCCTTTGCAAATTCTTGACAACCAAAGCCAATACCGTACCCTGAACGGACGGAGCCTAGAAACTCCCAGCAGGCGGGCAAAACCGCACCCCGGAAGCATTGCGGTTTTTTTGTGCCCGAAATCCGGGGAAGCAAGTCAGGGTCGGGAGGTCCGACGAATACAACACCTGTCCGCAGGAAATAGTCGGAGCAGTACCTGTTGCTGTTTCTAGCCTCCCGACCGCCCAAGCCAAGCAACCTAGAAATTGCAACAGGAGTAACACCATGAAACAACGCAAACTCAAAGTTCGCAAAGGGCGCCGCTATTACACCCCTCAAAGCCAGCGAGGCAAAGGCTGCCCGAAAGTTCCGTTTCTTCTTCTACAGGGTAACTGGCTTGAGAAAGCCGGGTTCGGTATCGATACACCGGTGTCTGTGACCGTGGAGGAAGGACGACTGTCTATTGTGCGAGATAGCAGCCGGTAGACTTGAAGCCCCGGTCTTAGGCCGGGGCACTCCCGTCACCGATAGGCAAAAGGCAAGACCCGACCCCATACTCCGCTCGATTAGTCAAATCTAGATCACTCCTTTATCTATAAGAATAGCAATCAATTGCTGCAGGGTTATGTCTCCGCCTTTCACATAAACAGCCACATCAACCAGTCCACTTTTGGCAAGGTAGATTGACTTTGCACCAAACGATGATTTCGAAAAATGAATACTCTTTGCTCCGAATGCGCTGCTTGAAAAATAGTACGCATCTGCGCCAAAAGATGTTGGCGATACTTCTACAACAACATTTGCATCCTGTTCACTGGAAGTAATTCCGACCACTACCGATCCAAACCGGCTATCAGCAATATGTACCGATTCGGCGCCAAATGCGGAAGACGAGAAATAGATTGATGTGGCCCCGAAGGCACTATTTGAGATATTTATCCTTAATAGGTCATTTTTATCATTTGCGAATCCACTCTGATGAAAGCCCAGCAGCATAAAAGCAGTTATCAACATTGTTGCTTTTATCATTGTTGCGCGTCCCATTTGACTAGCCTCCTAACGCTCCAAACAGCTGCCGCCATGAGTGCCGGCCGTTTTTTGGCCGGTGCTTATGGCGGTCGGCTGCTTTGGCTTGTTACGTGTTTTACAATGTTGGGTAGGAAAGCTTTTCATTGTAGGCCTGTGCTTCATCTTCCCAAATAAGCCGCACAACATGCTTTCTCTTGGTTTGCATATGTACTGCTGCAATTAGTTCGACAGACTGATGCTTTTCCAAGCTTTCCAGCGGAAACTTATCTGCCACATCTGAATCGATAACAACATCATTTCCCTCTGGAAACTCTAACCTAACGTTTCTAGCAGTAGCAGCACCCTTATTCCAGATTTTTAGCCGATATTTGCTGCTTCCCAACTTTATAAAAGATGCTCCAAGATCGGCTCGTTTTTCTTTCAGTGAATCTTCGCTCTCTTTCTCCAACAGACGATTGTTCAGCTTTTCTTGGCTTTCAACGAGGGCTCTTTGCTTCTTATTGAAGCTAACAGTCTGCCAAGTTGCATATGCCGACAGAAGGAATGCTAAACCAGCTATTACGTCACCCACATCTATAGAAACCGGCATCACTTGAACCTTATATTCTTGCTTCCAGAAAATGCTTTCTTCAACGATTTGCGGACTTCAGCAGCAAAATCTTTAGTGACTTCCTTCTTAATTTCAGAGAGATGCTCATCGATATTTTCGCTATTCTCGCGGATCAGCTCATCTTTATTGAATTCTCGCTCACAGGAGGCACATGTAACTACTTGGATGGACTCATCTACACCTTCTTCATATGAAAACTCGGAGCAGCCACAAGTCGGGCATAGCAAACTAACATTTCTATTGTATTTATCTGGATTCATACGATTTCTCCGAATCGTGAGCTTTGCGGCTGCTTTGGAGCGCTAGCAGAAAAGCAGTCCGCAACAGCGCTTTGTTAGCGCAGAAATTAGAACGGAATATCTTCGTCGAAAGCATCTGGAGCAGTTGCATCCACTTTCTCGTTTGCTTTGTGGAGTAAGTCCTCATTTTCTAACAGGTAATCTATACCATCCGCTGTTATTGAAAAAGCGTAATACTCAGAATCATTATACTCGTGATCTATAGCAATACTCTTATCTAAGAACCCCACCCGCTCTAACTTAATCGCTGCCAAGCTCAGTATTCCTTGCTCAACTCCTTTTAGATCGTTGAATGTACTCCATACAGATACACCATCTGGAGAACTGGCGTAGCTTTCAAGAACTTTCGCCAGCAAACGATGTTCAACGTCGCCAAGTTTGTAGTTGTATCCGGCCTTTCTGCGAGGCTTTGCCTGAATGTTTAGGTCCTGAGAAAGAAGGCCTAGATTTGCCACTTCCTTCTTAATCAGCACACATGGATGATTTACAGCTGCCTCTAAGTTTCCGTCTGACCTACCGCCATTGTAGTCTGCGGGCGTAAGGCCCAATAGGTCCGTTGGAAAATGTAGGTCAGTGTCTCGCGGCTTAACAATGAAGCATCGTTCTTTACCTAAAGTGCCGACAAACAGGCCAAGCTCAAAAACGACATTATCTCTAACAATGTGTTTTTGTTGGTCTCGAATTTCTGCAATGTCATCAGGTGTGAAAATGAAAATGGCGAAATCCACTGATTCCGCCATTTTCACCAGAGAGTCAATCGTGTTTTGAGAAAGGTTAAACCCATGCTTCCAGACGGTGACCTCAGCCTGATGATCTAGGTTTACGTTGAACGCATCAGCTACATCCAGGCTTTCCACCGCTGAAGCTATAAATATTCTGGGTTTTCTCATAAAAATCCCTTTAAGACTCGATTCCGGCTGCCCGCTAACGCCGCAAACAGCTGCGGCTTTGTAGTGGATTGTTTTGCGGTAACGTAGCGTTAAACCGCAAAACAAGGAACAGAAAATCCGTCAGACTGATTTGCATTGTTAGCCACTTTTGCCGAATACCGCCAATAGACCAGTGCACGTACCCACCAAGCCCGTTAAGGCAGACATCCAAACAATCCAACGCGACTTCATTTCATGTCTTTCTTTTACTTCATTTCTTATTGCCAAACGCAGGTCTGCATAACCTCTGGTTGTTAGATACCAGTTTCCGGTTTGATGCCCCTGTGTCCAAAATTCATCTCCATCGGGATCGGATGTTGTTCTGTGCGGAACGGGAACCCTCAATTTCCTCGCTTTCCTCAGCATCTGTTTCGATAGATGATGATCTATCTCTTCTTCAACAAGGGCCACCTCCCAGTGCTGAGATTCTTTTAAATCGCGGACTTTTTCTCGATCATTTACTTTATATGCAGCTTGAATATCTTTCTGATAAGCACGCTCTACCGCAGCTAAATCCCAGTTGAGTTTAACTATTTTGGGGAGCGGTATTATTCTTCTCAGGTACATGCATAGTTTCATTGATCCGCCAATTGGCTAACGCCCGCATTTGCGGCTGGTTTGAAGCGCAGCGGAAAACCAGTCCGACAACATGCGCTTGTTAGCTGCTTACTCCATCAGCCTAAACCAATCTCCTACAGTAAGGCGAAGTCGAACTATTTCATCTTCCGCGAGCGGGCTGCAATGTGCAATAGGCCCTCTTAGGAGATTCAAGTTGTTCATGACTCGGTTGAAACCTTTCTGGCTATTGAAGAGATCACCAAATTTATCCCAGTTCTTTCGAACAACTTCACCCAGCTCACCAAACGTCGTGTAATCTAACTCGTCATCTGATCGCTGAGTAAATGCTGAGTCTATTTCTCGCTGGATATTATCCTTTACATTTTTCCTAATATGTTCGGGAATTTCTGCTTGGTTCCACCAGTCTTCACCGAGCTCTGACACCAGCTTTTCACTTACGATATTTCGTATAGATACTTCTAAGCAATAGAATAATTCATAATGAATTGCCATTTCTCTTGCTTCAGAACGTATAGAGTGTTGAAACTGCGGATAATATTCTTCATCCTTGTCCGATTCATGGCCTGAATCTCGACCTAAATCGATCTTTAGATCCTTCTCGACATAATCTAATGTTCTTTCTGCCATTTGGTTGGAAATGGCAAATAGCTTTATTTTGTTTTCCATATTATTTCTTCAGTAGATTTTCTCTTAAGCTCTTAAATATTGCATTGAACACCGCGACATCATCTGTCTTCGGCAGTACCAAATTTATGGTATAAGACAAATTGAGGCCGATTTCGCCATCATCGCCGGAAATACTAGTCTGGCCTACGGGTATGTTGACTTCCGTATCTGTACTATCTGGTTTTTCGTGAACGATATCTGCCGTAGAGACATCAAAGTCTGCAAACCCTTTCAATGCTTCAAATGAGCTAACAACCGCCTGAACAGTTTTATTGCCCTTCTCTGACCCAGTCATCTCCATAATGAGACCTTCCAGGTCGGCCTTGCTCAGGCTATGGGCGTACTCGTTTCTGGAATAAATATCTGCGTAGCCCTTTTTAATGGCTTCAGCCATAGCGGCTTTAGCTATAGAGGAGTTTGTGTTTCTAAACTGTTTGTATAGATCCGTTGGGCTTCCATCACCGCCCAAAAATCCAATTTTCTTGGCGAAAGAAATGAAAGCTCTTGCACTTCCCCCGCCAAACCCAAGTTCGGTAGCGAGGTAATCCTGAGTAAATCTATCTGGTGTTGCCGCAACTTTAATTTTATCTAGTATTTTACTGATAAGCCCTGTAGCGTTCATGTAGGGTGGATATGATTTTGCCATTCTAAATTCCTTCTCGATGTTTATTATTTGGTGCAGCTAACGTTTGGTTAATGGATTTGGGGTCAGGTCTTGCCTTTTTCTTATCCAGACCTAGTTTGCCGAAAAGTCAAAACGCAAGACCTGACCCCGCATCGCACATATTATATGCCCTTCAAAGCGCATATACACCTATAGCAACCGCCACTACGGCCAGTATCACTTTGGTAGTGATTGCAGCAGATATATTTGGAGTAACCCTAGCAGCCATAGCCTTGCTTACGTACCAATCAGGATTTGCCAGAAGTACGATAATCATAATCGTACTATGGGCAGCCACTATGAATGCCATAATGCTGACAATAGACATTTATCCCTCCCACCGCTTCAAGAGAGCAGCTCAATTTGACCCTTGATATAGTTTGCGTCAGCTGCGGAGAATCCCATGTTCACCAAACTGCCAAAGATCATCCCGAGAAATTGATTCTTTTTGTACCAGCCCATGCCCTGCTCTCGAACTACAGATGCCGCCATTTGAACAAGCTCATCCATGCTTTTTGGGGCGCCGTCATTACGCATGCTCGCTAAAATGGCTTCTCTTTCCGAGCCTTCAGTCTGCTGGAGCATCTGAATCTGCATCGCAACAGCGGCAATGCCCTGAGACATAGTTAATAGAGTGCCTTTAGAAGGCCCGCCGAAGAATCCCATACCCCCTCCTTTGTATATAACGCCGCCCGCAACGGCGAGTCTGGCGAGTCCGGCAGCCGAAGGCTGCGAATTGCTAGGCCTTGTTAAGCATCAATGTCCAACCTTAAGAAAGAGTGAGAATTTCTTGTCCATTTCCCTCATCTGGGCAACCAGCCATTTTTTTATCTCACTCTGCTCTCTAATATTATTTGTTCGCTCTTCGCCTGCGGGCATACCCACCAGCTCAGAGTCGAGAGTTTGAAGATCAACAGCTTTAGACCAAATTTCGTTATCAAGATAAGATGCTAGCTGTTCATTAAACAACCACTTCGCTTCTCTTGTTGCGTGAAGAAAATCACGCAATTTCTCGTCTTCTATTTTACCGCTTTGGGCAATGGAGCCAATAAGTTTTCGGGCGGCATTATAAACAGCAAATCGTCTTTCAAAGAGATCAAATTTCAAACGATTTTCAGCTGTTTTCCACTGCCTCCATGCAATATAGGAGCCGAGGATGGCAACGGTTGGCGTTAACATCGCAGCTAGAATTTGGGTCCAGTGAGCCTCAG
This sequence comes from Alcanivorax xiamenensis, assembly GCF_009846745.1. Classification (NCBI taxonomy): domain Bacteria; kingdom Pseudomonadati; phylum Pseudomonadota; class Gammaproteobacteria; order Oceanospirillales; family Alcanivoracaceae; genus Alcanivorax; species Alcanivorax xiamenensis. Next base: position 13,055 of record NZ_AQPF01000012.1, on the reverse strand, counting down.
ACATAGCACCTTCTTTTTTGCTTAACAGTTCATTCAACGACATTTGTCGTATATCCCAGCCTACCGACCACTCCAAATTCCAGAATTACAATAGTCTTCAGCTATTTCCCCGCTTCCCCCGCCTGGACTTTTTCGACATTTGTCATTGAACCCGGGTTCGTATATCACTGAGTGTGGACAATGGGGTCAAGTCTTGCCTTTTGCCCCTTAGGAGGGGCTGCCTCGCAAAGGCAAATGGCAAGACCTGACCCCGCATCGCGTGTTATATTTCACGTTCTCCAGAGCCGTCATCGTCCTCTATTTCTGCATTTGCTTCATACTCAAAAATGTAATCACCAACGGGCAAGTACTCTTCGAACGCCACAGATTTCATGTGAATGTTGAAATCAAAAGTCGTCCCGGCCCCCGACCGAACTATATGCTTGGGAAGACCTTCCGGGTACTCAATAAGCCTTACCCGCATCGTCGGCGCACATTGCATGTTCGGATTGAGGTGACCGCTACAAGTAAAAGCATATGCAGGCCTTCGAAGTTCTACAGATAGCGCCCCCTCGTTTTTGGACTGACTGGCTGTGACCTCATGCTGAGAGATAACTTGAACAAGCGGCGTAGCCGTGGCTCGGGCCTTAACCAACGCACTGATTTCTTCAGCTGCGCTTTCATTCGACTCGCCTTTAAGTTCCTCTGAATAGCGAAAGAACCTATCCGTTCGATAGGCTAGCAACCTATTTCCAGAGGCTTCATACGCCTCCTTCTGCAGTTCGTAATACAGCCCAGTTGTTTGGCCCGACGCCTTTTCCCACCAATCCTCCTTCGCCTCTGACGTCACAAAGATAATGGGCTTTTTCTCTTTTGCGGCGTGTAGGAGAATTTGCCGCCACATAAAGTAATCGCCATACGGTCTTTCACCGTCTTTTTTTGCATCCATGTAACCAGGAGGAACCTTGTTCTCGACGCGACGCTTACCCTCTTGAGTCGCGGTTTGAAGGGTGTCGTCATCGAATGGTTCCCCTACCGCATTTTCGAACAAGTCCGACAATGTCTCCAAAATGGGATCATTCTGTAGAAAGTTGGGATGGTTCTCTCTTGCTTTTTCAACTTTCCCGCGAGCGGTAACGATCGCCGTATCAAGAGCTTTTTGAACATCTTCTGCTACCGAATCGGGAATTATACGATTCCCTTTGATTCGATTTATAGGATCGACAAAGCCAGCCTGAATATCAGCAAGCTTGCCTTCCGCATCGTTGAAGGAATTTCCCGCGGAAACAATAACTTTCTTCCTATTGCGGAAAAACTCTTCAGCTGTTTGGTGGGATAGCCAAATACGGCCGGCAAATCCTTTTAACGCATCCAGCAACGCATTTCGAGTGTCTTCATGATATCTGTAAAGATCAAGTAGAACATTGGCATCTACGGTCAGAATTCCTTCATTCCAAACAGCTGCGATTTCATCATCGGTCTGCGGATAACACCAGCCGTATTTCGCTCTCATTCAAGGCCTCCAGACACTTACTTGTGAAATCTAACAGTTAATTCAACGGCATTTGTCGTATATCCCTCTGTCGTATATCCCTGCCTGCCGACCACTCCAAATTCCAGAATTCCCTATTGGAATCAAAAGCCTGCAGATATTTCCTCGCTTCCCCCGCCTGGACTTTTGCGACATTTTTCGTTGAACTCGGGTTCGTATATCACTGAGGCTTTAGGGGTAGGTCTTACGTTCTGTTTATCCAGGCTTGGTTTCCCGAGAAGGCAAAACGCAAGGCCTGATCTCTCACCTCGAGGACATTCTCTAAAAAGCACCTTTGGCATAGGTCTTGGAGGTGACGCTGCCATCATCGTAAACCTCTCTTATGGTGAGAACATTGCCACTCTCATTGACCCTCCAGTAGACCGGAGCATCTCCCGGACGTGTTCTCCAGGGTCCCGTTTCGCTGGCCCATATAACTTTACCGCGCCGTACCTCGCACCGGAGATTCCAACGCGTGTTATCCACTCTCCTGATATAGGAAAGGCGGTAGTGATCTGAGGCCCACCGAACGCTAACGATGGACAATGGTTTCCCCATAATTGTTGACACGCCTGCCCTACAGATTTCACCATCCGTGAATTGCCCTTTGTCAGGCATTGTCAGAGCACCAACCGCAAGAATGACCGCTACACTCCCTATCGTCCCCCAGACCAGATACCTTTTAAAAGAAGAGCGCTGTCTTTTACTCAAACCCTCAGGGTTTTCCTTAAGTTGAAACTGCTTAAATCTTCTATCACTTAGATGTTGCTCCGTTACGATTTCCCCGAATTGGGAGGATTGCTCGGTGATCTCAGGCATTATTTTATTAAGCAGCTTTTTGAATTTGGAGGCATCATTAGTAAAGAGGATTGTTCGTCCGTCTGGTAAATGTAGCCTTGAAACTATGGCGCCAACTGAAATGTCGCCCAAAACAAGGAGCAATTCATCCCAAGGAAAGCTTTCCACCACAACCTCTTCCACCACACGCTCAGTGAGAGCCACCAACCTTCTATCCGTCAGAAGAACGCCATGTTTAGGATTAAATTTGGTTACCGCGTGACTATAAAAAGCCCAGATACGTTCTCCCGGATCCAATTCATAGCGTTGGCTATAGAACGCGATATCGTCCTGGCTTAATTCTGAAAAGAGCTTGGAATTATGAAATGAATAGGCATTCAGTAACGCTTCCACACGTGATGAGCTTGGCACTACTATATCCCCCAGTTTGATTAATCGTTGTTCACAGTCCAGTCAGAACCCTTCCGTCATAGGTATAGGCGGCCAACCTCCTTTGATACCAAGTATCCTGAGAACGAACAAAGCCATAGTGAGTCCTTCTTTTTTCTGTGATGTTATTTCCCCAAACACGCCTTTTCGGGACGCACGCTCAATAAATAAACGTGACACACATCACAAGTCAAGGTTCACCAGAGCCACGTTGCGCTTATGTCGCAGAAGGACAAAAGGGGACAGATTGGGTTTGGGTATGGGGTGAGGCAGCGCTTGAAAAGGGGGAAGGTGTAGCCAATGAAGGAAAAGAATTCGCGGGCGAGCCCGCTCCCACAGGGGGAGGGGCTCTGTTGCGAGGTTACTCGCTCCAGGTGAGGTCGAGTTCCCGGGCGGCTTTGACGTCGTCTAGGCGGCGTACCGGTTGGGTGAACGGCGCTTCCTTGACCATGTCCGGGTCGGTCTTGGCTTCGTGGAGGATGGCTTCCATGGCGGCGATGAAGTCGTCCATGGCTTCCTTGCTTTCGGTTTCAGTGGGCTCGATGAGCAGGCACTCCGGCACCAGCAGGGGGAAGTAGGTGGTGGGGGCGTGCTGGTTGTAGTCGAGCAGGCGCTTGGCCACGTCCATGGCGGTGACGTTGAGTTCCTTGGCTTCCTTGGCCAGGGTGAGGATGAACTCGTGGCTGGCGCGGCGTTCCGGGTAGGCGGCGGTGTAGCCGACCTGTTGGAGGCGCTTGAGCAGGTAGTTGGCGGCGAGGGTGGAGTATTCGCCGACGCGGATCATGCCTTCGCGGCCGAGGACCATGGCGTAGAAGTAGGCGCGCAGGAGGACGCCGGCGTTGCCCATGAAGGCGCTCAGGTGGCCGATGCTGGTGGGCAGGGTGTCGGTGTCGATCCAGTTGTACTCGCCGCTTTCTTCGTCCAGGCCCGCCATGGGGGTGGGCAGGTACGGCAGCAGGCGTTGGGAGACGCCCACCGGGCCGGCGCCGGGGCCACCGCCGCCGTGGGGGGTGGCGAAGGTTTTGTGCAGGTTCATGTGGATGACGTCGAAGCCCATGTCGCCGGGGCGCACCTTGCCGAGGATGGCGTTGAGGTTGGCGCCGTCGTAGTAGAGCAGGCCGCCGGCGTCGTGGACGGTTTTGGCGATGGCTTCGATTTGCCGTTCGAACACGCCGCAGGTGGACGGGTTGGTCATCATCAGGCCGGCGGTTTGCGGGCCGCAGGCTTGTTTCAGGGCTTCCAGGTCGACGTCGCCGTCCTTACCGACCGGCACTTCACGGACTTTGTAGCCGCACATGACGGCGGTGGCCGGGTTGGTGCCGTGGGCGGCTTCCGGGATCAGGATCTCGGTGCGGCCGTCGTCGTTACGGGCGTCGTGGTAGGCGCGGATCATGGCGACGCCGGCGAATTCACCCTGGGCGCCGGCCATGGGGGCAAGGGAGACGCCCTTCATGCCGGTGACTTCCTTGAGGAAGTTCTGCAGGTCGTACAGGCAGGCCAGGTAGCCCTGGCTGTGGCTGGCCGGGGCCAGCGGATGGCGGGCCAGGAAGCCGGGCAGCATGGCGGCGCGGTTGGCGCCGCGCGGGTTGTACTTCATGGTGCAGGAGCCCAGCGGATAGAACTGCTTGTCGATGGCGAAGTTCTTGCTGGAGAGGTTGGTGTAGTGGCGCACCACGTCCAGTTCGCTGACTTCCGGCAGGCCGGGTTTCTGTTTGCGGCGCAGGCTGGCGGGAATCGCCGAGAGCTGGTCCTCACTCACCGGCTTGGGGGCTTGGGCGTTGGCGCTGCGACCAGGGCGGGAATGTTGGAAGATCAATTTGGTTTCGTTGCTCATGCCAGCACCTCTTTCATAGCGGCCACGAACAGGTCGAGGTCGCCCTCGGTGTGTACTTCGGTGGCGTTCACCAGGATTGCGTTCTGCATACCGTAGTCCTTGGCCAGGCTGAGGCCGCCGAGGATGTCCTTCTCCGCCAGTTTCGCGAGCACGGTGTCCGCGTCCTGGGGCAGGAACAGCACTACTTCGTGGAAGGTGGGCGCGGTGAAGGCGCGTTCGACACCGTCGAGGGCGGTGAGTTTGTCCGCCAGTTTCTGGGTGTTGGCGTGGCAGTGGCCGGCGACGCTGGCCAGGCCGTCCGGGCCGATCAGGGACATATAGATGGTGGCGGCGGTCATCGCCAGGCCCTGGTTGGTGCAGATGTTACTGGTGGCCTTGGAGCGGCGGATGTGCTGCTCACGGGCTTGCAGAGTGAGGGTGAAACCCTGCTTGCCTTCCAGGTCCACGGTGCGGCCGATGATACGGCCGGGCATTTGCCGCACGTGCTTCTGTTTGCAGGCCATGAAGCCGAAGTACGGGCCGCCGGAGCTGAGCGGGATGCCCAGAGGTTGGCCTTCGCCGACGACGATGTCGGCGCCTTCAGAGCCCCACTCGCCGGGAGGCGTGAGCAGAGCCAGAGAGGTCGGGTTGACCACGGCGATCACCAGCATGCCGTTGGCGTGGGCCCAGTTGGTGAGGGCGTCCACGTCTTCCAGGCTACCGAAGTAGTTGGGCTGGCTGATCACCAGGGCGGCGTAGTCCTCGCCCTCGTATTTGCTCAGGCTGTCCGTCAGGGTCTGGCCGGCCTGACCGCAGAACGGCACGGTGTCCAGGGCCACGTCCTGGTTACGGACAATGGCGTCGCAGGCGCTGCGGTAGCGCGGGTTCAGGGCTTCCGGCACCAGCACCCGGTTGCTCTTGGATTTGCGGTTGGCGCGCAGGGCCATGAGCACCGCTTCGGCGAGGCCGGAGGCGCCGTCGTAGACCGAGGCGTTGGCCACGTCCATGCCGGTGAGCCGGGCGATCAGGGTCTGGTATTCGTAGATCACCTGCAGGGTGCCCTGGCTGGCTTCCGCCTGGTACGGGGTGTAGGCGGTGTAGAATTCCCCACGGGTGGCGATTTCCCATACCGCCGCCGGGATGTGGTGCTGGTAGGCACCGCCGCCGAGGAAACTCAGGGCGTAGCGGTCCTGTTCGGCGCGCTCGGCCATCAGCCGGGTCACTTCCATCTCGCCACGGCCTTCGGGCAGGGCGTCAAGGCTGCTGCCGGCTTTCAGGTGAGCGGGAATTTCATCGAACAGGTCCTCGATGCGTTCGGCGCCGATGGCGTCGAGCATGGCGGAGACATCGTCCGGGGTATGGGGGATGTAGGGCATGGTTGGCGTTACCGGGTGGGTGTTGGCGGGGGTTGAACATGTGTGGGAGCCGGCTTGCCCGCGAATAATCGCCGGCAAGCCAGCTCCCACAGACCAGGGTTACTCGCTGTCGAGCTGTTCCTGGTATTGGTCGGCGGTGAGCATTTCCTTGAGCTCGCCGGGGTCGGCCATTTTGATCTTGAACAGCCAGCCGTTGCCGAAGGCTTCCTGGTTGACCAGCTCGGGCTCGTCTTCCAGGGCGTCGTTGATGGCCACGACTTCACCGGATACCGGGGCGTAAATGTCGGAGGCGGCTTTCACCGATTCCACCACGCCGGCTTCTTCGCCGGTGGCCAGCACCTGGCCCACTTCCGGCAGTTCCACATAGACCAGGTCGCCCATGGCGTCCTGGGCGTGGTCGGTGATGCCCACCACGGCCACGTCGTCTTCCACGCGTACCCATTCGTGGCTGGTGCGATAGCGCAACTCGGCAGGAATCTCGCTCATTGTATGTCTCCTGTTAAAAAACGCTTACACGCAACACGCTTCACGCCGGCACGCCAACAAGGGCGATGCTGCAAACGTGAGGCGTGACAACGCGGCTATAGCGGTTTGTACACCGTTTTGCCGTTGCGCACGAACGGCGGCCGTACCACCTGCGCGGGCAGGTGCTTCTTGCGGATTTCCACCCGCACCTGGCCTTTGGTGCCGGCGGGCACCCGGGCCAGGGCAATGGATTTGCCCAGGGTCGGTGAAAAAGTACCGCTGGTGATTTCACCCTCGAACTCCGCTCCTTCGCCGTCCCCGGTGATGACTTTCTGGTGGGCGCGCAGCACGCCCTTGCCTTCCAGCACCAGACCCACCAGCCGATGGTGGCCTTTTTCCTTCTGGCGCTCCAGCGCGTCCCGGCCGATGAAATCACGGCCTTCGTTGAACTTCACGGTCCAGCCCATGGCCGCTTCTAGCGGCGAGACGGTGCCGTCCATGTCGTTGCCGTAGAGGTTCATGCCCGCTTCCAGACGCAGGGTGTCCCGGGCGCCGAGGCCGGCCGGGCGCACGCCGGCGTCCGCCAGTTGTTTCCACAGCGCCACCGCGTGATGGCCGGGCAGGATGATTTCCACGCCATCCTCGCCAGTATAGCCAGTGCCGGCAATAGTCCAGTCTCCGCAGTCGGCGAAGGCGAACGCGGACAGATTTTCCACCGCGTCATGGCGCTCGCCGTCCAGCAGAGCGGCCAGCTTGGCACGGGCCTGGGGCCCCTGCACGGCGATCATGGCCAATTCAGGGCGTTCGCGGATGTCCACGGCGAAGCCGCCGGCCTGCTGCTCCATCCATTCCAGGTCAGTGTCGCGGGTGGCGCAATTTACCACCAGCCGGTAATCCTTGTCGCCCTTGTAGACGATCAAATCGTCGATCACGCCGCCGCCCTCGTTGAGCATGCCGGAGTACAGGGCGCGGCCGGTCTCGATGCTGTCGACGTCGTTGGCGAGCAGGCGGCGCAGGTAATCACGGGCGCCGGTGCCGGAGACGTCCACCACGGTCATGTGGGAGACGTCGAACATGCCGGCGTCCTGGCGCACGGCGTGGTGCTCCTCGATCTGGGAGCCGTAGTGGATGGGCATGTCCCAGCCGCCGAAATCCACCATTTTGCCGCCGACGGCGACGTGTTCGTCATAAAGCGGTGTGCGATGACCCATGTTGAAGCCACTCAGTAAGGGAAAGTGAAGGATAACGAACCTGGCCGGGAACGCCTAGGACGGCAGCGCCCGGGGGTGGTTGTTTTTTGAGCTACCGAGAGCTTTCCGGTGGCTGGGAGTAACGGCCATTCGCGGGCAAGCCCGCTCCCACAGCGGCTTCGAACGGACAGAAGTCTCGAATGGATGGTTCGGGGGGCATAAAAAGAGCCGGCCCCGAGGGGCCGGCGGAGGGTGCGCAGAAGTAATGCACAAAGGAAGGGTTATTGCTTGATGGGTTCGCTGAGGTAGTTGAGGAAGGCCCCCTCAGTGGGAATGAAGACGTGAACAATTTCGTCTAGCTGAGCTATGAGAATATCCGCTGTCAGCGTTGCATCCAGCTTCACGGGCACCTGGCTGATTTGTTCAATTTGGAGACGCCCGTCTTCTAGAAAAGTAACGTCACCGGCAAGTGCCAGATCAATCTCGTAGCTCCGCAAATTATGGGTTATCGAGATGGGAACCCCTATCGCCGTTACCCGAGGAGCCAGTTTGGGCGCATCCACGTACAAGCTCAGATCGGTTATGAACCTGGGGGAATTCTCCCCGCTGACGATCCAGCCCCTGACACGACCATAATCCGGCGCATCGCATCCTTCGGAGGCGTCGCAGGTATAACGGATACGCATTAACTGCGGCCCCGTTGGCGCCGGATCCGCTTGAGCCAATATCAGATCGGTATAGATCGTCACGCTGGACAGGACCACGCGCGTCGGATTGATATAGACCAGCACACCACCGGAGTTCCATACTTCCGCGGGAACCTCGGTCTCTGCATAGGTGGCCCGGATTTCATCGCGTGATCGGTACCCTTCAATCTCTACATCAAGGTTCGCGTTGATATAAGCGTACTGATCGTCGGGACAACTCTGTCCTACATCGCATCCCACATTAGCGTCTTGTAGAAGGCTTCCCGATGCCGCCCCATCCGGGTTAGGAATAATATGGGCACTATTGCGCAGAACCTCCTGATCCTGGGACGGTACTCCTTCTTGATCATCAGCGTTGAAGTTCGCGTTCACATCCGAAGTCGGCAGGTTGCGCAGCGGCTGCAGGGTCGCGGTGGTGTTCGGCGCGCCACGGAAAAAGATCTCCATGCTGGGGCCGCCGTCGGTGGCCACCGGGGCATCGTCCGGGTTTTGCGCCAACATTTGCGTTTGCAGTGGCAGGCCACGGACGTCACAAATCGCAACCCCCGCGCAGCTGGCGGCGTCCACGCTGCCTTCCTGGGAGGGCAGCGTATACCGGTACAGCACACCCTCTTCCCAGGGCTGGTCGGGTTCGAAAACGATCTTGCGGCCCATGTAGGTCAGCTTACCCGTGACTTCGTCCAAGGCATTGCCGGCATCATCCACGCTTTCCACAACGAAATGGTCGCGAATGGACTGTTCATTCATTTCCTGGGAGAAGGTCACCGCGATGGGGCGGTTGGCGGCCAAGGGCAATACCGGCAGGTGGTCGTCTTCGGGTTTATCCTTTCCACCGCTGCCGTCCTGGCCACCCGCACAACGGCCCGCATCGTTGGCAGCCAGATTGCGGTCGGTGGTCACGCAGGGGAAGCCCGGGTAGGCGGTGAGCACCACCGGAGACTGTTGCTCGCCCTCAACGTATTCCGGCAGGCGGAAGTCCAGGGTTTGCGGCTGCGCCGGGTTGCCGGCCACGTCGGTGAGGCGATCGTCGAACAGCACCTGGTAATCGGTATTGTGCCGCAGTGGTGTTTCCGGACGGATCACGATGGAGGAACCGTCCACCACATAATCGAACTCCACCGGCGTATTCGCACCGAGTAATTGCAAGCTCACGTCCTTCTCAACGGACTGAGGATCCAGCGGATGATCAAACGTCAGGATCACCGGGTCGCCGGGGCGCTGCTTGTTGGTGTGGTCACCAGGCACCCAGGAGCTCAGCACCGGCCCATCCATATCCGGTTCCGGTTCGCGCGGGATGGTCTGGTCGGAGTAGGACTCCATGTGGAAGCTGAGCACGCCGTAGGCGTTCTCCACGCCCAGCACGCGCGGCTCCACCACGCCGATGGCATCGACCACCAGGCGGTCGCCCTCGACGATGGCGGTGCCCACCAGTTCCACTTGCATCAGGTCCTGGTTGAAGGCGCCGTTGGCGCGGGAGTCGGCGGTATCGAACGCCACGTCCATGGTCAGCACCAGGCGCCGGGGCGCATTGGGGTCCGTGCTGTAAGGGGCGTTCATCAAGTACCCATTGGCATCCGAAAGGATGGTCACGGTGACGTCACCGGAATCGAAACCGGCCGGCACCTGGCCGCCGATCAGCACGTCCAAAGGCTCACCGTGCAGCAGCGAGCCGCGCGGCAGGCGCAGTGGCGTGGTGTCCGGGAAGTTGGGGGCGAACGCCAGCTCGGCGAAGACATCGCCGGAGAGCATGGAGACGGTGGTGTCACCCAGCAAATTTGACTTCACCGGCACGCAGTTGATGCTCTCATTGTTGAGGGGTGACCGGGTGGTGTCGGTCGCCAGACAGCCGGCCGCGGGATCACCCGCCTGGGCCGCTTCCTGCACCATCACCGAACGGGGCTTGGTATCCAGCGGAGTGAAGCTGTGATTGATGGCGGTCAGCGATTCACCGAACAGACTTTTCACGTCGCCGGTCACTTCCAGAGTGACCTCCTCACCGGCTTTCAGAGCATCCACGGCATTGCCGTCGGCGTCCTCGCCGTCGGTGGGGTCCACGGTCAGGAAGCGGCCGCTGGCCAGTACGGTGGCCGGCACCAGTTCGCCACCCTGGGTCAGACGCACGGTCTCGCCATACTTCACCGTGGTCGGATCAATGGGCTGGGACAGGGTCAGTTGCACCGAGGAGAAGTCCAGGAACGGCAGATCGTCACCATTGGGGATGATACGTTCCATCTGGAACGTGGCGGCGCTGCTGCGTTCTTCCTTTGCCCCTTCCAATGCCGGCCGGGTGATGAAGACCAGTTGGCCGCCGGGCAGCAGGGCCTTATCGCCCTCCTCGCCGATCCCGTTCAGGGTCAGGGTGTATTCGCTGTTCACCGCCAGCGGCGCGGCCGGTGTCAGCACCACGCTCTTGTCGCCGTTGACCTGTTCCAGCGTCAGCTCGACGGCGCCATCCGGGCCCCGCAGGGAGAACTGGTCCGCGTTCAATTGCGGCACGGCGTCGGAAAACGCCAGTACCAGCGGCGCGTTCGGCGACACACCGGCCTGGGCGTTATAGGGGTAGCTGTAATACAGCGTGATCTGTTCCCACGGACTGAAGTCCACGGACTGACTGCTGCCGCCACCGCCACCACAGGCGGCCAGCAACGCGGCGCCACACAGCGCCAACACGATACGCATGCTCATGGGAAGCCTCCGTTAGAACTTCAGGGTTACCGAACCGGCGAAGACGTGAACGTCGCCTTCCGCTTCCACCCGCTCGTAGGATTGCGGGTAACTGGGCGAATTGGTGGCGTACAAGTCGAAGTCCCGCGGCCGCAGCTTCTGATACTGGTAGGCCAAGTCGAAGCGCACCGGGAAGGCAAAGAAGTGGGGATCATCGAATTGAGCGGTGAGCCCGAGACCGACGATCAGCTTGTCCGCATCCAGGTAGTTCACGTCCAGCGAGGCGTCGGAGTCCAGCGGCGATTTGCTGTAGGCCACCCCACCGGTGACGGTGTAGTTCGGCGATAGCTTGAACTCGGCGCCGACGCGCGGAATCACGATGTCCTTGAATTCGAGCACACCAATACCGTCTTCCACGGCCTGATCCTTGATGGTGTCGCCTTCGAATTCCTCTTCCAGGTCGGACCAGCGCTGCAGCTCCACGCCAACGGCGACGCGGAAGCGCTCCTTACCGTAAAGCATGCCCAGAGCGAAGATATCCGGCTGATAGGAATCCAGAGTAGTCACCGCCAGGGACAGGCCGGGTTCGCCGATGGTGCCGGGAATCACCGTGTTGGCATCAACGGTGGTCTTGGTATTGGAGTAGCCGCGATAGGACAACGCGGTTTCCAGGCCGTTGTACCAGCACTCGCCATCGGGGCAGAAGCTCTCCCCCCAGTCCATGTTCATGCTGAGAATCGGGCGGATCGAGGGTTTGGCGGAAACGTTCAGGGATTCATAGCTGGTCTCGCCACCCAGGGTGGTGGTGGCGCGCAGTTCCGCATCGGAATGCAGGGTCAACCGGGCGGAGGCGCCGGCGTCCAGGCCACGCCAGATCTGCGTGGCGCCACCGAGTACCAGGAACAACGGCTGGCGGCCATATTCGAAGTACTGCCCCTCGTTGGAGGTGGCGGACTCGAACGCCATCATCTCCTCGCCGTATTTCTCCACACCCAGCATCACACCCATGTAGATCGGATGTTTGAAACGGGTCATGGAACTCAGATCGGTTTTCATCCCCACCAGAACGTGCTGAGACGGGGAGTCCTGCAACACGTCGCCGTTGCGGATTGGCGGCGCGGCGCCACCCAGGCTGTTGGCGCGCAGCTCATGCTCCGCGTGCAGCAAGCCGAAGGTCAATTCACCACGGGGGTCCTTGGCGAGGTAAGCCGGGTTGTAGTAGACGGCGGAAACCTGGGTATTGAACAGGGAAAGCCCTTGAGCGGAAGCGATGTCGGACGGCAGCACGCCATAGGTCGTTCCGATGTTGCCCATGCTCGCCATGGCCTGACCACCGAGCATGCCCATGGAAGCTACCAGGGCAGCTCCCTGAAGCACCTTGTTCTTTTTCATGGGTACATCTCCATACAGCCGTTCGGGAAACGGCAAGACGCTTGTTATTCGAGGTAAAGGGATACCTGGAGGGGGTAACAATCTGCCAAGTATCGTCTACAGGATAACGAGAGGGAGACGCTCTGAGCGACCTTTAGTTTTCATTTGTTAACTGATCCTTGAATTTACTACTTTGGATCCGGTCATATAGGGCCACATGGTTATTTATAATTAGAAAAAGTGGCAAAATTTCGGAAATTTTCGGGAAAAGTGATGCGATTGCTACTCATTATTTTTATATGAAAACTCAAATAGTTATCATGTGTTCACTGAAGTGGCCCCGATTTTAGTCATACATTTTGCGCAAATCCGTTACCGGAAGTTACATAAGGGTTACTGGCAGTGCGGGAAGAGGCGCCATGGTATCTGCAACGCGGATGCATCCCCGGCACTAGCATATTCGCTTGCAAGCAAGCCTCCCACAGCGGCTTCGTAGCAAAACTGTGGGAGCTAGCTTGCTAGCGAATTTTGGCCTCCGGCGTTTGGCGCATTCGCTTGCAGGCAAGCTCTCACAGCGGCTCCGTAGCGAAACTGTGGGAGCTAGCTTGCTGGCGAATTACCGGCCTCCGGCATTGGCATATTCGCTTGCAGGCAAGCTTCCCACAGCGGCTTCGTCGCACACTCCGTGGGAGACCAGCTTGCTGGCGAATTACCGGCCTCCGGCATTGGCAT